>NZ_CP110806.1:2700671-3001343 GCF_026184235.1 Cellulomonas sp. S1-8
CGTCGCCCGCCAGCGCGGACGCGGCCAGCGCCGCCGACGTCAGGACGACCGGGATGCCCGACTGGGTGGCGATCGCGACGGACTCGAGCTTGGTGACCATGCCCCCCGTGCCCACGGCGCTGCCGCGCGCCGTGACGTCGACGCCCTCGAGCTCACCGGGCCCGTGCACCTCGCCGATGCGTCGCGAGCCCGGCCGCGACGGCGGCCCCGTGTACAGCGCGTCGACGTCCGTGAGCAGCACCAGCGCGTCGGCGTGGACGAGGTGCGACACCAGCGCCGCGAGCCGGTCGTTGTCGCCGAACCGGATCTCGTCCGTGGCGACCGCGTCGTTCTCGTTGATGATCGGCACGACGCCGAGGTCCAGCAGCCGGGTCAGGGCACGGTGCGCGTTGCGGTACTGCCCGCGCCGCCACGTGTCCTCGGCGGTCAGCAGCACCTGCGCGACCCGTAGCCCGTGCGCCGCGAACGCGCGCGTGTAGTGCGCCACGAGCAGCCCCTGGCCCACGGAGGCCGCCGCCTGCTGCGTCGCGAGGTCCCGCGGCCGGGCCGCCAGCCCCAGCGGGCCGATGCCCGCAGCGATCGCCCCCGACGACACCAGGACGACCTGGGTCCCCGCCGCGCGGCGCACCGCGAGCACCTCGACGACGGCGGCGAGGCGCTCGGTGTCGAGGTGCCCGTCCGGCGTCGTCAGCGACGACGAGCCGACCTTGACGACGATGCGGCCCGCGGCGGGCAGCTGGTCACGTCCCGACAGGGCGGCGGCACTCACGGCCCCCATGATGCCCCGCCCGCGGCCGCTGCCCGTGCAGCGACCGCCCCCCGGACGCACGGCGCGCGCCGGCTCAGGAGTCGGGGTCGGTCCAGACCCCCTGCTCGCGCTCCGTCCACAGCTCGGCGCGCGCGGCCGCCTTGGCGTCCATGCGCTCGGTGTACTCGCGACGCTTCTGGCCGCGCGTGGGCCGCGCCCGGTCCTCGAGCCGCGCGTCGGAGCCGCGCGGGCCGCCGAGCAGCTCGGACCCCGTGAGCAGGGTGGGCTCCCAGTCGAACACCACCGAGTTCTCGTCGGGTCCGATCCGTACCTCGTCGCCCGCCACGGCGCCCGCCCGGTACAGCGCGTCCTCGACGCCGGCGCGTGCCAGACGGTCCGCGAGGTAGCCGACCGCCTCGTCGTTCGAGAACTCGGTCTGGCGCACCCACCGCTCGGGCTTCTCGCCGCGGATCGCGAACCAGACCTGCCCGCCGCCCTCGCGGCGCTTCACCGTGAAGCCGTTGTCGTCGACGGCGCGCGGGCGCAGCACGGTGCGCGTGGGCTCGGGGAGCGGTGCGGCGCGACGCGACGCGTCGACCTGCCCCGCGAGCGCGAACGTCAGGGCGCGCAGGCCCTCGTGGCTGGCCGTCGAGATCTCGTAGACGGGCAGCCCGCGCGCCTCGAGCTCGGGTCGCACCAGCTCCGCGAGCTCGCGCGCCTCGGGCACGTCGATCTTGTTCAGCACGATGACGCGCGGACGCTCCGCGAGCGGCACGCCGCCGGCCGCCACCTCGAGGTCCTCGGCGTAGGTGCCGAGCTCGGCCTCGATGACGTCGAGGTCGGTGATCGGGTCGCGGTCGGGCTCGAGGGTCGCGCAGTCCAGGACGTGCACGACGAGGGCGCAGCGCTCGATGTGCCGCAGGAACTCCAGCCCCAGCCCCTTGCCCTGCGACGCGCCGGGGATCAGACCGGGGACGTCCGCGACCGTGTAGCGGGCGTCACCGGCCTGCACGACGCCCAGGTTCGGCACGAGCGTCGTGAACGGGTAGTCAGCGATCTTCGGCCGGGCCGCGGAGATCGCCGCGACGAGGCTCGACTTGCCGGCCGACGGGTACCCGACCAGCGCGACGTCGGCGATGGTCTTGAGCTCGAGGACCACGCTGGCCTCGTCGCCGGGCTCCCCCAGCAGCGCGAAGCCCGGGGCCTTGCGCCGCGGCGACGCGAGCGCGGCGTTCCCGAGGCCGCCCCGCCCGCCCGCGGCGACGACGTAGCGCGCACCGGTCCCGACGAGGTCGACGATGACGGTGCCGTCGGGCGACTTCACGACGGTGCCGTCGGGGACGCCGAGGACGAGGTCCTCGGCCGTCGAGCCGCTGCGGTGGTCGCCCATGCCCTGCGTGCCGGACGCGGCGCGGCGGTGCGGCAGGTGGTGGAACGGCAGCAGGGTGGTGACCTGGGGGTCGACCTCGACGATCACGGACCCGCCGTTGCCGCCGTTGCCGCCGTCGGGGCCGGCGAGCGGCTTGAACTTCTCGCGGTGGATGGACGCGCAGCCGTGCCCACCGTCACCGCCGGTCGCGTGCAGCACGACACGGTCGACGAACGTCGCCATGGCTGGACCTCCTTCACCTTCTCCTGCAGATCTTGATCGTCACACGACGAAGGGGCGCACCGTGCCGGTGCGCCCCTTCGACCGTGAAAGCTGGGGTGTGTCGCGACCTCAGGCGTCCGCGACCACGATGTCGATGACCTTGCGGCCACGACGCGTGCCGAACAGCACCGAGCCCGCGGCCAGCGCGAACAGCGTGTCGTCCCCACCGCGGCCGACGTTGTCGCCCGGGTGGAAGTGGGTGCCGCGCTGGCGGACGATGATCTCGCCGGCCTTGACGACCTGACCGCCGAAGCGCTTGACGCCGAGGCGCTGCGCGTTGGAGTCGCGACCGTTGCGCGATGAGCTCGCGCCCTTCTTGTGTGCCATGACTGACCTGCTCTCCGGATGCTCAGAAAAGGTGGACGGCCGCGTGAGCGGCGCGGGCTCACGCGATGTCGGTGACCTTCAGGCGCGTCAGCCGCTGACGGTGACCCTGACGCTTGCGGTACCCGGTCTTGTTCTTGTACTTGAGGATGTCGATCTTGGGACCCTTCTCGTCCCGCACGACCTCGGCCGTCACCGTCACCTTGGCGAGCGCCGCGGCGTCGGTGGTGACCTTGTCCCCGTCGACGAGCAGCAGCGCCGTCAGCTGGACCGACGACCCTGCCCCGGCGGCGAGGCGGTCGACGACGACGACGTCGCCGACGGCGACCTTCTCCTGGCGGCCGCCAGCCTTCACGATCGCGTACACCACGTTGCTGCTCATCTCTGCTCGTCGGACCTGCTCATCGGTGCTTCGTGCGTCCTGCCCGTCGGTGCCGCGTGACCCGCCGGTACCCGCGCACCGCCGCACCACGAGGGTGAGGGGTTCGCGTCGGCGATGTCGTCCGCGGCGCCTGGACCAGGACCGGCAGGACGTCCGCCCCCGGGTCTCCCCGGGTCACGCGGCCGTCAGGCCTCCCGGCACGCGCGCGACGCACCGACGTTCTAGCGTACGGACCCGCCCCCGCCCGGTCAAACGAGCACCGGCGGGGCCGGGTCCTTCGTGCGGGATCGCTCGTGATCGCACGTGCGATCACGAGCATTCCCTCAGTCGTCGCGGTCGGACGGACCCTCGCCGGTCACGTCCGCCGCCTCGCCGTCCTGGTCGGCTGCCTCGCCGTCCTGGTCGGCCGCCTCGCCGTCCTGGTCGGCCGCCTCGTCCTGCCGGTCCGCGTCCTCGAACAGCTCGGGTGCGACGGCGTGCAGCTCGAGGGGCGCGTCCGTCCCGACGGCCGGCGCTCCCGCGCCGTCCGTGCGCTCGACCCCCACGGCGCTGAGCTCGGCGAAGACGTCGAGCGTGCCGCTCGTCGGTGCCGCAGCGACGGCCACCGCGTCCTGCGGCGCCCCCGCGTCGCCGGGCGCGTCCTCGACGGGCACCACGGTGTCGTCGGCGGGCTCCTCGGAGGCGCCACCGTCGACGGTCGGAGCGTCGTGCTCGTGCTCGTGCTCGTGGGCGTGGGCGGCCGCGGCCGCGATCGTGGCGAGCGTAGCCTTGACGGCCTCGCGCGCCTCGGGCAGCACGGGCACGGCGGGGTGCGACGTCCCGTTGCCCTGGTCGGAGGTCGCGCGCTTGCGCCGCGACCGCTTCGACTCCGCCGCCTCGGGTGCCGGCTGCGCGACGACGTCCGGACGACCGCCCTTGCCGACGGGGTCGGTGTGCACGATGAAGCCGCGCCCGTGGCAGTGCTCGCACGTCTCGCTGAACGCCTCGACGAGGCCCTGGCCGACGCGCTTGCGGGTCATCTGCACCAGGCCCAGCGACGTGACCTCGGCCACCTGGTGCTTGGTGCGGTCGCGTCCCAGGCACTCGACGAGCCGGCGGAGCACCAGGTCGCGGTTGGACTCGAGCACCATGTCGATGAAGTCGATGACGATGATGCCGCCGATGTCGCGCAGCCTCAGCTGGCGGACGATCTCCTCGGCGGCCTCGAGGTTGTTGCGGGTGACCGTCTCCTCGAGGGTGCCGCCGGCACCGGTGAACTTGCCGGTGTTGACGTCCACGACCGTCATGGCCTCGGTCCGGTCGATGACCAGCGAGCCCCCCGACGGCAGCCAGACCTTGCGGTCCATGCCCTTGGCCAGCTGCTCGTCGACACGGTGCACCGTGAACACGTCCTGGGTCCCCGTCCAGCGCTCGACGCGTGCGGCGAGGTCGGGTGCGAGGTCGCCGACGTACGTCGAGATCGTCGACCAGGCGTCCTGCCCCTGCACGACCAGCGAGGAGAAGTCGTCGTTGAAGATGTCGCGGACCACGCGGATCGCCATGTCCGGCTCGCCCTGCAGCAGCGCGGGCGCGTTGGCGGTCTTGCGCTTCTTCTCGATCGCCTCCCACTGGCCCTGGAGGCGGACGACGTCGGCGCGCAGCTCGTCCTCGCTCGCACCCTCGGCCGCGGTCCGCACGATCACGCCGGCGGTGTCCGGGACGAGGTCGCGCAGGATCTTCTTGAGCCGCGAGCGCTCGGTGTCGGGCAGCTTGCGGCTGATGCCGGTCATGCCGCCGCCCGGGACGTAGACGAGGTAGCGGCCCGCGAGCGTGATCTGGCTGGTCAGCCGTGCACCCTTGTGGCCGATGGGGTCCTTGGTCACCTGGACCAGCACGGCGTCGCCGGACTTCAGCGCCTGCTCGATGCGGCGCGACTGGCCCCCTTCGAGGCCGGCGGCGTCCCAGTTCACCTCGCCGGCGTAGAGCACGGCGTTGCGGCCCTTGCCGACGTCGACGAACGCGGCCTCCATGCTCGGCAGCACGTTCTGGACGCGGCCGAGGTACACGTTGCCGACCATCGAGGCCTGCGCCTGGTGGGAGACGTAGTGCTCGACGAGCACGCCGTCCTCGAGCACGGCGATCTGGGTACGGGCGTCGACCTCGCGCACGACCATCGCCCGCTCGACCGACTCGCGGCGTGCGAGGAACTCGGCCTCGGTGATGACCTGACGACGCCGGCCCGCGTCGCGCCCCTCACGGCGCCGCTGACGCTTGGCCTCGAGGCGCGTCGAGCCGCGCAGCGCGGTGACCTCGTCACCGGCGGGCCGACGACGCGGCTCCTCGGCGGGGGCGTCGCCGCGGGCACCACGACGACGACGGCGGCGCCGGCGGCTGGAGCTGCCGGCCTCGTCGTCTCCCGCGTCGTCCGCGCTCTCGGGCTCCGTCTCGGTCTCCGGCTCGTCGTCGCCGGGCTCGTCCGTCGCGTCCTCGCCCGGCGCGTCGGCACGGCCACGACGTCCGCGGCCGCCCCGCCGGCGGCGTCGACGCGGACCCGCGCCGTCGTCGCCCGGCTCGTCGTCGTCCACGTCGCCGGTCTCGTCGCCGGTCTCGTCGCCGGTCTCGTCGACGATCTCGGCGTCGTCCTCGTCCTCGTCGACCGGCACGGCGTCGGTGACGGGCAGGTCCTCGTCCGTGGTCTCGTCGGCGTCGGCCGCGGGCCGCCGACCGCGACCCCCGCGGCGGCGACGGGAGCGCCCCGCACCCTCCTCGGGGGCGGGCGTGGGGTCGGTCTCCCCCTGGACGGCGTCGTCCTGCACGTCCTCGTGGCGAGGCTCGGGCTCGGACGTCTCGACCCGGGCGGACCCCGAGATCTCCTCGGGAGACCCGGCCGAGGCCTGGGCACGGCGACGGCGCGGACGTGCCGCGGCGGCGTCCGGCGCCTGGAAGAGCAGTGCGGTCGTCGCGAGGCGCGCCCGGGCGGGCGACTCCTCCTCGGTACGCATGCCGCCCAGCTCGGCCAGCACGTCGAGCGGAGCGTCGGCGCGGGCCGCGGTGACGGGCTGCGCGGTGTCCGGCGTGCCCACGTCGGCGGCGTCGGCATCAGGAGCGACGTCCGCGGCGTCGGTCGCACCGGACGCGGCGTCGGCGTCCTGCGCGGTGCGGGTGGCCCGGCCGCTGCGACGACCCGACCGACGGCGCCGCGAAGTGCGCTCCTCGGCCTCCTCGGCCACGGACTCCGCGACCCCGCTGGCCTCGGGCTCGTCGGCGTCGGGCGTGCCTGCGTCGTCGGGCGTGACCTCGGCGTCGGGCGTGACCTCGTCGGCCGTGAGCTCGTCGGGGTCGACCTCGTCGACCACGGGTGCGTCGGTCACGGGGGCGTCGACCACGGGTGCGGCGGGTGCGGCGGCGGGCGCCTCGGCCACGGCGTCGAGGACGACGGTGCGCGTCACCCGACGGGAGCCCCGCGCGCGGGTCGTCCGCGCAGGGGCCGCGGTCGGCTCGGCGGCGTCCTGCGACCCTGCGGCGGTCTGCGGCGCGGGCTCGTCCTGCGGCGCGGGCTCAGGGACCACGACGGGGGCGGGCGGTGCCTGCTCGGTCACCTCGGCCGCGGGGGCCTCGGTCGTCACGACGTCCCGCACGACGCGGCGTCGTCGCTTCTTCGGTGCCGGGTCGGCCGCCGCGGTGACGTCGGTGTCGGTGGTGTTCTCGGTGCTGTTCACGGGAGGCAAGCCAGTGCTCCTGGGTACCAGGGAACCCCGTCCACACGACGTGCGCCCCCGGGCGGTCGGTCGTCGCTCACGCCCGGTCGGGCGCCGCGACGGAAGTCAACGGTCGTCGTCGCCGCCCGTCCGGCGCCATCGCCTGCCAGGCCGACTCGGGGCTCCGATCTGGAGCCCGGCGAGGGCGGGGCGGCGGCTGGCCTGCACGGTCACTGCTGCGGCGAGCTCGTCGGTCCCGACGGTGTGGGCGTCAGGACCTGGGCGTCAGTATCGCACAGCCCCCGGGGCCCGCCTCTCCGACGGCGGGTGAGTTGACGACGTCTCGTCAGCAATCGGGACCTTGGTCCCGCCCGTGCGAGTGCTCCCGTCCTACGGTTCCGAGCAGGACGTGGCACGACCCGCCATCGCCTGCGGACGCGTCGTCGGCACGTCCGCGCAGGACGCACCGCCCCCGCCCCGACCCCCTCGCACCAGCACGGAGACCCGCGTGGACGCCCTCGACCTGGCCCGTTGGCAGTTCGGCATCACCACCGTCTACCACTTCATCTTCGTGCCGCTGACGATCGGCCTCGCGCCGCTCGTCGCCATCATGCAGACCGCGTGGAACCGCACCGGCAACGAGCGCTGGCTGCGCCTGACGAAGTTCTTCGGCAAGCTGCTGCTGATCAACTTCGCGATCGGCGTGGCGACCGGCATCGTGCAGGAGTTCCAGTTCGGCATGAACTGGTCGGAGTACTCGCGGTTCGTCGGCGACGTGTTCGGGGCACCGCTGGCCATGGAGGCGCTCGCCGCGTTCTTCGTCGAGTCGACGTTCCTGGGGCTGTGGATCTTCGGCTGGGACAAGCTGCCGCGGCGGATCCACCTCGCGTGCATCTGGGCGGTCGCGATCGCCACCAACCTGTCGGCGTACTTCATCCTCGCCGCGAACTCGTGGATGCAGCACCCCGTCGGCACGACCTACAACTTCGAGTCCGGGCGCGCCGAGATGACGGACGTCGTGGCGGTGCTCACCAACCCGACGGTCCTCGCGGCCTTCCCGCACACCATCTCCGCCGCGTTCCTCACCGCCGGCACGTTCGTCGCCGGCATCGCCGCCTGGTGGATGGTGCGCCTCGTGCGTTCGGGCGACGAGGCCAGGGCGCGGGACGTCTACCGACCGGCGGTCGTCCTCGGCCTGGTCACGATGCTCGTCTCCGGTGCCGGTGTGGCGGCCTCGGGCGACTGGCAGGCCAAGCTCATGTTCGACCAGCAGCCGGCCAAGATGGCGGCCGCCGAGGGGCTGTGCGAGACGCAGGACGGCGCCGCGTTCTCGATCCTCGCGATCGGCGACCTCACGGGCGACTGCGCGGGAGTCCGGCACCTCATCGAGCTGCCCGGCTTCACGTCGTTCCTCGCGACTGGCGACTTCGACGCCCGGATCCGCGGCGTCGACGAGCTGCAGGAGTTCTACGCGGACTGGATCAGCCAGTGGGAGCAGGACAACGGCGTCGAGGCGACGTTCGACCCGCAGGACACCCGGTTCTACCCCAACCTCGCGATCACCTACTGGTCGTTCCGCCTCATGATCGGCTTCGGCGCCGGCTCCGCCGCCCTCGCGCTTGCCGCTCTGTGGCTGCTGCGCCGCAAGGGCTCGGTCACCGACAAGGCGTGGTTCGGGCGCCTCGGCCTCGCCGCCATCGCCACGCCGTTCCTCGCCTCCGCGTTCGGCTGGATCTTCACCGAGATGGGCCGCCAGCCCTGGGTCGTCACCCCGAACCCCAACGCCTCGGGCGTCGACGGCGTGTGGCTGCTGACGCAGCGCGGCGTCAGCGTGGTCGTCAGCCCCGGCATGGTCGTGTTCTCGATGGTCGGGTTCACGCTCCTGTACGGCGTGCTGATGGTCGTCTGGTTCCGGCTCATGAAGCGGTACGCCGTCGAGGGCGTCGCCGACAGCGAGCACGACCCGAGCCCCGACAACCCCGCCAACGCCCCCGACGCGGACGGCACCGACCGTCCCCTGTCCTTCGCGTACTGAGGAGACCGGCCATGGAGCTCTCGACCGTCTGGTTCCTCCTCGTCGCCGTGCTGTGGACCGGCTACCTCGTGCTCGAGGGGTTCGACTTCGGTGTCGGCATGCTGCTGGCGATCCTGCCCCGGGGCGACCGCGCCCGCCGGGAGAAGGAGCGCCGGCTCATGATCAACACCGTCGGCCCCCTCTGGGACGGCAACGAGGTGTGGCTGCTCACCGCGGGCGGTGCGACGTTCGCGGCGTTCCCCGAGTGGTACGCCACCCTGTTCTCCGGGTTCTACATCCCGCTGTTCCTCATCCTGGTCGCGCTGATCGTGCGCGTCTGCGCGTTCGAGTGGCGCGGCAAGATCGACTCCCCCGTGTGGCGCGCCTGGGCGGACCGGGCCCTGATCTTCGGCTCCGTCGTCCCGGCGCTGCTGTGGGGCGTGGCGTTCGCCAACCTCGTGCGCGGGGTCGAGCTCGACGCCGACCACCAGTACGTCGGCGGGTTCTGGGCCCTGCTGTCGCCGTTCGCGCTGCTCGGCGGCGTCGTGACGCTGAGCATCTTCCTCACGCACGGCGCGGTCTTCCTGGCGATGAAGACCGCCGGGGAGATGCGGGAGCGTGCCGCGGCCTTCGCCGCGCGCAGCTCGGTCGTGACGCTCGTCGTCGCCGGTGCGTGGGCCGTCTGGGCCCAGCTCGCGTTCAGCGGCAAGGCCTGGACGTGGGCCGCCGTGCTGGTGGCCGCCGCGGCCCTCGTGCTGGTGGTGGCCGCGACCCGCGCGAGGCGCGAGGGCATCGCGTTCACGGGCTCCGCGGTCGCGATCGTCGCGGCCGTCGTGCTGATCTTCGGCTCGATGTACCCGGACGTCATGCCGGCGTTCGACCCGGCCAACTCCCTGACGGTCGACAACGCGTCCTCCACCGACTACACGCTCACCGTCATGACGTGGGTCGCCGCGATCCTCACGCCGCTCGTGCTGCTCTACCAGGGCTGGACCTACTGGGTGTTCCGCAAGCGCCTGACCCTCGAGCACATCCCCGAGGCGACCGGGCTCACGTTCGACCGCGTGATCTCGCGGTCCTGATCGTGGTCGGCCGGCCCGCGTGAAGCCCCTGGACCCGCGCCTGCTGCGGTACGCGCGCGCCGCCCGCGGGTACCTCGCCCTGACGGTCGCGCTCGGTGTGCTCACAGGCGCCCTGGTCGTCGCGCAGGCCCTGCTCCTGGCGCACGCGCTCGGCGCCGCCGTCGCCGACGGGGCGTCGCTGGACCAGGTCTCCCCGCTCGTCGGCGGGCTCGTCCTCGTCGTCGCCGCGCGCGCCCTCGTCACGGGCGTGCAGGAGCGGTACGCGCACCGCGCCGCGACGCGGGTCGTCGCCGAGCTGCGTGAACGGGTCGTCGCGCACGCCGCCGCGATCGGCCCGCGCCGCGCCGCGCCGGACGACGGTGCGAGCCTCGTGACCCTGGCGACCCGCGGGCTCGACGCCCTCGAGCCGTACTTCGTGCGGTACCTGCCGCAGCTCGTCCTGGCGGCCACGCTGACCCCCGCGACCCTGCTGGTGGTCCTGGGCCTCGACTGGGTGTCGGCCGCGATCCTGCTCGGCACCCTGCCGCTGGTCCCGGTGTTCATGTGGCTCGTCGGCGTCATGACGCAGGGCCGCTCGGAGCGTGGCCTGGCGACCATGCAGCGGCTCGGCGCCCAGGTCCTCGACCTGCTCGCCGGGCTGGCGACCCTGCGGGCGTTCGGCCGCGAGCGCGGGCCCGTCGCCCGCGTCCGGGACCTGGGGGACGCGCACCGTCGCGCCACCGCGGGCACGCTGCGCATCGCGTTCCTGTCCGGCATGGTGCTCGAGCTGCTGACGACGCTGTCGGTCGCGCTCGTCGCGGTGGGCGTCGGCCTGCGGCTCGTCGAGGGCCACCTCGACCTCGTGACGGGCCTGGCGGTCCTCGTCCTGGCCCCCGAGGTGTTCGGCCCGCTGCGGCAGGTCGGCGCGCAGTTCCACGCGTCGACCGACGGGGTCGCGGCGGCCGAGCGTGCGTTCGCGGTGCTTGCCGTCGAGGCCCCGACCGCCGGGACGTCCCCCGTGCCGGACCTCGCCGCCGGGGCCGTCCGCGCCCGCGGCATCGCGGTGCACGGGCGCGGCGGGTGGGCGCCGGGGCCGCTCGACGTCGACCTGGTGCCCGGACGCGTCGTCGCGCTCGTCGGGCCGTCCGGCGCGGGCAAGTCGACGGCCGTCGAGGTGCTGCTGGGTCTGCTGCCGCCCGACGCGGGCACGGTCGTGCTCGTCGGGGCCGACGGCGGTGAGACCCCGCTCGACGACGTCGACCGCCAGGAGTACTGGCGTCAGGTGACGTGGCTCCCCCAGCGGCCCGTCCTCGAGCCGGGGACGGTGCACGAGGTCCTCGGGTCCCCTGCGCCCGCGGACCGCGACCGCGCCGCGGCCCTCACCGGTCTCGACCACGTGGTCGCGACACTGCCGGACGGGTGGGACACCCTGCTCGGCGGTGGCGGCGCGGGCCTGAGCGTGGGGCAGCGGCAGCGGCTCGCCCTCACGCGTGCCCTGCTGCGTCCCCGCCCGGTCGTCGTGCTCGACGAGCCGACCGCCCACCTCGACGGGGCGGGCGAGCAGGTGGTCCTCGCGACGATCGACGCGTTGCGCGACGCCGGCAGCGCGGTACTCCTCGTGGCGCACCGCGCGTCGCTCGCGCGGCGCGCGGACGTGGTCGTCGCCGTCACGGCGGCGACCGGTCGCCCGGACGTCACGCCCGCGGCCGCGGGGGCGGCGCGGTGAGCGGCGCGGTGAGCGGCGCCGTGAGCGGCGCCGTGGACGTCGACGTGGAACGCCGCGCACCGCGCGGCACCCTGCGCCGCGCGGTCCGGCTGCTCGACGTCGACCCGCGCCGCGTGGCGCTGGCCGTCCTGCTCGGGACCCTCGCGCTGGGCTGCGCGGTCGCCCTGGCCGCGGTCTCGGCGTGGCTCATCGCACGCGCCTCGCAGATGCCCCCGGTGCTCGAGCTGTCCGTCGCGACCGTCGCCGTCCGCACGTTCGGCATCGGGCGCGGCGTGCTGCGCTACCTGGAGCGGCTCGTGTCGCACGACGTGGCGCTGCGCGGCATGGCGGCCCTGCGCACGACCCTGTACGACCGTCTCGCGGCCGGCCGGCCGCAGGCCCTGCTCGCGGTCCGCCGCGGCGACCTGCTGGCCCGCGTCGGGTCCGACGTCGACGCGGTGGGCGACGTCGTGGTGCGCGGTCTGCTGCCCGCGGCGGTCGCCGCGACGCTGGGGATCGGCACGTGCGTCGCGATGGCGCTGTTCTGGCCGCCCGCCGGTGCCGCGGTGGCCGTCTGCCTGCTCGCCGCGGGGGTCCTCGCCCCGTGGCTGGCGGCCCACGGCGCGCGGACGGCGCAGGAGCGCGGCGTGGCCGCACGCGCGCGCATGAGCGCCACGGCGCTGGGCGTGCTGGACGACGCCGGCCCGCTCGCGGTCTCGGGCCGGCTGCCCGGTGAGCTCGCCGCGCTGCGGGCCGCCGACGGCGACCTGGCACGCGCGGCCGACACGGCGGCCGGGCCGGCGGCCCTGGCCGCGGCGATCGCGCAGCTGGCCGTCGGCGGGGCGGTGCTCGCCGCGCTCTTCACGGGCGTCCCCGCGGTCGCGGCCGGGCTGCTCGCACCCGTCGAGCTCGCGGTGGTGGTGCTCACCCCCCTGGCCGCCTTCGAGGCGACGTCGCTGCTGCCGGCCGCGGCCGTGCAGGTGCAGCGCTCCCGCGCCGCGGCGGCGCGGGTGCTCGCGCTGCTCGACGACGCCGGGGTGGGCGCCGACGCCGACGCCGGGGGCGGTGAGCCGGACCGCTCGTCGGTGCCCGCCGCGGGCCCGCGGGGCACCAGGGCCGCGGCTGCCTCCCCCGCGGCCGCCTCCCCCGTGCTCGCGGCGACGGGACTGGCGTGCGGCTGGCCGGGTCGACCCCCCGCGCTGACCGATGTCGACCTCGTGCTCACCCCCGGGTCGCGCGTCGCGGTCGCGGGCCCCAGCGGCGAGGGCAAGACGACGCTGCTGCTGACCCTCGCCGGGCTGCTGCCGCCGCTCGCGGGCGGCGTCACGCTCGACGGCGCACCGCTGGCGTCGCTGCCCCGCGGCCGGGTCGTCCGGGGCGTCGTCGTGACCGGCGAGGACGCGCACGTGTTCGCCACGACGGTGCTCGAGAACCTGCGCGTCGCGCGCGGCGACGTCACGCCGCAGGAGGCGCGCGACGCGCTGCACCGGGCCGGGCTCGGCCCATGGCTCGCCGACCTGCCCGACGGGCTCGACACGCTCCTGCTCGCCGACGCCCGCACGGTGTCCGGCGGTGAACGACGTCGGCTGCTGCTCGCCCGCGCGCTGCTGGCCGACGCTCCCCTGCTGCTCGTCGACGAGCCCGCCGAGCACCTCGACGCCCCCACCGCGGACGCCGTCCTCGACGGGCTGTGGCAGGCACCGCCGACCCGCGCCGGCACGCCCCGCGGCCTGCTCGTCGTCAGCCACCGGCTCACGCCGCTGGCGACGGCCGACGAGGTCCTGTGGCTCGCCGGGGGCGGCATCGCGGCGCGCGGCACCCACCGCGACCTGGTGGCGCGCGTGCCGGGCTACGGTGAGGCCGTGCGGGCCGAGGGGCGGGAGTCGTCGTGAACGAGCACCGGGGCGAGATGCGTCAGGTCGCCGGGCGGTCGCCGACCACGGGAGCACCGTTCGAGCGGGGCGTCCTGGCCGATCGCGCACCCACGCCCGCGCCGCTCACGGGTGACGCGCTCACCGACCTCCTCGGCGCGATCCTCGCAGTGGCGGGCAACCTGGAGCTGCCCGCCGTGCTGGACCGGTTCGTGCAGGTCAGCGCCGAGCTGACGGGCGCCCGCTACGGCGCGATCAACGTGCTCGACGACGCGGGCGCGTCCACCACGTTCGTCTACACCGGGGTCCCGACGGCCGTCGCGCGCATGATGCGCCACCCCCCGCACGCCGAGGGGGTCCTGGGGCGCATCCCGATCGACGGCGTGCTGCGGCTCGACGACCTGACCCAGCACCCCTCGTTCCAGGGCTGGCCCGCGCACCACCCGTCGATGGGCTCGTTCCTCGGCGCGTCCGTCAAGGTCGGCGAGCACGTGTACGGCCAGCTCTACCTCTCGGAGAAGGACGGCGGGGGCCCGTTCACCGCGAGCGACGAGGGCATGGTCGTGGCCCTCGCCGCGGCGGCGGGCGTCGCGATCGCCAACGCCCAGCTCTACGCCGACGCGGAACGCCGCGAGCACTGGCTGCGGGCCGGTCAGGACATCACGACGATGCTGCTCGAGGGCGTCGACGAGGAGTCCGCGCTCGAGCACGTCGCCCGCACGGCGCGCGAGGTCGCGGACGCCGACACGGCCGCCCTGGCGCTGCCCGGCATGGGCGGGGAGCTGTACATCGAGCTGGCCGACGGCTTCCAGGCCGACGTGCTGACCGGTCTGGTCATGCCGCGCGGGGGACGCGCGTGGACCGTCCTGGAGGAGGGCCGCGGGCTGCTCACGCCGTCGCTGTCGGCGTCCCGCACCGTCAAGCTCGAGGAGATGCGCGCGTTCGGTCCGGCCATGTTCGCGCCCCTGCACTCCTCGGGCCGCGGCGTCGGCGTGCTCGTGCTGCTGCGGCGCATCGGCCGCACCCCGTTCGACGAGAGCGACCTGGCCACCGCCGAGTCGTTCGCGGCGCAGGCGGCCCTCGCCTACGTGCTCGCGGAGGCCCGGCACGCGCAGGACGTCGCGGCGCTGCTCGACGAGCGCGAGCGCATCGCCCGTGACCTGCACGACCTCGCGATCCAGCAGCTGTTCGCCACCGGCATGCAGCTCGAGACGGTGCGGCGTCGGGCGGCCCGGGGCGTGGACCCGCACGAGCTGACGAGCATCGTCGAGGCCGCGCTGGACAACGTCGACAGCTCGGTGCGCGAGATCCGTCAGATCGTCTACGCGCTGCGCGACCCCGACGCCGCGACGGGCCTGGTGGAGCGGCTGCGCCGCGAGGCGTCGCTCGCCCGCACGGGGCTGGGCTTCGCGCCGTCGCTCGTCCTCCTGCTCGACGGTGAGGGCCTCGCCGCGGGCGACGGCGAGGCCGAGGACCGCATCGACGAGCGGCTCGAGCAGCAGCTCACCGACGACGTCGTCGCGGTGGTCCGCGAAGGGCTCGCGAACGCCGCGCGGCACGCCCACGCGTCGTCCGTCAGCGTGCGCGTCGTCGTGCGCGGGTCCGGGCCGACGGGTTCGGTCGCGGTCGACGTCGAGGACGACGGCGCCGGCCTGCCGTCCGTCCGCGAGCGCAGCTCCGGCACCGGCAACCTCGCCTCACGCGCACGCCAGCACGGGGGGGCGTTCAGCCTGGGGGCGTCCCCCAGCGGTCACGGGACGTTGCTGACCTGGCAGGCGCCGCTCGGGTGAGCGGCTGCCGGCCCGGCGGTCCTGTCGTCAGTGCCCCGGGTCGGCGCGCCAGCCGGAGTTCTTGCGCGACGCGACCCACGCCGCGACCTGCGTGCGGCGCTGCAGGCCCATCTTCGCCAGCAGCGACGTGATGTGGTTCTTCACGGTCTTCTCCGCGACGCCGAGCCGCTCGGCGATCTCCCGGTTCGACATCCCCTCGCCGATGAGGTCGAGCACCCGCAGCTCGCTCGGCGTCAACGACTCCGTGGGGTCCTCGTGGCCCGCGCGGCGCCGTGCGACGGTGCGGTCGTCGAGCAGGGTGCGACCGGAGGCCACCGCGCGGATCACGTCGGTGATCTCGGCGCCGCGCACGCTCTTGAGCAGGTAGGCGGCGGCGCCCGCGTCGAGGGCCGCCGCCAGCGCGTCGTCGTCGTCGAAGGACGTCAGGACGATCGCCCGGGCGTGCGGCAGCGTCTCGCGCACCGCCTTCATGAGGTCGATCCCCGTGCCGTCGGGGAGCTGCAGGTCGACCAGGAGCACCTGGGGGCGCACGAGCGTCGCCCGCCGGACGCCGTCGGCGACGGAGCCCGCCTCGGCGACGACGGTCATGCCGTCGGTGCGCTCGACGACCTCGGCGATGCCGCGGCGGACGACCTCGTGGTCGTCGACGATCATGACGGAGATGGGCCCGGACCGGGCGCCCGTGTCGGGCGGCGGGGTCGACTGGTTCGTGGCTGGCACGGTGGCATCGTATCGACCCGTGACCATGATCCTGCTGCCCGCGTCCGTCGACGGCGCGCCGTCACTCCCCCGGGGTGTCACGGCCGTCCGCTACGACGTGACGGCGCCTCCCCCGCCCGAGTCCCGCGGGGCCGACGCGATCGTCGTGTGGGGCAACCCGTCGGACCGGCTCGCCGAGCTCGCGGCGGCCGCCCCGGCGGTGCGCTGGGTGCAGACGCTCGCCGCGGGGCCGGACGCCGTGCTCGCCGCCGGGTTCGCCCCCGACGTCGTCGTGACCAACGGCCGCGGGCTGCACGACCACACGGTCAGCGAGCACGTCCTCGCGCTGACCCTGGCCTGCGTGCGGCGCGTGCCCGACCTCGTGCGCGCGCAGGCGCAGCACCGGTGGGCCGGCGACCTGGGGGGCCTGCAGCCGCTGCACCCGCCGGGCCAGGTGCGCACGCTGCTCGGGGCGCACGTCACGGTGTGGGGCTTCGGCTCGATCGCCGCGCGGCTCGCGCCCCTGCTCGCGGGTCTGGGCGCGCACGTGACGGGCGTCGCGACGACAGCGGGCGAGCGGCACGGCTTCCCCGTCGTCACGCCCGCCGACCTGACGGAGGTTCTGCCGCGGACGGACGTGCTCATCGGGCTGTTGCCGGCGGGGGAAGGCACCCGGCACGCGATCGACGCCCGCGTGGTGGACCTGCTCCCGCCGCGCGCGTGGGTGGTCAACGCGGGACGCGGGTCGACGCTCGACGAGGACGCGCTGCTCGCCGCCGTGCGGGCGGGCGGGATCGCCGGCGCGGCCCTCGACGTGTTCGCCACCGAGCCCCTGCCCGCGTCGTCGCCGCTGTGGGACGAGCCCCGGGTGCTCGTGAGCCCGCACGCCGCGGGGGGCCGACCGGTGGGCTGGCAGGACCTGGTGGCGGACAACGTCGCCCGGTTGGTCGCCGGGGCCACCCTGCGCAACGTCGTGGCCCGCTGACGGGACCGACCGCGCGCGGCGTGTCAGGGGCGCCGGGCTCGGGGGCGCGGCTGGCAGCGCGGGCAGGTGGACGACGACCGGTTCGCGAACGCGTCGCGCCGCACGAGGGTGCCGCAGCGCGGGCACGGCCGGCCCTCCTGCCCGTACACCGCGAGCGACCGGTCGAAGTACCCCGACGCCCCGTTGACGTTGACATACAGCGCGTCGAAGCTCGTCCCGCCCTGGGCGAGCGCCTCGGTCATCACCTCGGCCGCGGCGTCGAGCACCCGCGTCACCTCGGTGCGGCGCAACGTCGCCGTGGGACGCGCGCCGTGCAGCCGGGCCCGCCACAGCGCCTCGTCGGCGTAGATGTTGCCCACACCCGACACGAGCGTCTGGTCGAGCAGCGCCCGCTTGACCTCGGTCCGCCGCGCACGGACGGCCTCGACGAGCGCAGCGCGGTCCAGCGCGGGGTCCAGCAGGTCGCGCGCGATGTGCGCGACGGGCACCGGGACCACGGGCCGGGGCGAGCCGAGCCCGCCCGCCGCGCAGTCCGACGTCGCGACGAGGTCGGGGACGGACAGGTGGCCGAAGGTGCGCTGGTCGACGAAGTCGAGCGCCGAGCCGTCGTCGAGCGCGAGCCGGACGCGCAGGTGCGGGTGCTCGACCCAGCCCGCGGGACCGGGAGCGGCGGCCGCACCGGGCGCCTGCGGCCCGCGGACCAGGAGCTGCCCGCTCATGCCGAGGTGCGCCAGGAGGGCGTCGTCGCCGCGTCCCGGCCCCTCGTCGAGGAGGAACCACAGGAACTTGCCGCGGCGCACCGCCGCCTCCAGCCGCCGGCCCGTGAGGCGTGCGGCGAGGTCCAGGGGTCCGGCCTCGTGGCGGCGGACCGAGTAGTCGCGGCGCACCTCGACGGCCGTGACGGTGCGGCCCAGCACGTGTCGCGCGAGGCCGTCACGGACGGTCTCGACCTCGGGCAGCTCGGGCACGCGTCAGCGCACGTCGGCGACGGGGGCCGCGGCGAGCGCCGGGACCTCGTCCGTCGTGCCGTCCTGCGCCTCGCGCAGGGCGCGCAGCACCTCCCACGCCGCCGACGCGGCCTCCTGCTCGGCGATCTTCTTCGCCGACCCGACGCCGCTGCCGCGGACCTCGCCGCCGACGACGGCGTGCGCCGTGAACGTCCTGGCGTGGTCGGGGCCCTCACCGGTGACGTCGTAGGAGGGTGCACCGAGGCCGAGGGCCGCCGACAGCTCCTGCAACGAAGTCTTCCAGTCGAGGCCCGCACCGAGGTCGGCGGCGGCGGCGAGCGTCGGGCTGACCAGACGGTCGACGAGGACTCGGGACGTCTCCAGGCCGTGCGAGAGGTAGACCGCACCGAAGATCGCCTCGAGCGTGTCGGACAGGATCGAGTCCTTGTCCTTGCCGCCGGTCGCGAGCTCACCCTTGCCGAGCAGCACGTACGCGCCGAGGTCGAGCGTGCGCGCGACCTGCGCCAGGGCACGCTGCGACACCGTGGCGGCGCGCATCTTGGCGAGGTCGCCCTCCGAGTGCCCCGGGTGGGTGCGGTACAGGTGCTCGGTGACGACGAGCCCCAGCACCGTGTCGCCGAGGAACTCCAGCCGCTCGTTCGTCGGGATGCCGCCCGCCTCGTGGGCGAACGACCGGTGCGTCAGGGCCAGCACGAAGAGCTCGGGGTCCAGGTGGACCCCGAGCTTCTCCAGGAGCGACTGCGCTGCCGTGCTCACGCGACGTCGGTGTCGACGGGTGTGCCGGTCATCAGGCCGCGAAGGTCAGACGGCCTCGTGCTCGCTGCGCACGGCCTCGGCGTAGCTGCGGCCCTTGTAGGTGCCGCACGTCGGGCACGCCACGTGCGGGCGCATGTGCGACTTGCACTGGGGGCAGGTGGTGAGCGTCGTGGCAGTGGTCTTCCACTGCGACCGACGCGCACGGGTGTTGCTGCGCGACATCTTGCGCTTCGGAACCGCCACGGTCAGCTCTCTCTCTTCTCGTCGTCAGGGCCCTGCAGGCTGCCGAGGGCGGCCCACCGGGGGTCCAGCAGTTCGTGCGTGTGGTCCGGGTCGTCCGCGAGCCGCGCGCCGCACTCCGAGCACAGGCCCGGGCAGTCCGGCCGGCACAGGGGCCGGAACGGCAGCGCGGGCACGACCGCGTCCCGCAGCGCGGGCTCGAGGTCGACCAGGTCGCCGTCCAGCTCGCGCACGTCCTCGTCCTCGTCGTCCCCGTTGCTCGCCGCGGCGTCGGCCTTCTCAGGGTAGACGTACAGCTCCTGCACCGTGGCGTCGACAGTCTCGACGACCCGGTCCAGGCACCGCACGCACTCCCCGACGGCTTCGCCGTGGATCGCACCGGAGACCAGGACCCCCTCCATGACCGCCTCGAGCCGCAGATCCAGCTCGAGGTCGCTCCCGGCGGGGATGCCGATCATGCCACTGCCGAGCTCGTCGGGTGCCGCGACCGTCCGCTGCACCAACCGCATCGATCCCGGACGTCGGCCGAGCTCGTGTGTCTCGAGCACGTACGGCGAGCGGGGATCGAGACGGGATGGGCGCACGGTCCGGTCCCCTCGTTCCAGGTGGCACCGCGCGCGGGCGCGCGGTACGTCTACGGCGATAGCAAATTACGGCGGTGACGGCTCGGTCACGCCATGACCGGCAGGACCAACCGAGAACTCTACGGTACGGCGAGCCGCCGCCCAAACCGGTACCGGTGCTAGCTGCTCTCGCCCGGGGCGAGCCGCCCCGCGAGCTTCGCGCGTCCGGCCTGCACCTGCGACAGCACCTTGCCGAGGTCGATCTCGAAGTCCGCGAGCCGGCGGTCGCAGTAGTCGTCGGCGTCGCGGCGCAGCACGACCGCGGTCTCCTGCGCCTCGGCGACGATCGCGGCAGCGCGGGTCTGCGCCGCCGACACGACGCCCTCCTGCTCCACGAGCTCCGCCGCCCGGGCGCGCGCCCGGGCCAGGACCGTGTCGGCCTCGGCGCGGGCCGCGGCCCGCGCCGCGTCCGCATCGGCCAGGACCTCGTCCGCCCGGTACAGCTGGGCGGGCAGGGCCGCGCGCACCTGGTCGACGAGCTCGAGGATCTCCGCACGGTTCACCAGGACCGACGAGGACATGGGCATCGCCCGGGCCTGCACCACCGCCTGCTCGATCGCGTCGAGCACGCCGCCGACCCCCTCGGTGCGCTCCTCGCCGTCGTCCACGTGCTCCGTCATCGTCCGTCCTCTCCCCCGCCGCCCGCCGTGGGCGCCAACGCGTCGAGCACCGCCGCGGCCACCGCGGGGGTCACCATGTCGTCGATCCGACCGCCGTGCCGGGCCACGTCCTTGACCAGCGACGACGCGATGTGCGCGAGACCCGGGTCGCCGACGACGAAGACCGTCTCGACACCCGACAGGTGCCGGTTCATCAGGGCCATCGCCAGCTCGGCGTCGAGGTCCGCACCGCTGCGCAGGCCCTTGACCACGGCGCACGCACCGAGGTCGCGCACCAGGTCCACCAGCAGCCCGTCGGTCGTCACGACCCGCACGCCGTCCATCCCGGCGAGCGCGTCGGCCGCGAGCCGGACCCGCTCGGCCGGCGGCAGCAGGGTGCGCTTGGACGAGTTGTGCGCGACGGCGACGACGACCTGGTCGAACATCGACCGGGCCCGCCGCACGACGTCGACGTGGCCGAGCGTCATCGGGTCGAAGGACCCGGGGCAGACCGCGATGCTCACGGACGCCAACCTACGTCACACGCCCCTGACGGTCCTGGTGGCGGCCCGGTACCGTGCCGCGATGACGACGATCCGGCCCGCGCGGCCCGCGGACCTGCCGCGCCTGCGGACCGTGTGCGCCCTGGCCTACGACGACAACCCGCTGATGCGCTGGGTGCTGCCCGACGACGCGCTGCGCGTGGCGGCGTGCGCCGCGTGGCTCGGGCCCTCCCTCGAGCGCTACGTCGCGGCGGGGCACGTCGACGTCCTGACGGCCGACGACGAGGTCGTCGCGGTCGCGGCGTGGCGCCTGCCGGGGACCGCCGTCGCGAGCTCCGGTGCAGGCGCAGGCCCCGGTGCAGGCACCGGCGCCGGTGCGCCGCCGCCGCCGCGACCGGCCGCCGTCCTGGGCGCGCTCGTCGGCGACGAGCGCGCCACGCAGGTGCTGGGCGCGCTCGCCGGATCGACGGCGCTGGCCCCGGCGTCCGCAGGCCCCTACCTGAACTACCTCGCCGTCCTGCCCACGCAGCAGGGACGCGGGAGCGGCGGGCGGCTGCTGCGCCACGGCCTCGAGACGCTGGCAGGCGTGGTCGGCACGCCCTGGCTGGCGACGACGGACCCGCGCAACGTGCCGTTCTACGAGCGGCACGGCTTCACGACGGCCGGCACGCACCGCCTGGGGGACGACGGGCCGCGCCTGGCCGTGCTGCACCTGGACGCGGGCGGCACGCCGCGGGGACCGTCCGGGGCCTGACCGGCGGGCCGTGGGGCGCGGGCCCCGCGGTCGCGGTGTCAGTGGTGGTGGCCGTGGCGACCCAGGGTCTCCACCGGGCCGGCACCCGGGCGGGTCCACTGCGGGGCCGGACGGCTCGTCGGGCCCCAGCCGGCCTGCCCCGCGGCGTCGGAGCGCCAGTACCAGCACGCCTCACGCCCCTGCGGCCAGCCGTCCGGGACGTCCTGCCAGGCCTCGCCGCGGCCGTAGGGCGTCATGTCGAGCAGCGCGAACGACCCGTCCGGGCCCTCGGTGCCGCGCCCCGTCGTCTCGTAGGTGAGGAAGACCCGGTCACCGACGCGCAGGAAGACGCGGAACCACCCCATGTCGCCGCCGATCGGGGCGGGCGCGTCGCGCACCGAGAACCACGGCTGGGCGTAGCCCATGAACGCGACGAACGGCTCGACCTCCTCCCACGGCCCGGTCGTGAGGATCGCGAACGACACCCCGCGGGCGTGCAGGTAGACGGCGTCCTTGAGCTGCCAGGCGGTCATCGTGCAGCCCTCGCACTGGCCCTGGTGCGGGGCGCCGTCGTGCCACATGTGCTGGTAGACGACGAGCTCGTCCCGGCCCTCGAAGAGGTCGAGGAACGGGACGGGTCCGCCGGGACCGACCACGTCGACCGTGCCGTCGATCTCGACCATCGGCAGGCGACGCCGGGCCGCGGCGATCGCGTCACCTGCGCGCGTGTGCGCCTTCTCCTGCAGGAGGAGCTCGTCCCGCGCGGCCCGCCAGGTGGCGAGGTCGACGACGGGCGGGCGACCGGGAGACGGGGTGGCCAGGTGGTCGGGGGTGGTCGTCATGCTGTCCTCCGGTGGGTGTCGTCCGACGTCGTCGCCGGTCCACCGGGCAGACCTGCGGGGCGGTCAGAACTCATCGCCGCGGCCGGAGCCGGGCGAGACCTGCCGTGCGTCACCTCAGGCGGGATGCTCCGCGAACCACACCTGCGTCTCGCCGTAGCGGCGGTCGGCGAGCGCGACGAGCGGCGCGGGCCACGTCGGCGCCGACGCACGCGCGGAGCGTTCGACGACCACGACGCCGCCCGGCGCCGTGCACCGGGCCACGCCCGCCACGGCGGCCGCCAGCGCGTGGTCCTCCAGGTCGTACGGCGGGTCGAGGAGCACGAGGTCGAACGACTCGGCCGCGGCCCCCTCCTGCGGGGCGACGCGCCCGAGGTACCGGTCCGCGCGGTCCGCGACGACGTCGACGCGATCGGCCAGGCCGAGCGTGCGCGCGTTGCGGCGGCACACCTCGACGGCACCCCGCGCGACGTCGACGAGCACCACGTGCGCCGCGCCCCGGCTGACCGCCTCGAGCCCGAGCGCGCCGGAGCCGGCGTAGAGGTCGAGCACGCGGGCTCCGTCGACGGCGTCGAGGTGCTCGAGCCGGGAGAACAGCGCCTCGCGGACGCGCTCGCTCGTCGGCCGGGTCCCGGACGGCGGCACGGCGAGCGTGCGGCCGCCCGCGCTGCCGGCGACGATGCGGGTCACGCCGCGGCACCCTTGCGCTGGTCCTGCTCCTCGAGCATGCGTTCCATCCAGCCCTTCTCGGCCGTCGACGACGCGATCATCACCGCGATCACCGAGAGCACGACCTGCGCGCTCACCATGACCGTGACGACGGTGCCCAGACCGATCGCGATCCACAACGGCAGCAGGCAGAAGGCCACCAGGTCGGGCCCCCGCGCGATGACCTGCAGGACGCCGGTCGGCAGCGCCCCGGCCGGGGTCGCGACCAGCGGCTTGTCCCAGCGGGGTGCCGGGCGGTAGGCGGCGCGGACGGCCGCCGCGGCCCACACGGGCGTGGTCACGACGGCCAGCACGACCCAGTCGGGGGTCGACCCCGCCCACCGGCCGACCGCGGCGAGCGCCACCACCGACCACCCGAGCATGACGATCCCGGGCACGACCATCCGCAGGCGTCGGACCGTGCGGTCGTCGAGGGGCAGCAGCCGGTCGACGACCGGCGCCATCTCGGCCCACCGCGCGCCCTCGGCGCTCGCGCTGGACGCCATCCACCCGCCCAGCAGCACCGCGACGAGCACGCCGACCGTGCTCGCGAGCTGCGGCACGACCGTCGCCAGCACCGGCAGGCCCGTGGCGACGACGATCTGCACGAGGTGGCGCAGGGACCGCCGCAGCACGACGAGGTCGGCCGTCACGAGCGCCGTCGCGGGGCCGCGGGCCGTGCGCAGCCGCGACGTGCGCCGTCGCGAGGACGGCGCCGTCCCGCCCGTCAGGGCCCGCCCGAGCTCGCGGGAGTCGAGCGACACGACAGCACCCACCGCCTGCGTCGCGACGGACCCGCCCTCGCGCAGCGTGCGACCCGGCAGCGTGCCCAGGTGCCGGTCGACGACGACCGCGAGCGCGGCCGCGACGAGGGCGGCGGCCAGGACGGCGACCCACGACGGCGACGGCAGCGTCGTGGGAGTCCGGCCGCTCAGCACGACGACCGCGGCGAGCAGGGGCGCCGTCACGAGCACCGCGTCGCCGACGAGCGCGGTCCGGCGGCGCGGCACGCCCCGGGTCTGCGCGAGGGCGGCGAGCAGCACGACGACCGCGGAGGCCGCCGCACCCAGCAGACCCGCACGCAGCAGGTCCGCGCCCGTGCGGGCCAGCAGCCCCGCCTCGAGGACCACGACGACGGCCCCGCCCGCGAGCGCCGCCAGCACCGGGACGCGCACGGCCGCGGGCCGCAGCAGACCGCGCCGGTCGACGGGCAGCGGCAGCCACCACGCCGCCTGCGCACCCTCGGCGCCGACGGGACCGAGGCGACCGGCCGTCGACAGCAGCGCGCCGGTGGCCGCCAGCAGCACGACCGCGACGAGCACGGGCAGGCTGAGCCCGCCCGCGTCCTGGACGGGGGGTGCGGGCGGCAGGGAGTCGCCGAGCTGCTGGACGATGCCCAGGACGATCAGCACGGAGATGACGACGCTCGTCGCGGCGGTGTACACGTCCGTCAGCAGCGACCCGATGCCGGCGCCCGCCCGCGCCCGCGCGGCCTGCGCCGTGAAGCGGCGGATCGAGCGCGGTGACGGCACCTCGCCGAGCTCGAAGTCACCCACGCGCGGGTCGTCGTGGGGATCGTGCGCGTCGGGGTCGTGCGCGTCGTCGGCGCGCGCGTCGTCGACGTCGGTCACAGCGCGACCCGCGCGATCCGGTCGGCGGCCTCGCGCGGGCTCAGGACGCGCGACACGTCGTCGGCGACGTGCACGGCCTGCGTGCACACCGCGGCGACGAGCTCGGGGTCGTGCGTGGCGATGAGCACCGCGCCGCCCGCGTCCCGCTCCGCGCGTAGCCGGTCGGCGAGACGCGCGCGCATGCGCTGGTCGAGGCGCTGCTCGGGCTCGTCGAGGACGAGCAGCGAGCGCGGCCGTGCGAAGCCGGCGGCCAGCAGCAGGCGCCGGCGCTGCCCCGACGACAGGGACACGGGCGTGGCGCGCGCGTGGTCGGCGAGCCCGAACTCCGTCAGCAGGTCCGCGACCTCGTCCTGCGCGTCGAGGACGCCGTGCCCGCGAGCCGTCAGGTACAGGTGCTCGGACACGGTCAGCGCCGGGAAGTACGCGTCGTCGTCGAGCACGGAGGACACCTCCCGCCGGAACCACGCCTCACGCTCGTCGACGGGCCGGCCGAGGACCTCGATGGTGCCGACGATCGGGTCAAGGAGCCCGAGGACGGTCTTGAGGACCGTCGACTTGCCGGACCCGTTCGCGCCGACCAGCGCCAGCGCGCGGCCCGCGCCGAGCGTGAACGAGACGGGAGCGCACACAGGTGCCGCTCCGTAGCCGACCTGCAGATCACGGACGCGCACCACCGGAGCCATGCGGTCAGGGTAGTCAGCGCCGGGGCGTCGCCGGACCGCGGGGTCGCGCGGGCCGGGTCGGGCCGGCGTGCGGGCCGGGCCGGCGGGCGCGAGGCGGGCGGTCAGGCCCGCTCGAGGAACTCCTCGCGCTCCCCGGCCAGCGACGCCTCGATGGCCGCCTGCAGCGCCGGCCACGCGTCGAGGTCGGCGTCCTGGTCCACGAGCGCGCGGGCGTCGGTGCGCGCGGTCGCGATGACGTCGGCGTCCCGCGTCACCCGCAGGAGCCGCAGCGAGCTGCCGCGCCCGTGCTGCGCCGCTCCCAGGACGTCACCCTCGTGCCGCAGCTCGAGGTCGAGCGCCGCGAGCTCGAAGCCGTCGGTCGTCGCGGCCAGCGTCTCGAGCCGGGTGTGCGCGTCGGTCCCCTGCGCGGCCGCGCTCACCAGCAGGCACAGGCCCGGGCGCGACCCTCGCCCGACCCGGCCCCGCAGCTGGTGCAACTGCGAGAGCCCGAACCGGTCCGCGTCGAGGACCACCATGACGGTCGCGTCCGGCACGTCGACGCCGACCTCCACGACCGTGGTCGAGACGAGCACGGGCGTCTGCCCCGAGCCGAACGCGGCGAACGCGCGGTCCTTCTCCTCGGGCGCCAGGCGGCCGTGCAGCACGCCGATCCCGATCCCCGCGAGGTCCGGCCGCGCGCGCAGCTCCTCGGCGACGTCGAGGACGGCACGCAGCGGGCGGCGCTGCCCGGCATCCGGTGCCCCGACCGTGGGGTCCGCGGCGGCGACCAGGTCGGTCCCGTCCTCGTCGGCCGGGTCACCGGCGGTGGCGTCGCCGTCGATGCGCGGGCACACGACGTAGGCGCGTCCGCCGCCGTCCACCTCCTCGCGCACGCGCTGCCAGGTGCGGTCCGTCCAGCGCGGGTTGTCGGCCGGCACGGTGTGCGTCGTGATGCCCTGGCGCCCCGCGGGCACCTCGCTCAGCACCGACGTCTCCAGGTCGCCGAACACCGTCATCGCGACGGTGCGCGGGATGGGCGTGGCCGTCATGACGAGCGTGTGCGGCGTGCTGCCCGCCTTGGCCCGCAGCGCGTCGCGCTGCTCGACGCCGAAGCGGTGCTGCTCGTCGACGACGACGAGCCCCAGCTCGGCGAACTGCACGTCCGGCGAGAGCAGCGCGTGGGTGCCGACGACGATGCCGGCCGCGCCGCTCGCGGCGTCGAGCATCGCCGCACGGCGCGCCGCGACGGGCAGCGACCCGGTGAGCAGCGCGACGCGCGTCGCCAGGGTCGCGCCACCGAGGAACCCGCCGTCGGCGAGGTCCCCCAGGAGCGCACGCAGGGTGCGCGCGTGCTGCGCCGCCAGCACCTCGGTGGGGGCGAGCAGGGCGGCCTGCCCGCCGGCGTCGACGACCTGCAGCATCGCGCGCAGCGCGACGACGGTCTTGCCCGAGCCGACCTCGCCCTGCAGCAGCCGCTGCATGGGCCGCGGGGCCGCGAGCTCGGCGGCGACCTCCTCGCCGACCGCCCGCTGCCCGGCCGTGAGCGTGAACGGCAGGCGCGCGTCGAACGCGTCGAGCAGTCCGTCGGCGCGCCGGGGCCGCGCGACGGCCTCCTCCCGGGCGACGCGGGCACGTCGGCGCGCGAGCTCCGCCTGCAGCACGAGCGCCTCCTCGTACCGCAGCCGCGCACGCCCCCGCTGCCACTGCGCCTCGTCCTGCGGGACGTGGACGAGCCGCAGCGCCTCGACGAGCGTCGGCAGCCCGTCGCGCGCGAGCAGGTGGCCCGGCACGGGATCCGGGACGTCCTCCTCCCGCAGTGGGTCCAGCACGGTGCGGACGGCCTGGGCCACCTTCCAGGACTCGAATCCCGCGACGGCCGGGTAGACGGGGATGGGCCGGCCGGCCTCGACGAGGGCCTCGTCCTCGTCGTGGCCGTCCTCGTCGGCGCCGAAGAGCCTGCACTCGGGGTGCATCAGCTGCAGCGTGTCCCGGTAGAGCGAGACCTCGCCGGTGAACAGGCCGCGCCGGCCGGGGCGCAGCTGCCCCTGCCGCCACTCCAGCTTCTTGACGTGCGACGCGAAGAACGTGAGCTCGATACGGCTGTGCCCGTCGGTGATGGTCGACTGCAGCAGGCCGCGACCCTGGGCGGTCGGCCGCAGCGACGAGCGCACGACCTCGGCGACGACCGTCACGTGCTCACCGACGCGCAGGCTCGCCATGTCGGTGAGCGTGCCCGGCTCGGCGTACCGGCGCGGGTAGTGGCGCAGCAGGTCGCCGGACGTCTCCAGGCCGAGCTTGCCCAGCGCCTTCGCGGTCCGGGCGTTGAGCCGCGTCAGGGGGACCGTCAGTGGGTCGGCGGCGAGCACGTCAGTCGACCCCCAGCCACCAGCCGTGGCCGACCGCCGGGCCGGCGAGGACCACCTCGAGCTGCGGGTGCGCGTCGGTGGCACGGGCCGCGACCGCACGCGCCGCGTCGCCGTCGACGTCGTCCCCGTGGACCAGCGTGACGCTCTGCGCTGCCGGGGCCCGAGCCAGCAGGCCGGCGAGCGCGGTCGGGACGGCGTCCGGACCGCTCGGTGTGGCGCTGCGCAGGCGTCCCAGCGCCTGCCGTCCGGCGTCCGGGCTCACCTCGGGGTCGGCCACGAGCGCGAGGCACACGACCACCGCGGGTCCGTCACCCGACGTCGTCAGCAGGTCGTACGGGCCGTCGACGTCCGCACCCCCCGCCTCCGGGCCGTCGAGGACGGCCGCGACGCCCGCGTCGACCACGACCGCCCGGCCCGCCCGGGTGTCCGCCGCGGCACGCGCGACCTGGCCCGCGTCGGGCACCGGCCCGACCAGGGTGACCGCGCCGCACGTCGCGTACCAGGCCGCCAGCCCGGCCGACGCCGTCAGGACGACGAGCCCGCGCGCGACGGGGGCGGGCTCGTCGACGCGCCGCACGACCACCTGCTCGCGCGCGTCCGGCGGCACCAGCCCGATCGCCGCCGCGGGGTCGTCGCAGTGCACGTGCGCGTGCTGCAGCCCGCCGGCGTCGACCACGGCGACGGCGTCGCCCACGTCCAGCAGGTCGTGGGCAAGTGCGGCCACGCCCGGCCACGTGGGGCGCACGAGCATCATCACCTCGAAGGCGCCGCCGGCGGCGGGTGCGCGGCCGGCCACGACCCCCGGACCGGCCTGCGGCAGCCAGCGCAGGTCGACGTCGGCCTCGGCCTGCGGAGGCCCGCCGTGGCGCAGCGTGCGCACCAGCGCGTCGAGGACGACGAGCAGCGCGCACGCCCCCGCGTCGACCACCTGGGCGGCCCGCAGGACGTCGTGCGCCGCGCTGAGCCGGCCCAGGTCCGCGCGCGCCGCGTCCGCCGCCGCCGCCAGGACGTCCGCCGGCGATCCCGGCGACTCCCCCGCGACGCGACGCGCGTGGACCGCGACCTCGCGGGCCACCGTGAGGACCGTGCCCTCCTGCGGGTCGGGCACCGCGTCGCGGGCCGCACGGGCGCCCCGCTCGAGCGCGCCGACGAGCGTCCCGGTCCCGACGTCACCGCCCGCGCCGCCCGCCAGCCCGGCGGCGAAGCCGACGAGCCACTGGCTGAGGATGATGCCGGAGTTGCCCCGCGCGGCACGCGCTGCGCCGTGCGCGAAGGTCGCCGCCAGCACCGCCGCTCCCCCGTCGCCGGGGTCCGCCGCCACGGCGGCGGCACCGCCCGCGACGGTGAGGGTCACGTTGGTGCCGGTGTCCGCGTCGGGCACCGGGAAGACGTTGACCGCGTCGATGCGCTCACGCGCCGCACGGCACGCGATCAGCGCACCCGCCGCCCAGGCCCGCACCGCGGCACCGTCGAGCGCGACCTGCCGCGACACGACCTCCACCCGCACCCTCTCCCTCACCTCCGGAACCGCCGGACCTCGGCCCACCACCGACCGCGCCTCCTGCGGGCGACGCCCGGGACTCCCGGGGCACCCTCGGCGACCCCCGGGCACCCTGAGCGCGCCCGTGCGTGCCCATGCGCGCCAACTGTGCCGCACCGCACCCACATTTGGGCGCCACCGCCGCGATGGGCTAGTCTTGCCAGGTTGCCCGGACCCGGTCCGGCACCCCCACCGACCTTCCGACGCACCGTCGTGCGGTCCTGGCCGTCTGGCCGGAACCCACCACGGGAGCGCGGGGACGTGCACGACACCGGGCCGCCCGTCGGCCCGCGACAGGACAGAACCAGGAGAGAACCGTGGCTGCCAACTGCGACGTCTGCGCCAAGCGCCCGAGCTTCGGGCACAGCGTCTCGCACTCGCACGTGCGCACGAAGCGACGCTGGAACCCGAACATCCAGCGCGTGCGCGTGGTGGTCGCCGGGACTCCCAAGCGACTCAACGTGTGCACGTCGTGCCTCAAGGCCGGCAAGGTGCAGCGCGCCGTCTGAGCGCACTGCACCCTCGAGCGCACGGCCCCACGGGCCGCCCGCCGCCGGGACACACGTACGACACGCCGACAGGCCCGCGAGCTCGGCTCGCGGGCCTTCGTGCTGCCCGCACCCTGTGGCAGGGTGGGCGTCATGGTCGAGCAGATCGACGAGGTCCTCATCCGTCCCGCGACCACTCAGGACGCGGCGGGCATCGCCCGCGTGCACGTCCGCTCGTGGCAGGAGGCGTACACGGGCATCGTCCCGGACGACTACCTGCGCTCCCTGGACCCCGACCAGCGTGCCGAACGCTGGGCACGGCAGCTGGCCGACGGCCCGGCCGACCACGTGCGCACGTTCGTCGCCCAGTCCGGGGACCAGGTGATCGGGTTCGCCTCCTACGGGCCGAGCCGCGACGAGGACGCGCGTCGGCGCGAGCGGGAGATCTACTCGATCTACCTCGACCCCGGCACGTGGGGCCACGGCGTCGCGCGCGACCTGATCCGCACGGTCCTGGCGGAGGCGGGCGAGCAGACCCCGATGTCGCTGTGGGTGCTCGCCGACAACGCCCGGGCACGGCACTTCTACCGCCGCCACGGCTTCTCCCCCGACGGCATCGAACGCCTCGAGACCCTCGGCGGCGCCGACCTCCTGGAGGTCCGCTACCGCCGCGGCTGACGCACCGGCCGACGCATCGGCTGACGCACCGCGGAGCTGGTCACACAAGTGACCCCCTTCCGGCTCCCACCGGTGCCGATGTGACCACTCCGCGCCGGTTCGCGCGTGCGCGTCAGCTCGCGAAGTGGTCCCAGCCTGTCGTCGTCGTCCCCGGCGGGCGGCCCTGCACCTGGACGAGGTCGGACGTCCGCGCCGTCACCGTGCCGACGCGTCGGAACGGTGACGGCAGGGGGGCGTCGGGCGGGAACGTCGCCAGCAGCCCGTGGTCCTCACCACCCGTCAGCACCCACGCGCGCGCGTCCGCGTCGAGCGCACCCGCCGCGTCGGCCAGCCGGGCCAGGTCGGCCGCGAACGCCACGGCGGGGTCGTCCAGGTCGAGCGTCACACCGCTGGCGCGCGCGAGCCGGCGCCCGTCGCGCAGCAGACCGTCGGAGACGTCGAGCATCGCGGTCGCACCCGCCCGCGCCGCCGCCGGCCCGGCCGCCAGGTCGGGCTCGGGCGCCCGGTAGGCCGCCACCAGGCCCGGGTCGACGTCCCCGCGGTCCGCGGTGAGCAGCGCGAGCCCGGCCGCCGACCAGCCCTGCCGGCCGGCGAGCGCGACGACGTCACCGGCCCGTGCGCCCGTCCTGCGCACTGCCGCACGCCCCTCCAGGTCACCGTGCGCGGTCACCGCGACCACGACCACGGGACCGGACGACAGGTCGCCCCCGACCACGCCCACGTCGAGCGGCCGGCACGCGTCGCCGAGGCCGCGCGCGAGGTCCTCGACCCACGCCACGGGCGTGTCCCGGGGCGTCACGAGCCCCACGACGAGCGCGACCGGGCGGGCACCCATGGCCGCGACGTCGGCGAGGTTCTGCATCGCGGCACGGCGCCCCACGTCGACGCCGGACGACCAGGCGCGCCGGAAGTGGACGTCCTCGACGAGCACGTCGCACGTCACCACGTACCGGCCGTCCGGCGCGACGACGACGGCGGCGTCGTCACCGGGCGGGACGAGGGTGCGCGACCCCACGGGCAGGTGCGGGAAGATCCGGTCGAGCAGGTCCTGCTCGGCGAGGTCGGCGACGACGGGACTCTCGGACGGCACGCGCCCACGCTAGACGCTCACCGGGGCCCCTGCGCGCGACGCCCCGCCCGCGGACACGAGGCGTCGAGTCCCGGGTACCGTGGCGGCGTGCACCACCGTCCCGCCGACCGCGCCGCCGCGACGACTGCCGTGGTCGGCCTGCTCGCGACGCTGACGGCGTGCGCGCCGACCGTGCCCGTGCAGGTCGCGCCGTACGCGACCGACCCCGTGTGCGCGTCGGTCGTGCTGGCGCTGCCGGAGTCCCTGGGCGAGGGGCTCGACCGGCTCGACACCGACGCGCAGGCCACGACCGCGTGGGGCGCACCGAGGGCCGCCGTCGTGCTGCGCTGCGGGGTCGAGCCCCTGGGGCCGACGACGGACCGCTGCGAGTCCGTCACGACACCCCGCGGCCCCACGGTCGACTGGGTGGTCGTCGAGGACGACGGCGACTGGACGTTCACGACCTACGGGCGGGTGCCCGCCGTCGAGCTGCACGTGCCGCGGGAGGTCGCCGCGACCCGCGCGACATCGTTCGTCGACCTGCTGGGCCCGGGCGTCGCCCTCACCGTGCAGGAGCGGGAGTGCCTGTGACGCGCTCCCGCCCGGTCGACCCGCTCGACCCGGTGGGCCGGCCCGCTCAGCGCAGCCCGGTGGGCCGCTCGAGCGCCAGACCGACCAGCTCGTCGACGAGCGTCGCGTAGTCGACGCCCGTGACCTCCCACATCCGGGGGTACATCGAGTACGGCGTGAAGCCCGGCATGGTGTTGATCTCGTTCACGACGACCTCGTCGTCCGCGGTGACGAACACGTCCACGCGTGCCAGCCCCTCGCAGCCGACGGCCTCGAACGCGCGGACGGCGACGTCCTGCACGCGGGCCACGACGTCGGGCGCCAGGTCGGCCGGGCACGCGAGCGTCACGCCTGCCTCGTCGAGGTACTTCGCCTCGAAGTCGTAGAACGCGTGGCGTGCGTCGGTCACGAGGATCTCCCCCGGCAGCGACGCCCGCGCGGGTGCGCCCGCTCGTCCGCCGAGCACCCCGCACTCGATCTCGCGGCCCACGAGCGCGGCCTCGACGATCACCTTCGGGTCGTGCTCGCGGGCCGCGGCGACCGCGGCGGGCAGGTCGGCCGGGTCGTCGACGCGGGAGATGCCCAGGCTCGACCCGGCGCGTGCCGGCTTGACGAACAGCGGCAGCCCGAGGTCCGCGACCAGCGCGTCGAACGCGGCCGCGTCGGGCGTGCTCCCCGCCGGCAGCACGCGGGACGGTCCGACGCGCAGCCCCGAGCCGGCGAGCACGAGCTTCATCATGTGCTTGTCCATGCCCACGGCCGACGCCAGCACGCCCGAGCCCACGTACCGGACGTCGGCGAGCTCCAGCAGGCCCTGCAGGGTCCCGTCCTCGCCGAACGGCCCGTGCAGCAGGGGGAAGACCACGTCGACCGTGCCCAGCGGGGACGCGAGCTGGCCGTCGCGCACGACCTGCACCTCGCGCTCGGTCGTGCCCTGGGGCAGCAGCACGCGCGTCGCGGTGTCCTGGACCTCCGGCAGGCGGCCGTCCCGGATCGCCCAGCACTCCGGGTCGTCGTCCGCCAGCACCCACTGGCCCGAGCGCGTGATGCCGACCGCGACCACGTCGTACCGGTCGCGGTCGATCGCACGCAGCACGCCGCCCGCCGTCGCGCAACTGATCGGGTGCTCGCCCGACCTGCCCCCGAACAGCACCATCACCCGGGGTCGCCGACCGCCACCGGTCCCGTCACCGTCGGGGCGGCCACCGGCCTCGGTCAGGGGGATCGTCGTGTGGTCCATCGGGGCCCGACCCTACCCTCCCGGCGCGGCTGTCGTGGCGACGGACCGGGCACCGCCGCCGGGCGTACCCTGCCGGGGTGACGACCCCGGCACCGACCCCAGCGGAACCCCCCGTCGCCCCCCCGGGCGCCCTCTCGCCGCGCACGCTCGCGGTCAGCGCAGGACGCCCCGCGCGCGTCCCCGGTGCGGCGCTGAACCCGCCCGTCGTGCTGTCCTCGACGTTCGTCTCGCAGGGCACGCCGGCCGCGGGCGAGCACCTGTACGGGCGCATCGGCACACCCGCGTGGGAGCCGTTCGAGCTGGCGCTGGCCGCGCTCGAGCGCACCGACCACGAGGCCGCCGGCCTGCCCGTCACCGGCCCGCCCGCGACCGTGTTCGCGTCGGGCATGGCCGCGATCGACGCGGCCCTCGCGCTCGTGCCCGTCGGCGGACGCGTCGTCGTCCCGCGCCACGCCTACCAGGTCACGCTCGTCCTGCTGCGCGAGCAGGCCGAGCGCGGGGTCCTGCGGGTCGACCAGGTCGACGTCGTGGACACCGCCGCGGTCGTCGCCGCGCTGCGGGGCCACGACGGCGACGGGAGCGACGGCGACGGGCCTGCCGCGATGCTGTGGCTGGAGTCGCCGACGAACCCGATGCTCGAGGTCGCCGACGTGCCCGCCCTGGTCGCGGCCGCGCACGAGGTCGGCGCGCTCGTCGTGGTCGACAGCACCTTCGCGACCCCGCTGGTCCAGCGGCCGCTCGCGCTGGGTGCCGACGTCGTCGTGCACTCCGTCACCAAGTACCTCGCGGGGCACTCCGACGTGGTCCTGGGGGCGACGCTCGCCGACGACCCCGCGCTGCACGCCCGCCTCGTCGCGCACCGCACGACGCACGGCGCGATCGCCGGTCCGTTCGAGGTGTGGCTTGCGCTGCGCGGGCTGCGGACGCTCGCGCTGCGGGTGGAGCGCGCGCAGGCCACCGCGGGAGAGCTGGCGCGCCGGCTGGCCGCCCACGCGCACGTCGTCGAGGTCCGGTACCCCGGGCTGCCGGACGACTCGGGTCATGCCCGGGCGGCCGCCCAGATGGACGGGTTCGGCGCGATCCTGGGGCTGCGCCCCGTCGGTGGGGTCCCGGGCGCCGACGCGCTCGTCGCCGCGGTCGCCCTGTGGGTGCCGGCCACGAGCCTCGGGGGCGTCGAGTCGACGCTCGAGCGCCGCCGCCGGTTCCCGACCGAGTCCCCGACGGTCCCCGAGGACCTCGTGCGGCTGTCGGTGGGCATCGAGGACGTCGAGGACCTGTGGGCGGACCTCGACGCGGCGCTGTCGGCCGCGGCACTGTCGGCCGCGGCGCGCTCCACCGGGGCGCGAGAGGGCGACACGCGCTGACCGCGTCCCGCCGGCCCGTCGGCCGTCCCCGGCGGTCGTCGGGTCAGACGCCCTCGGCCCGGTGCGGCCGCGCCAGCAGCAGGCCGGCGAGCCGGTCCACGGGCAGGCCCTCGTGCAGCACCTGCACGACGGCCGACGTGATGGGCATGTCGACACCCAGGGACGTCGCGAGCTCGAGGACCGAGCGGCACGACTTGACGCCCTCCGCGGTGCCGCCCGTGGCGACGACCGCGGCGTCCAGGCCCATGCCGCGGCCGATGTGCACGCCGAGCGTGTGGTTGCGCGAGTCGGGGGACGCGCACGTCGCCATGAGGTCGCCCATGCCCGCCAGGCCCGGGAACGTCTCGGCGTCCGCGCCGAGCGCCCGGCCCAGGCGGGTGATCTCCACCAGGCCGCGCGTGATGACGGTCGCCATCGTGTTGTAGCCCATCCCGCGGCCCTGCGAGATCCCCACGGCGAGGGCGATGACGTTCTTCACGGCACCGCACAGCTCGACGCCCACGACGTCGGGGTTGGTGTAGGGCCGGAAGTACGACGACGCGCACGCCCGGGCGACGAGGCGCGCCGTGTCGGCGCTCGTGGAGGCGACGACCGTGGCCGTCGGCTGGCGCTGCGCGATCTCCCGCGCGAGGTTCGGGCCGGACAGGACCGCCACGCGGTCGGGGTCGATGCCCAGGCTCTGCGCCACGACCTCGCTCATCCGCTGGTCGGTGTCCAGCTCGACGCCCTTCATCAGCGACACGACGACCGCGTCCGCCGGCAGCGCGTCCGCCAGCGGCGCGAGCACCGCGCGGGCCTGCTGCGACGGCACGGCCACCGCGACCACGTCGGCGCCGGCCACCGCCGCCCGCACGTCGTGGGTGGCCCCGACGCGGTCGGGCAGCTCGATGCCGGGCAGGTACCGGGTGTTGCGGTGCTCGTGCGCGATCTCCTCGACGGTCGCCGCGTCGCGGCCCCACACCGTCACGTCGCACCCGGCGTCGGCCATGACGGCCGCGAACGTCGTGCCCCAGCTGCCCGACCCGAGCACCGTGGCGCGCAGGCGCGCCTCGGGCTCCGTCACGACGCGGACCCGCCGTCGACCGGCGGGCGGCGGCGCATGTCGTGCCGCCGCGGCGGTGCCTGCTCGCCGCGGATCTGCTCCAGCAGAGCGGTGATGGCGTCCATGACCCGCTCGGTCGCCTCCCGCAGGGTCGCGGAGTCCTGCGGTCGGTCGTACAGGTCGGACAGGTCCACCGGCGGTCCGGCCACGATCGTGACCTTCTTGCGGGGGAACGGTCGCAGCACCTTGCCGTAGCGCGCCAGCAGGTCCTGCGGGCCCCACTGCGCGACCGGCACGACGGGGGCACGCGTGGACAGCGCGAGGCGCGCGACGCCCGTCCGGGCCATCATCGGCCACAGGTCGGGGTCCCGCGTGAGCGTGCCCTCGGGGAAGACCGCGACGCACTCCCCCTGCTCGACGGCCGCCACCGCCGAGCGCAGCGAGTCGCCCGCGGCGGACGTCTCCCGGTGCACCGGGATCTGCCCGGTGGCCCGCAGGACCGGCCCGACGACGGGCACGGTGAACAGCGAGGACTTCGCCAGGATGCGCGGCACGTACCCGTGGTCCCACAGGAAGTGCGCGAACGTCAGCGGGTCCACCTCGGTCATGTGGTTGGCGGCAGCGATGAAACCGCCGGCCGACGGCAGGTGCTCCGCACCGTGCCAGTCCGGACGGGTCGTCGCGAAGAGGAACGGCCGCACGATGCGTGCGACGTTGCGGTAGGCGAGGTTGGAACGAGGCGGCGACGGCACGGGAACCGATGGTAGTCGCGGCGGCGCCGCGCCAGGTCCGCCGTCCGGGTCAGGGGCGCCCGTCGTCCTCGCGGCTGAACTGCGCGCCGAGCGCCTCGAGCTTGTCGGTGAACCGCTCGTAGCCGCGGTCGATGAGGCTGATGCCCCGCACGGCCGACGTGCCCTTGGCTGCGAGCGCCGCGATGAGGTGGCTGAAGCCGCCCCGCAGGTCGGGCACCTCGATCTCGGCGGCCGACAGGGGCGTCGGACCGGAGATGACGGCCGAGTGGTAGAAGTTGCGCTGACCGAACCGGCAGGGCCGCCCGCCCAGGCACTCCTTGTAGACCTGGATCGTGGCCCCCATGCCGACGAGCGCGTCGACGAAGCCGAAGCGGTTCTCGTAGACCGTCTCGTGGACGATCGACAGGCCGCGGGCCTGCGTCAGGGCGACGACGAGCGGCTGCTGCCAGTCGGTCATGAAGCCCGGGTGCACGTCGGTCTCGAGCTGGATCGACCGCAGGTCGCCGCCCGGGTGGAAGAACCGGATGCCGTGGTCGTCGATCGCGAACTCGCCGCCGACCTTGCGGAACGTGTTGAGGAACGTCGTCATCTCGGGCTGGGTCGCGCCCCGCACGTAGACGTCGCCGCCGGTCGCCAGGGCCGCCGACGCCCACGACGCCGCCTCGATGCGGTCGGCCAGCGCGGTGTGCTGGAAGCCCACGAGCCGGTCGACGCCCTCGATGCGGATGACCCGGTCGGTGTCCACCGAGATGATCGCGCCCATCTTCTGCAGGACGTTGATGAGATCCATGATCTCGGGCTCGATGGCCGCGTTCGCCAGCTCGGTGATGCCCTCGGCACGCACCGCGGTGAGCAGCAGCTGCTCGGTGGCCCCGACGCTCGGGTACGGCAGCGCGATCTTGGTGCCCTGCAGGCGGTGCGGCGCGCGGATGTGGATGCCGTTGTCGGTCTTGTCCACCACGGCCCCGAACTGCCGCAGGATGTCGAGGTGGAAGTTGATCGGCCGGTCGCCGATCCGGCAGCCGCCGAGGTCGGGGATGAACGCCTCGCCCAGGCGGTGCAGCAGGGGCCCGCAGAACAGGATCGGGATACGGCTGGACCCTGCGTGCGCGTCGATGTCGGCCACGTGGGCGGACTCGACGTCGGTGGGGTCGAGGCGGATCGTCCCGGCGTCGTCGTCGATCTCGACCTGCACGCCGTGCAGGCGCAGCAGGCCCGACACGACGGCGACGTCGCGGATCTGGGGGACGTTGCGCAGCTCGCTCGGCGTCTCGCCGAGCAGCGCAGCCACCATCGCCTTGGAGACGAAGTTCTTGGCTCCGCGGACGGTGATCTCTCCCCGCAGCGGGTTGCCACCGTCGACGTACAGCAGGTCGGTCATGAACACATCGTCCCCCACCTGGCGGCATGCGCGCGTCATCCGCGCGGGGATGACCTGCGGTCCTCGCAGAACCCTCACAACGTGGCCGGGCGGGCGCGCGGCCGGTGCCGTGCGCCCGCCCTGCGGGAGTGCTCGTCCGGTGCGTCCGCGCTCAGGCGCCGCGCGTGGGACCCAGGTCGAGCGTCACGACGGGGCGCGCGGGCTCGACCGGGACGGACGGCAGGTGCTTGGCCGGGAGCGTCGCGGGACGCCACGACTCGCGGCGCTGCTCGAACTGCGTGATCTCGTCGGCGTGCTGCAGCGTCAGACCGATGTCGTCGAGGCCCTCCATCAGGCGCCAGCGCGTGTAGTCGTCGACCTGGAACGGCACCACGACGTCGTCGCAGGTCACGGTGCGCGAGCCGAGGTCCACGGTCACCTCGGTGCCCGGGGTGGTCTCGAGGACCTTCCAGAGCAGCTCGACGTCCTCCTGCGACACCTGGGCCGCGAGCAGGCCCTGCTTGCCGGAGTTGCCGCGGAAGATGTCCGCGAACCGCGCCGAGATCACGACGCGGAAGCCGTAGTCCTTCAGGGCCCACACGGCGTGCTCGCGTGACGAGCCGGTGCCGAAGTCGGGGCCGGCGACGAGCACCGAGCCGCTCCGGTAGGCGTCCTGGTTGAGCAGGAACGCCGGGTCCCCGCGCCACGCGGCGAACAGCGCGTCCTCGAAGCCGGTGCGCGTCACCCGCTTGAGGTAGACGGCGGGGATGATCTGGTCGGTGTCGACGTTGCTGCGTCGCAGCGGGACGCCGATCCCGGTGTGCCGGGTGAACTTCTCCATGAGGGGCCTGCCTGTCGGGTCTCGGGGCGTCAGACGGTCTGCAGCGCGTCGGGCGTCAGCGGGCTGCCGTCCGGGACGGGGACGTCGGCGCCGAGGTCCGCGACCGAGGACAGCGTGCCCCGGATGGCGGTCGCGGCGGCGACGAGGGGCGACACGAGGTGCGTGCGGCCGCCCTTGCCCTGGCGACCCTCGAAGTTGCGGTTCGACGTCGAGGCCGAGCGCTCCTGCGGCGCGAGCTGGTCGGGGTTCATGCCCAGGCACATCGAGCAGCCGGCGTTGCGCCACTCCGCCCCGAAGTCGAGGAAGATCCGGTCCAGGCCCTCGGCCTCGGCCTGCAGGCGCACGCGCGCCGAGGCCGGCACGACGAGGACGCGCACGTCCTGCGCCTTGGCGCGGCCCTTGACGAGCTTGGCGACCGCGCGCAGGTCCTCGATGCGACCGTTGGTGCACGAGCCGATGAAGACCGTGTCGACCCGGATCTCGCGCAGCGGCTGGCCCGGCGTCAGGCCCATGTACTCGATCGCGCGCTCGGCCGCGACGCGCTCGTTGGCGTCGGCGATCTGGGCAGGCACCGGCACGTTGCCGGACAGCGGCAGGCCCTGGCCGGGGTTGGTACCCCAGGTGACGAAGGGCTCGAGGTCCGCCGCGTGGAGCACGACCTCGGCGTCGAAGACGGCGTCGTCGTCCGTGCGCAGCGTGCGCCAGTACTCGACGGCCGCGTCCCAGTCGGCGCCCTCGGGCGCGTGGGGACGGCCCTTGAGGTACTCGAAGGTCGTCTCGTCGGGCGCGATCATGCCCGCGCGGGCGCCGGCCTCGATCGACATGTTGCAGATCGTCATCCGGCCCTCCATGGAGAGCCTGCGGATCGCCTCGCCGCGGTACTCCAGGACGTAGCCCTGGCCCCCGCCCGTGCCGATCTTGGCGATGATGGCCAGGATGATGTCCTTGGCCGACGCGCCGACGGGCAGCTCGCCGTCGACCGTGATCGCCATCGTCCGGAACGGGACCAGGGGCAGCGTCTGCGTGGCGAGCACGTGCTCCACCTCGCTCGTGCCGATGCCGAACGCGAGGGCGCCGAACGCGCCGTGCGTGGACGTGTGCGAGTCCCCGCAGACGACGGTCAGGCCGGGCTGCGTCAGGCCGAGCTGCGGGCCCACCTGGTGCACGATCCCCTGGTCGGCGTCGCCCAGGGAGTGGATCCGCACGCCGAACTCCGCGACGTTGTTGCGCAGCGTCTGGATCTGGGTCCGGCTCGTCGTGTCCGCGATGGGGCGGTCGATGTCGAGGGTCGGGGTGTTGTGGTCCTCGGTGGCGATCGTGAGGTCGGGACGACGCACGGGTCGGCCGGCCAGCCGCAGCCCCTCGAAGGCCTGCGGGCTCGTGACCTCGTGCACCAGGTGCAGGTCGATGTACAGCAGGTCGGGTGCACCGTCCGTGCCGTGGCGCACGACGTGCGCGTCCCAGACCTTCTCCGCCAGCGTGCCGGCCATGTGCGTCGTTCCTCTCGTCCGGGCGGGGGCGTCCCGGGTCCGGGTCGACGACCGCGGACCACGGGCATCGGGGCCCCCGGCTTGCATCTCAGCCTTCGAGACGCCAATATCGACCTATGGACAACTCTAGCGGAGTCGGCGTCCTGGACAAGGCCGCGTCGGTGCTGAGCGCCCTGGAGGCCGGACCCGCGACCCTCGCACAGCTCGTCGCCGCCACCCATCTTGCCCGTCCGACGGCCCATCGGCTGGCCGTCGCCCTGGAGCACCACCGACTCGTGGCGCGCGACCTGCAGGGACGGTTCGTCCTCGGACCCCGTCTCTCGGAGCTCGCGACCGCCGCCGGCGAGGACCGCCTGCTCGCCGCAGCAGGTCCCGTGCTGACGATGCTGCGGGACCACACGGGTGAGAGCGCGCAGCTCTACCGCCGGCAGGGCGACCAGCGCATCTGCGTCGCTGCTGCCGAGCGGCCGATCGGGCTGCGTGACTCGATCCCGGTCGGCGCGACGCTGACGATGCAGGCCGGGTCGGCCGCGCAGGTGCTGCTCGCGTGGGAGGAGCCCGACCGCCTGCACCGCGGTCTGCAGGGCGCGCGGTTCACCGCCACGATCCTGTCCGGCGTGCGTCGCCGTGGCTGGGCGCAGTCGGTGTCGGAGCGCGAGGTCGGCGTGGCGTCCGTGTCCGCGCCGGTGCGCGGGCCGTCGGGGCGTGTCGTCGCCGCCGTGTCGGTCTCCGGGCCGCTCGAGCGGCTGTCCCGGCAGCCGGGCCGCCTGCACGCCGCGGCGGTCGTGTCCGCGGCCAACCGCCTCACCGAGGTCCTGCGCCGCACCGCCGACTGACCGCCGACAGGCGCGTCTGAGGGGAACCACGGATCCGGTGGCTCATCGCGAGGGATGAGCCACCGGATCCGTGGTTCGTCGGCGTGCCCCGGGACGGCCCCGGGATCGTCACGGGCACAGGTCCGAGCACGAAGAAGGCCCGGTCACCTGAGTGACCGGGCCTTCGACCGTACCCCCGACCGGATTCGAACCGGCGCTACCGCCGTGAGAGGGCGGCGTGCTAGGCCGCTACACAACGGGGGCCTTGCGCACGACCCGGAAGCCGTGTGCCGAGTGGAAACTGTACCCGACGTTCACCGCGAGGTGACACCTCGCGACGTCCGCGGGCCCGCCACCAGGGCGGACGCGTCCGTGCTGCTCAACCGGCTGCTGCCGGTGCACAACGCTGGGGTACCAGGACTCGAACCTAGACTAACTGAACCAGAATCAGTCGTGCTGCCAATTACACCATACCCCACGGGCTGTGACCGGAAACGGGGTCCGCGCGCAGCACCAGCGGCACGCGCCTTGCGGCTCGTACCGGCGGTGAACACTACCCGAGCGAGGGCCGCTCGGTCCAACCGGCACCTCGTCAGCACCGGCGGCTCTGCCACACCGGCGCCTCCGCCACTCAGGGCACCGGGATCTGCTCGATCTCCGACACGTCGTACCAGAGCAGGTCACGGTCCCCCAGGCGCTCGAGTGCCGCCTCGTCCCCGGCGGCCGCCGCCGTGACGTCCGCCACGGCGGCGGGCTCGTCGACGTGGACGCTGGCCACGTGGCTCACGTCGACGCCGCACACGAGCTCGAGCGCCGAGGGCACCGGCGGGGCCTCGAGCGCGCGCACGCACGCCTCGGGGACGTCGGCCGCGACGACCACCCGGAGCCGCGGCGCGCCCGGGCGAGCGGCGAGCAGGACGACGGACTCGTCGGCGGCACCGGCCTGGGCTGCGTACTCCCAGCCCTCGTCGTCCTCGTCCGGCCACAGCGCGCGCAGCGCGGGCGTCACGCCGTGCGCGACGCGCGGCGCGAGCAGGACCGGCGAGCCGTGCTGCAGCTCGTCGAGGGTCACGGGCAGGTAGACGCGCACAGGACCAGTGTGCCGCCCCGAGCCGCTCAGCCGACCGGGACGCGCGCACCCGGCGCGTCGGACCGCACCGCGGCCACCACCTCCGCCGCCAGGGCCGCCAGGCTGCGCCGCGCCGGCGAGCCCGGTGCGACCTCCCGCAACGCGCGGCCCTCGAGCATCGCGCTGTCCACGGCGGAGCGGTCTTCCGGGACGAGCACCACGTCCTCGACGCCCGCGTACCGCGCGAGGGCGGCGACGACCGCCTCACCCGGACGTGCCCCGGCGACCGTCGGCCGCACCCGGTTGACGACCACCCGCCGTGTCAGCGCCAGGCCGCGGTCGGCGGCGTCGGCGAGCGCCCGCACGAGCCGCTGCACGCCGACAGGGTCGGCCGCACCGACCACGACGACGAGGTCGGCCTGCTCGAGCGCCGCGAAGGTCGCGGCGTTGCGCGCAGGGGCACGCGTGTCGTAGCTGAGCATCTCGTCCTGCTCGAGGCAGAAGCCGGTGTCGACGACCGTGACGTCCGCGAGCTCACGGGCCCGGGACAGCACCAGCTCGAGCGAGCTCGCCGGCAGCTCGGGCCAGCGGTCGGCGCGCGAGATGCCGGAGAGGAGCCGCAGGTCGGGCAGCACGACGGGCGCCAGCCGCGCGAGCGTGCGCAGGTCGAGCGCGCCCTGCCCCGCGGCGCGGGCCGCCGCGGCGACGCCCGGGGCCTCGTCCAGCACCCCCAGGACCTGTGCGACGACGCCGCCGTACGTGTCGGCGTCGACCAGCAGCGTCGCGCGGCCGAGAGCCGCCACCTCGGCGGCGAGGTTGACGGCAACGAAGGTACGCCCCGGTGCGCCCGTGGGACCCCACACCGCGACCGTCGCGCCGCGCCGCGTGGTGGTGCTCTCCTCCGGTGCCGGCGGCGGCACCGGAGGGGAGTCCCCGAGCACCGACAGGGCCTCCCGCACGACGTCGGGCACGTGGCCGTCGCTGTCGACGTCGACGACGAGGTCGGCGCCGTGCGCCGTCAGGCGCTCCGCCAGCCACGGGCGTGCCGGGTCACCCAGACCGACTACGCGCACACCGCAGCGGTGCAGCACCGCCACCGCCTCACGGTCCAGCCGTTCCAGGTCCCCCGAGACGACCGCCAGCCCGCCCAGCCCGGCCTCGGCGGCCGCGAGCAGCTCGGTGAGGTCGGCGCACCGCCGGGTGACGGACAGCCGCCCCCCGGACCCCTCGACGGCCTGCACGATCGCGGACTCCGCGGCCCCCTGGACCGCGCACAGCACCCCGACGCCCATCTCAGGCGCCCGGGACCGGGACGACGTCGACCGTGCCGTCGCCGGCGAGCGCGCCGAGCACGGTCGGCAGGTCGTCGACGGGCACGAGGACGTGGACGGTGCGGGCACCGCCGCTCGCGAACGCGCCGTCCGCGCTGCTCACCTCGGCGACCGTGAGCGCGGCAGCCAGCTCGCGCGGCGCCGTGCTGGCGGTGCGCTCCTCGGACGCCGCGCTCGTGTCGTCGCCGGGCGTGAACCACAGGTCGACGCGCGAGCCGGCGACCAGCCCCGTCGGGGCGGGACCCGACAGGGTCACGGGCACGGCCCGGACCGCGAGGTCGGCTGCGGACCCGACCGCCGCGACCGGGACGAGCTCGCCCGCACCGACGGACCGCAGCAGCACGGCGTCCTCGGGCAGCGGCTCGTCGGCGCGCAGGTACCCCTCGACACGATCCGCGAGCCGCACGTCGGCGACGACCAGCGCGGCGGACGAGAGCGAGCCGCCGGGCACGAGCACGTCCCGCGCCACGTAGACGGGCACCGTGCGCTGCGCGGTCGTGACGACCCAGCTGCCGAGCGCGACGGACGCGGCGATCAGTGCGACGCCGACGAGCAGGCGCGGGTCGCGCCACCCGGGACGGCGCAGTCGCGTGGCCGTCGGGGCGGGCAGGTCCAGCACGGAGGTGTCCACGGGGGCTCCAGGTCAGCAGGTCAGCGGGTCAGGCGGTCAACGGGTCGGGACGGGTCGTGACCCCGGTCGGGGGCGTCGGACAGGGTCCTGCACCGCCGGGACGGGCAGCTCGCCCCGTCCGGCGTGACGAGTGTGACGCGGACCGGGGTGTCGCGACAGGCCCGATGTGCGACCTGTGGACAACCGTCCGGGGCATGCCCGTCGTGCGAGACTTCCGGCATGGCACCGAGGTTCCTGACCCTCGCCGACGTGTCCGAGATCCTCAACATCTCGGCGCCACAGGCGTATGCGCTCGTCCGTTCCGGCGAGCTGCCCGCGATCCAGATCGGCGGGCGGATGCAGTGGCGCGTCGAGTCCGCCGAGCTCGAGCGGTACATCGAGCGGATGTACGCCGAGACGCGCGCGCGCACCACCCACGGGGCGGCGTCGGACGGGACCGTCTGACGCCCGCGCCGACGCCCCCGTGAGAGCGGCGTCCGGCGTCACCGCGACACCACCGCGAGCAGCGCGGCGAACGGCACGGTGGTCCACCGCCCCGCGGGGGCCTCGAGGGTCAGGTCGACGTGGTCGGCGCCCACCCGGTCGAGCCTGCCGGCGAGCGTCCCGGCGTCGGTCCGGACGGTCACGACGACCCGGTCACGCGCCAGGGCTCGCAGGACGTGCCCGAGCCCGAGGGCCGACTCCAGCCTCCCGGCGGGCGGTGCGGCCCGCGGGCCGAGCCCGTCGACCGACCGCACGGCGGCCGTCGGGACGACGGCTCGACGACCGGCTCCCAGGTCGAGGAGCAGCCACTGCGCGGCGGCCTCGGTCACCAAGCCCTCGAGCGGCTCGCCGTGCGCCGTCACGACCCGCAGCCGCGTGCCGATCGCGCCCCGGAGCCGGTCGGTCAGCGTCACGCGGGCCCGCTCGGCCCGGGTGAGCTCGGCCACGTCCCACCGGGCCTCGTCGGCCCGCCCGGCGGCGAGCTGCGCCTCGAGGTCGGAGAACAGCTGCTCCCAGCGGCCTGCGGGCGCGCGCCCGGTCCCGCCGTCGCCATCCACGGATCGGACCTTACTGGACATACCTGCCCTCTTTCGACTACATCTAGAGCCATCAGACTTCATCAAACGACATCAAACTGCATCATCGAGGAGAACTCGTGACCGACCACCCCGCACCCCCTCGGCCAGGTGCGCCCCACCCCGCGCTCACCGCGGCCGGCCTGCTGCTCGCCGGTGCGGTGGCGCTCGCCGCAGCCGGGCTGCTCGGACTGTGGGTCGTCGACCAGGTCGGGTCCACCCGCCTGTGGCGCGTCGAGTCCGTCGTCGCGCCGGTCGTCGTCGCCGTCGGCGTGCTCGCCGCAGGCTGGGTCGGCACCTCCTCCCTCGTGGCCGGCGCCTGTGCGGGCGTCCGTGCGGCCGGCGGCGCCTGGCGCGGCGGCGAGGCCGCGGTGCACCGGTGGGCCCCGGGGCTCGTCCGCCGCGCACTGGCCGTCGCCGTCGCCGCAGGTGTCGGGCTCGGGTCCGCCGCCGGTGCGCACGCAGCGGAGATCGTCCCCGTCGAGCCGGGACCCGCAGCCGTGAGCGTCGACCTCGCGTGGACGCCCACGACGGCCGACCTGGGCGCCGCCGCAGCCGCCGGGACGGCGGTCCCCACGACTCCCGCCGGGCCCGAGGCGTCACCCACCGCACTGCCCTCCCCCGCCGACGCCGTCCCCGCCCTGAGCTGGGAGCCGACGGAGCCGGTGGCGGCCGACGGGCCGCCACCGACGGCGGCGGCCGTGCCGACCCCCGCGCCCACCGCGGGCGGGACGGCCGCCGGCCCCGCGTCGGTCGTCCCCGTCGCCGCCCCGCTGCCCGCGCCGGCAGCCGTCGAGCCACCGGCGCCCGCACCCGCGCCCGTCCCACTGCCTGGCGGTCCTCCGGGACCGACCGTCGAGGTCCGGTCGGGCGACACCCTGTGGGGCATCGCGGCCCACGCCCTCGGGCCGGGCGCGTCCGACGCCGCGATCGCCGCCGAGTGGCCGCGCTGGTACGCGGCGAACGCGTCGGTCATCGGGCCCGATCCCGACGTCCTGGAGCCCGGGCAGGTCCTGGTCGTGCCGACCACCGTCGACGGGAGCGCCCGATGACCACCGTGCACCACGACGACGCCACGCCGACGACCGCCGTCGAGGACGCCCTGACCCGGCTGGACGTCGCGCCGCGGACGCCGTCGCCCGCGCGGGCCCACCTCAGCGCAGTCGACCCGCGTCCCGTCCGCCCGGACGCTGCGACCAGCGAGGTGGACGGTCGCGGCCGCACGGGCAGGGCAGGTCGTCAGGCTCGCGTCGCGGCCACCGTACGCGCCGCGGGCGAGGGTGACGGGGCGCGACCGCGGCTGCGGCTCGTGCCCGCACCGTCGCCCCTCCGTCCGACGCCCGCCCCGGCGCCGGCGCCCCCTGCGCTGCTCGCGGACCAGGTCCGGCGCCTCGTGGCGGTGGACCGGGCGCAAACGATCGACGACGACGACGAGCGGGGTGCCGCACCGCGGACGGATGCCGGCCGGTTCGCCCACGGTGTCGGGCTGGCGTGCGTCGAGGTCGTGCTGGGTCGCCGCCCGGCGGCTCAGCTCGTGCGGTGGGTCACGCCCGACGTCCTGGGGTCGTTGCACGACCGCGCCGACCTGGTCCGCCGCGCCGGAGTCCTGCGCCATGCCCGCCGTCCCACGGCACGACGCGTCCGGGTGTGCTCGGTCGACGCGTACACCGCCGAGGTCTGCCTGGTGGTCGACGACGGTGTGCGCGTCCGTGCGGTCGCGATGCGGGTCGAGGCGCACCGCGGTGCGTGGCGCGTGACGACGCTCGAGATCGGCTGACCACGCACCGACCGCACGCACCGGTGGCGCACCGGTCGCGGCTCTCGCGGAGCCACGGTCCGGCACGCCACCGGGACGCTCAGCGCTTGCGCTGCTTGGCCTGCTTGCGTCGGTCGGCCCGGTTCGCCGAGCCCGGCGTCTCGGGGCGCACCCGGCCCGCACCGTTCTCCGCCTTGGTGACGACCTCGCCGTCACCGTCCGCCGACGGCGCCGAGTACTGCAGCGGCGTGGGTTCGGCGGGCCCGTCCAGACCCTTGGCCACGAGCCCACCCGGCTCGTCCGCGGTGGGGCGTGCGGCCGTGGCCGCGGCGCCGGCGGACCCGGCGGCTGCCGCCGCGGCGTCGGCGCTGATGACCGGGGCGTCCGACGGCCGGTCGACCTGCACCTCGAGGTTGAACAGGTACTGGACCGACTCCTCCTTGATGGCGTCCGTCATCGCGGTGAAGAGCTGGAAGCCCTCACGCTGGTACTCGACGAGCGGGTCGCGCTGGGCCATCGCCCGCAGGCCGATGCCCTCCTTGAGGTAGTCCATCTCGTAGAGGTGCTCCCGCCACTTGCGGTCGAGCACCGAGAGCACGACGCGGCGCTCGAGCTGGCGCATGTTGGCCTCGCCGAGCCGCTCCTCGCGCTCCGCGTAGGCGTGCTCCGCGTCGGACAGGACCTCGCGCGTGACGAGCTCGGCGGTGAGCCGGGTCGCCCCGCCCGCCTCCTCGACGACCTCCTCGGGCGTGATCGTGACCGGGTAGACCGCCCGCAACGCCGTCCACAGCGCCTCGAGGTCCCAGTCCTCGGGACGCCCCTCGGCCGTGGCCAGCCCGATGTAGTCGGTGAGCACGTCCGTGCGGAAGTGCGTGACCTGCTCCTGCAGGTCCTCGCCGTGCAGCACGCGGCGGCGCTGCTCGTAGATGACCTCACGCTGGCGGGACATCACGTCGTCGTACTTCAGGACGTTCTTGCGGATCTCGAAGTTGCGCGCCTCGACCTGCGACTGCGCGGACTGGATGCCGCGGGTCACGATCTTGGACTCCAGCGGCATGTCCTCGGGGAAGCCCGCGCGCGTCATCATCGACTCCGCGAGCCCCGAGTTGAACAGGCGCATGAGGTCGTCCTGCATCGACAGGTAGAACCGGGACTCGCCCGGGTCGCCCTGACGACCGGAGCGCCCGCGCAGCTGGTTGTCGATGCGACGCGACTCGTGCCGCTCGGTGCCCAGCACGTACAGGCCACCCAGGTCGGTGACCTCGTCGTGCTCGGCGGCCACGGCCCGGCGCGCCTTCTCGAGCACATCGGGCCACGCGGCCTCGTACTCGTCGGCGTTCTCGGCCGGGTCGAGCCCGCGGGCCGTCATCTCGGAGACCGCCATGAACTCCGCGTTGCCGCCGAGCATGATGTCGGTGCCACGGCCGGCCATGTTCGTCGCGACCGTGACGGCGCCCTTGCGGCCCGCCTGCGCGATGATCGACGCCTCACGCGCGTGCTGCTTGGCGTTGAGCACCTCGTGCGGGACACCCTGCTTCTTCAGCTTCGAGGAGAGCAGCTCGGACTTCTCGACGCTCGTCGTTCCGACCAGCACGGGCTGACCCTTGGCGTGGCGCTCGACGATGTCGGTGACGACCGAGTCGAACTTGCCCTCCTCGCTCTTGTAGACGAGGTCCTTGCCGTCGATGCGCTGCATCGGCTGGTTGGTCGGGATCGGCACGACGCCCAGCTTGTAGGTGCCCTGGAACTCGGCGGCCTCGGTCTCGGCCGTACCGGTCATCCCGGCCAGCTTGCCGTAGAGCCGGAAGTAGTTCTGCAGCGTGATCGTGGCGAGCGTCTGGTTCTCGGCCTTGATCGCCACGCCCTCCTTGGCCTCGATGGCCTGGTGCATGCCCTCGTTGTAGCGCCGTCCCGCCAGGATGCGGCCGGTGTGCTCGTCGACGATGAGCACCTCGCCGTTCATCACGACGTAGTCCTTGTCGCGCTTGAACAGCTCCTTGGCCTTGATGGCGTTGTTGAGGAAGCCGATGAGCGGGGTGTTGAGCGACTCGTAGAGGTTGTCGATCCCGAGGTAGTCCTCGACGCGCGCGATACCGGGCTCGAGGACACCGACGGTCCGCTTCTTCTCGTCGACCTCGTAGTCGCGCTCGGGCTGCAGCCTGCGCACGACCTTCGCGAACTCGCCGTACCACCGGTTCGTGTCACCCGAGGCGGGCCCCGAGATGATGAGCGGTGTACGCGCCTCGTCGATGAGGATCGAGTCGACCTCGTCGACGATCGCGAAGTGGTGGCCGCGCTGCACCAGGTCGTCGACGCTCCACGCCATGTTGTCGCGCAGGTAGTCGAACCCGAACTCGTTGTTGGTGCCGTACGTGATGTCGGCGGCGTACTGCTCGCGGCGCTCGGCCGGGGTCATCTGCGACAGGATCGTGCCCGTCGTCAGGCCCAGGAAGCGGTACACGCGGCCCATGAGGTCGGCCTGGTAGCCGGCGAGGTAGTCGTTGACCGTCACGACGTGCACGCCCTCGCCCACCAGCGCGTTGAGGTAGGCAGGTGCGGTCGCGACCAGCGTCTTGCCCTCACCGGTCTTCATCTCGGCGATGTTGCCCAGGTGGAGCGCGGCACCGCCCATGAGCTGGACGTCGAAGTGCCGCTGCCCGAGCGTGCGGCGGGACGCCTCACGGACCGCGGCGAACGCCTCGGGCAGGAGGTCGTCGAGCTTCTCCCCCTCGGCGAGGCGCGCCCGGAACCGGTCGGTCTCCTCGCGGAGCTCGGCGTCGGACAGCGACGTGAAGCTGTCCTCCAGCGCGTTGACCTGGGCCGCGACGCCGGACAGCTTCTTGAGGATCCGCCCCTCGCCCAGCCGGAGGACCTTCTCGAGGATCGCCGTCACGCAACTCTCCCGACGTCGTTGGCGCCCGTCCGCTCACTGCGTCGGGGCGGTGCGTGTCACCCGACCGCTCGGTCGGGGCCCGACCATCGTAGGCGAGCCGCGGCACCTGCGTGGTCGTCGCTCAGCCCGCGGCGGGCGCGAGCCCGCGCACGAGCGCCGCGACGAGGTCACCCGCGGCGTCGGGCCCGACGTGCACGTCGGACATGCCCAGCCAGCGGGCGGTCGTCCACAGCTCGGCGGCCAGCTCGCGCGCGACCTCCTCGTCCCCCGGGGCGCCGGCGGCGACGTCGCCGGCCGGAATCGGTGCACGGTGGGCCGCGAGCACCCGCAGGACCCCCGCGCGGCGGTCGGCCTTGAGGTCGACGAGCGCGACGAGCCGCTCCCCGAGCAGGAACGGCAGGACGTAGTAGCCCCACACGCGTGCGGCCGCCGGGACGTAGATCTCGAGGCGGTAGCGCAGGCCGAACAGGGACTCCGTCCGCGTGCGCTCCCACACGAGCGGGTCGAAGGGGCTCACGAGCGCGCGGCCCCGGGCGCGCCGCGGCACGGTGGCGTCGCGGTGCCGGTACAGGGGGCCGCGCCAGCCGTCGACCTCGACCGGGACCAGCACACCGTCCTCGACGAGCTCGTCGACGGCCACCTGGGTGGGGGGGACCGCGGTGCGCCAGTGGTCGGCCAGGCACCGCACGCTCGCGACGCCGTGGGCGCGCGCGGCGACCTCGGTGAGGCGGCGGCGCGCGGACGCCTCGTCGAGCGGCGGCGTGGCCAGGACGTCGGCCGGCAGCGCCCGGTCGGGCAGGTCGTACCGGCGCTCGAACTGCGCGTTGCGTCCCGCGGTCGTGAGCTCCCCCACGAGGAAGAGGTACTCGAGCGCGTGCTTCGCGTCGGTCCACGCCCACCCCCACGCGTCCGAGCGCCTGCCGCCGCCCCCGAGCACTTCCTGGACCTGCCGCGCGGTGACGGCCCCGAGCTCGTCGACGACCTCGCGGACCCGCGCGACCTCCGGCGAGCGCGCGACGGGGACGCCGTGCAGGGCGTCCCCGCGGCGCTCGATGTGCGCCCGGAGGGCGGCGTGCTTGAACGCCAGGTCACGGAACGTCGCCGGGGGCACGAGCGACGCCTCGTGCGCCCACGTCTCGACGAGGCGGCGGGGCGACCGGCTGGTGGCGCGGTCCAGCGCCTGGACGTCCCAGGCCCCGAGCCGCGAGTACGCCGGCACCAGGTGGGCGCGCGCCAGGACGTTCACCGAGTCGATCTGCAGCAGACCGAGCCGGTCGACGACCTGCTGCAGACCCTGCGTGCCCGCGGGCGTCGTGCGCACCGGACGGGGGCGGTCCAGGCCCGAGGCGCGCAGGACCGCGCGGCGCGCCTGCGACCGCGTGAGGCGTTCCGTGGAGGCGACCATGCTCCGATCATGCCGCGGCCCACCGACAGCCCGTGCCGGGACCGCCCCTAGCTGCGGTCGGTGCAGGGGGTGCCGTTCAGCGTGAGGCCCGCGGGCACCGCGTTCCCCCCGCGGGAGGTGCCGCGGATGCCGAACGTGAGGGAGCTGCCGCTCGTGAGCCGTGCGACCTCGTCCGCGCTCCGCGCCGTCACCTGGTCGCCGTCCTGGGTCACCGTGGCACCCCAGGCCGCCACCACCCGCTGCCTGCCCGGGAACGACCAGCCGACGACCCAGTCGTCGAGGTCCGCGCCGACGTTGACGACACGGACGACGGCGGTGAAGGCGTGGTGCCGTCGGCTCACGACCCGGTAGTCGGCGGTGCAGACGCCCGCGGGTGCCGTCGCCGTCGGCGTGGGCGTCGGGGTGAGGGTGGGGGTGGGGGTGGGCGTCGGGGTCGGCGTCGGCGTCGGGGTGGGGCTCGGGTCGACCGGTCCTGCCGCGACGAGGGCGGCGAGCACCGCGTCGTACGCCGCCTTCGGGGCGCCCGCCGCGTCGAACAGCAGCGGTGTCGCGCCGGGGCGCCACGAGTCGGAGTCCCGCACGCCCCACACCGTGATCCCGGTGCAGCGCTCGACCGCGAGGCACGCGCCGACCGCGCGCGCGTAGTCGGCGGCCTGGGTGGCGCCCGAGCCCTCGATGTCGAGCTCGGTGACCTGGACGTCGACGCCGAGCGCCGCGAAGCTCTCGAGCGTGGTCCGGTAGCTCGCCGGGACCGGGGTGGTGCGGTCGAAGTGGGACTGGAAGCCGACGCAGTCGATGGGCACGCCGCGTTCCGTGAAGTCCTTGACCATCGCGTAGACGGCCCTCGTCTTGGCCTGGGTCCAGTCCTCGATGTGGTAGTCGTTGTAGCAGAGCTTCGCGCCCGGGTCGGCGGAGCGGGCGGCGCGGAAGGCGGCCTCGATCCAGTCGTCGCCCGTGCGCTGGAAGTTGGAGCTGCGACGCGCGCCCGTGCCGTCGGCGAACGCCTCGTTCACGACGTCCCAGGCGTACACCTGGCCCCGGTAGTGGTCCACGACCTGCGTCACGTGGTGGAGCATCGCGGCACGCAGCTCCGCACCGGACAGGTTCGCGAGCCACCCCGGCTGGCCGGAGTGCCACAGCAGGGTGTGGCCGCGGACCTGCGTGCCGTTCTCGCGGGCCCAGGCGACGATCCGGTCGCCGGCCGTGAAGTCGAACCGGTCCCGCGCGGGCTGCGTGACGTCCAGCTTCATCTCGTTCTCGGGCGTGACCATGTCGAACTCCCGGCCCGCGATGCCGAGGTACGTCGGGTCGGTCATCCGGCTCGTGGCGATCGCGGTGCCGAAGTACCGGCCGCTGCTCTGTGCCGCGGCGGCCAGCGTGCCGGGCGCGGAGTGCGCCGGCGCGGCCACGACGGCGCCGCCGGCCAGGATCGCGGCGACCGTCAGGCCGGCAGCCAGCAGCCCGTGCCGGGCTCGGAGCTGGGTCGTCCTCATGCGGACCTCTCCTCGGGAGTCCCGTCGTCGTCGACGAGGGTGGGAAGAGCCGGCCGGCGCGTCAGGCGTCCTCGAGGCACACGACCACGAGCGTGGGACGCCCGCACGAGCATGATCCGCCCGTCCGCCCACGACGGCGTCGGTGCGAATCCTTTCCGGCTGGCACGGAACGGGGCGGCGAGCCCGTCGGCCCGCCGCCCCGTCCACCGCCGTCGTGGGCGGTCAGCCGGTGGCGCGGCTCGATCCGCCGGTCACGACCGGCACGTCGAGCTTGATGACGCCGTAGCTCCACCCACGTCGGCGGTAGGCGACCGCGGGCTGCGCGGTCTCGGCGTCGACGAACAGGAAGAAGTCGTGGCCGACGAGCTCCATCTCGTACAGCGCGTCGTCGACGGTCATCGGCTGCGCCTGGTGCAGCTTCTCGCGGATGAGCACCGGGGAGTCGCCCAGCATCGTCTCGACGACGCCGTCCTCGCCGGTCACCACCTGCGTGTCGGGCTCGGGCTCGGGCTCGGGAGGTCGCACGTCGACGGGCGCCAGCGGAGTGTGGTTGCGGTGGTCCTTGCGTCGGTCGCGCGCACGTCGCAGCCGCTCGAGCAGGCGTCCGAGGGCGAGGTCCAGGGCGGCGTACGCGTCGTCTGCGCTCGCCTCCGCCCGGATCACCGGCCCCTTGTCGACCACCGTCAGCTCGACCTTCTCGCTGCTGCCGGACTGGCGCGGATTCGGTTCGTGGGACACGAGGACGTCGACGCGCTGTGCGCGCGGGGCCAGCTGCTCGATCTTCGCGAGCTTGCTCTCGAGATGGGCGCGATACCGCGGGGACACCTCGGTGTGCCGGCCAGCAACCACGATCTCCATGGGGGCCTCCTGGGAGGTCAGGGGCGGGCTGAGCCCGCCCGGACGAGTCGTACGTCTGCTGCCCCACGACGGGGGCGGGGGGCCTCACCTCCTCCGCCGTGCGACCCCGCCCGAGAAGCTGCGGGAGACACCGCGCGGCGTCGTCACCAGGTCCCCACGCTAACCCGCTTTCCTGTGGTCGCGCACAGGACCAGGGGCTGAACCGGCGGGCGCGCCGTCGTCGCGCGCGCCGGGCCGCGCGGTGGCGGCGAGCGCGCAGCCCCCGAGGACCCGCGCGCCCGCCGCGGTCAGGGCCGCGTGGCACGCCGCCAGCGTCGCGCCGGTCGTCAGGACGTCGTCGACGAGGACGACGTCGCGACCCCGGACGGCGCGTCCCCGGCGCACGTGCACGCGCCCGGCGAGCGCCGGACCCCGCGCCCGTGCGCCCAGCCCGGCGAGGTCCGGCCCTCCGGACCGGCGCAGCGCACGAGCCCGCTCCGCCGGGACGCCGCCGTCCCGCAGCCCGGCCGCGACCGCGGCGGCCACGGCGTCCACCGGGTTGCGCCCGCGCCGACGCCCCGCCTCCCGGGTCGACGGCGCGGGGACGACCAGCACCGGTGCCGCACCGCGGGCCGCGGACCGCACGTCCGCGGCCGTCGCGGCACCCGTGCGGCGGGCGGCGGCTGCGAACGGGCGGTCGAGGTCGGACCGGCCACCGTCCTTCCATGCCGCGACGGCGTGCCGCACCGGGCCTGCGTACACGGCAGGCGCCCGCACCGGGAGCAGGGTGCGCCCCTCGAGCAGGTCGAGGCGCCCCGCGCCGTGGTCGCGGCGCGCCGCGGGTCCCTGCAGCCAGGCGTCGCACGGCGCGCACCACGGCTCGTCGGCCACCCCGCAGCCGGCGCACGCGACGGGCACCACGAGGCGGACGAGGTCCCGGCAGGCCGCGACGGCGAGCACCCCAACCCGGTGGGCGAGCCCCGGGCGGCCGGGTGCCGGGGCAGGGCGTCCGCCGCGGGGAGGGACGGGCCCGGGTCGTGGGGCCGCGGTGCGCAGGGGCATGCCGAGCAGCCTGCCGCCCCGCGCGGCTCCGCGTGCCGCCTTGCGCACGTCCTGTGGACGAGCGCATCCGGAGGAGGACCTGTGGTCGGTCCGGTCCGGTCCCGTCTGGTCCCGTCCCGTCCCGTCCGGTGCGGCGCACGTCACGCCGCACACCCTCAGCCCGGGAACGTCGCCCCGGTGACCACCAGCACGTCCGTCACGTCGGGCACGGCGACCCACGTGCCGCCCTCGTGGCGCAGCAGGTCACCGTCGGCCGTGACCACGTACAGCGAGCGGTCGCCACGGCCGGACGCCAGCGCGACGGCGTCCGCCACGGCGGGCAGCGGCGTGCTGCTGCCCGAGACGGGCACGCGGTGCGGCGTCCGGCCCGCGTCCCCCTCGGCCAGCACGCCGAGGGTCACGTCGTCGACCCACACGACCGAGGTCGTCGGGGTCAGCGGCGCACCGGCGCGCACGCCGGGCCCGAGGGTCAGGGGGACACCGTCGTCGTCGCGGACGACCCCCGCGACGTCGAGCGTGGCCCCGTCCGGCCCGTCGGACACGATCGCGGCGCGCGTGCCGTCCCGCGACACGCGCACGGCCTGCACCGTGCGCCCCACGAGCCAGTCCGCGGTCACCTCGACCGCGGTGCCGTCGAGGCGGACCGCGTCCAGGCGACCCGTCGCGGCGCCCCGGGCGGTCCACACCCACGCGAACCTGTCGACCGACGGCGACGCGAGAGCCGTGCCGCGCAGCAGCGTCGTCTGCTCGGCCCCGCCGACGGGGACCGACACCAGGGTCGCCGCGTCCGCGAGCGCCACCCGGACGGTCCCGTCACCCGAGCGCGCCGGTGCCTGCGGCTGCGCCCCGACGACGGGCCGCACGCCCTCCACCGGTACCGGCACCCCGTCGACGAGCGACATCGTCTGGCCGTCGACGAGGATCTCCAGATCACCGGGCTCGGGGTTCGGCAGCACGGCCGCCACCCCGCCGAGCAGCGCACCACCGGCGCCCGCGCGCACCTGCAGGGTCGTGACGCCCAACGGCCGCAGCGACTCCTCGAGCTGGGCGAGCAGGAGTCCGCGGTCGGCGTCCTGCACGGCCCGTGCCGGCTCGAGCGTCAGCTCCGCGACACCCTGCTCGACGGACACCGCCTCGGGCTTGAGCTCGGCACCCGTCGGGAGCGCGCTCGTCACGGCGTCGCCCAGCCACGCCGAGGGTCCCGCGAGCAGCGCGCGCACGACGGCCGTCGGCACGTTGCGGTCGCGGAAGAAGCGCACCTCGGGGACGAGCATCTGCTCGTCCGGCGTCAGGAAGTACAGGGGCGTGGCGCGGAACTGCTGCTCGAAGCTCCGCGAGTTCACGACGACCACGTCCGGCGCGTACGCGATGCGCCAGTTGCCGCGCGCGTCCTGGACGAGCTCGTACCGCAGCGTCTCGACGGCGTCCGCCGGCGCCTCCACGTACCGCCCGTCCGCGTACACCTTGGCGTTGACGGCCAGGGACACCGTGACCTGGGCGTCGCCCGTCTGCTCGACCGTCGTGGCGCTCGCGACGATCGTCCCGGCACCCGGATCCCACTCGGAGCGCTGGTCGGCGGCCAGGAACTGGCGCGTGACGTCGAAGTCACCCGTGACCTCCGCGTCCGCGGCGAGCAGGAAGCCCTCGACGATGCCCACGGGTCCCGCGTCGGCCTGCGGGCCCTGCGCGAGGACCACGATGCGGTCCTGCTCGCGCACCTCGCCGTCGACGCCGACCGTCACGGGCCCGGACGTCGGGATCGCGACGCACCCGGTCAGCGCACCGGCCAGCACCGTCGCCGCCGTCACGACCAGGGTGCGGAGCCGTCCGCCGCGCACGCGCGTCACGACACCCTCCCGGCGCCGGCCGCGGGGGCCGGGTCGTCGACGCGGACGTCGGTGCGGGCCGGGTCGGTCGGGTTGTTCACGATGGCGATCTCCCCCGTCATCGGCGGCAGCTCGGGCAGCGCCGTCGGGTCGGTGCTGCGACGCGGCACGTCGGCGGCCGGCAGCGGCGCCTCCGGATCGGGGACCAGCGGCAGCGGCGAGCCGTCGAGGCGGATCCCGGCCCGCCGCGGCAGGGTCAGCCGGAAGTTGGCCCCCCGGCCGGGACGACCCCAGGCCTCGAGCGTGCCGCCGTGCAGGTGCGCGTCCTCGAGCGAGATCGCCAGGCCGAGGCCCGTGCCGCCGGTCGTGCGCGCGCGCGCCGGGTCGGCCCGCCAGAACCGGTCGAACACGTGCAGCGCCTCGTCCTGCGTCATGCCGACGCCGTGGTCCCGCACGGTCACCGCGACGGCGGTCGCGTCGACGCCCACGCGCACCTCGACCGTCGACCCGTCGGCGTGCTCCACGCCGTTGACCAGCAGGTTGCGCAGCACCCGCTCGACGCGGCGGGGGTCGACGTCCGCGTCGGCACGCACCTCCGGCAGGTCCACCTGGAGCCACGACCCGCGGCGCTCCGCGAGCGGGGTCGCGTTGTCGACGGCCTGCAGCACGATGTCGCGCACGTCCATGCCCTCCGCGTCGAGCACCGCGGCGCCCGCGTCGAAGCGGCTGATCTCGAGCAGGTCGGCCAGCAGGTCCTCGAACCGGTCCAGCTGGGTGGCCAGCAGCTCCGCGGACCGCTTGACCGCCGGCTCGAAGTCGTCGCGCGCGCCGTGGATCACCTCGCCCGCCATGCGGATCGTCGTCAGGGGCGTGCGCAGCTCGTGCGAGACGTCGGAGACGAACCGGCGCTGCAGCGTCGACAGCTCCTCCATGCGGTGGATCTGGTCCTGCAGGCTCCCGGCCATCTCGTTGAACGAGCGCGCGAGCGTGGCCATCTCGTCCTGCCCGCGCACGATCATGCGCTCGGACAGGTGGCCGTCGGCGAGGCGTTCGGCGACGTGCGCGGCGCGGCGCACCGGGTGGACCGTCCGACGCGTCACGAGCCAGGCCATGCCCCCCAGCAGCAGGACGAGCGCGGCGGCCGCGAACGCCAGCGTCCCGAGCAGGAAGTCGAGCCGGTCCTGCTCGGCCTGCAGGCTGTAGAGGAAGAACATCTGGTAGGTGCCCGCCATGGGCACGTCGACGTCCTGACCCACGACGATCCCCGGCTCGACGTGGCCGTCGGCCGCAGGGATCGCGACGGACTGCCACTGCTGGCCGCCCTGCGACACCGCCTGCTTGAGCTCGCGGCTGACCAGGTCGACCAGGGAGGGGTCGGTGGCCGTCGCGCCGACCCCGATGGAGGCCGTCTGACCCGGTGCCCGCAGCATGAACACGTCCCGCTCACCGGAGCCGCCGTTGCGCTGCGCCGCGGTCACGTCCTTCAGCAGCAGAGCGACCTCGCTGAACGTGTCGGCCGCCGAGGCCGCGAACACGTCCTGCGCCTGCTGCGTGCTGCGCGCGCTCTCGGCGAGCAGCTGGGTCCGGCGCGCGTCGAAGAGGCCCGCGCTCGTCCTCTCCCCCACGTACACGCCGATCAGCGCCAGGGCGGCGAGCCCGATCGTCAGCGTCGAGACCAGCACGCGCAGCTGCAGCGACGACCGCCAGCGGCGCGTCAGCCCGCGGACGCGCCGCCCTGCGCGCGCCCGTCCCAGCCGGCGCCAGGCGGTCAGCCGCGGCACGACGAGCCCCCGCGCGTACGCGCCCGGTGCAGCCTGGTCACGTCCCCGCGACGCCCGCCTTGTAGCCGACACCACGGACTGTTACGACGATCTCCGGACGCTCGGGGTCCGTCTCGATCTTCGAGCGCAGGCGCTGGACGTGGACGTTGACCAGCCGGGTGTCGGCCGCGTGGCGGTAGCCCCACACCTTCTCGAGCAGCACCTCGCGGGTGAAGACCTGCCAGGGCTTGCGCGCGAGGGCGACCAGCAGGTCGAACTCCAGGGGCGTCAGCGAGATGGGACGGCCCGCACGTTCGACCCGGTGGCCGGGCACGTCGATGGTGAGGTCGCCGATCGCCAGGTGCTCGGGTGCCGGCTCGTCGCTGCGGCGCAGCCGTGCGCGGACCCGCGCGACGAGCTCCTTGGGCTTGAACGGTTTGGAGATGTAGTCGTCGGCGCCGGACTCCAGCCCGAGCACGACGTCGACCGTGTCGCTCTTCGCGGTCAGCATGACGATCGGCACGCCCGACTCGCCACGGATCTGCCGGCAGACCTCGTTGCCGTCCTTGCCGGGCAGCATGAGGTCGAGCAGCACGAGGTCCGGCTGGGTCTGCCGGAAGATCCCGATCGCCGCGTCACCGTCCTCGCAGAAGACCGGCTCGAAACCCTCGGAGCGCAGCACGATGCCGATCATCTCGGCCAGAGCGGTGTCGTCGTCGACCACCAGGACGCGTCCCTTCATGCCGTCGATCCTCTCATCGCCCGGGCGTCCGGTGCGTCGGCCGCGCCGCGCAGCCGGGTGACGGTGCGTCCGGGACCGCGCCCCACCTGCACCGTGGCACCATGGGGTGCCCGGCGCGCGGCGCTCGTCGCCGGACCGCGCACGCACGCAGAGGGACACGAGGAGCCGGACGCATGACCTCCCCGCAGGACGACGGCACGGTCCCCGCCCCGTGGACGAGCCCCGCCGGACCGCCCGCAGGCGGCTCGTCGCCCACGCCCGCGCCACCGACGTCACCTCCGCCTCCGCCCCCGTCGGCCGACGGCTGGGGTGCCGCGCCCCCGCCGCCGGGGTGGGGAGCACCGCCTCCGCCCCCGGGGTGGGGAGCACCGCCCCCGCCGCCGCCCGGCCCGCCGCCGGGCGCGTGGGGAGAGCCGTCGACGCCCCCGGGCTGGGGGACCCCGCCGCCCGCCGGGGCCGGAGCCCCCGGATGGCGCCTGCCCGCGATGCAGCCCGGGATCATCCCGCTGCGGCCCCTGGGCCTCGGGGAGGTCCTCGACGGCGCGGTCCGTGCCGTGCGCGCGAACCCGGCCGTGATGTTCGGCCTGTCGGCCGTGGTGGTGACGATCGCCGTCACCCTGCAGACGCTGGTCCAGCTGTACGTGTCGAGCCTGATGGTGGGCGCCCTGAGTGGCGCCTTCCCCGACCAGGGACTGACGGCGAGCGACACCCAGATGATGTCCGAGGTCTTCTCGACGAGCGCGGGGCAGGTCCTGACCGTCCCGCTCCTCGTCCCCGTGACCTCGGTGCTGACCGGCCTGCTGATCGTGTCGGTGAGCCGGTCCGTGCTGGGGCAGCGCGTCGCGCTGCGCGAGGTGTGGCGCACCCGCCGGGTGTGGCTGCTCGTCGGCTGGGGCCTGCTGCAGCTCCTCGCGTCGCTGCTCGCGTTCGCGCTGTGGGTCGGCGGGGTCGTCGCCCTCGCCGTGGCCGACCTGCCCGGGGCCGCGGTCGCCGTGGGCCTGGTCGGTGGGGGCGCGCTGCTGGTCGCGATGGTGTGGGTGACCGCGCGCACGCTGCTCGTGCCGCCCGCGCTCATGCTCGAGGGCAAGCGGTTCTGGCCGACCGTCGCGCGGGCGTGGCGCCTGACGCGCGGGAGCTTCTGGCGGCTGCTCGGCATCTACCTGCTCGCGAACCTGCTCGTGTCCGTCCTGATGTACCTGTTCCTCGTCCCGGCCAGCGTCGTCGCCGGGCTCGTGACGGCGACGTCGGGCTCCGACGGGCTCACGGTGCTCGTCTCGGCCCTGGGACAGATCATCGGCATGACGCTGTCCACGACGTTCCTCGCCGCGGTCGTCGCGCTGCTGTACGTCGACGTGCGCATCCGCCGCGAGGGGCTCGACCTCGAGCTGGCGCGGGCGGCGGCGGGCGGCGCATGACCGGCACGACCGGCACCGGACGGGCGTGACGTGCCCGTCCTGACCGGGGTGCGCGCCCTGACCGGGGTGCCCGTCGAGCCCGACGCCGCGACCGCCCGCCGGTGGCTGCGCGACGAGCTGCTCGACCCGGCCTACCACCGCCAGGAGTCCCTGCTCGAGCGCGCGCTGACGTGGCTCACCGACCAGCTCGACAACCTCCCCGCGATCGGGATGTCCGGCACGACCGGCCTGCTCGTCGTCGTCGGCGTCGTCGTGGTGGTCCTGGTGGTCGCGCTGCGCGTCGCCGGACCGGTGCGGGCGGGCGCACGTCGGCGCCGGGAGGGCGTCCTGCACGCCGACGACCGCCGCACGGCAGCCGAGCTGCGCGCGTCCGCCGACGCCGCTGCGCGCTCCGGCTCCTGGTCCGTGGCGGTCGCCGACCGGTACCGCGCGGTCGTGCGCGACCTCGAGGAGCGTGCGCTGCTCGACGAGCGGCCCGGCCGGACGGCCCACGAGGCGGCCCGCGTCGCCGGCGCGGCGCTGCCCCCGCTCGCCGCCGCGCTGGCGCGCGGCGGCGACCTGTTCGACGACGTCGTCTACGGCGAACGGGCGGCGTCCCCGGACGACGACGCGACGCTGCGGTCGCTCGACGCGGCCGTCCGCGCGGCCCGGCCCGCCGGGGTGCCCGCATGAGCGCCCCGCCCGCCACGGACGCCCTCGCGCGCCCGGAGGTCCTCGGTGACGGCTCGACGGGTCGCACCCGGGCGGCGCACCGGTGGCGGCGCGCCCGCCCGTGGCTCGCGGTGCTGGGCGTCGTCGTGCTCGGCGGGCTCGTGCTGACGCTCCCGGCGCCGCCGTCCGGCACGACTCCCGGCGCCCCGGACAACGTGGGCGACGCGGGCGCACGCGCCGCGGCCCGCGTCCTGGAGCGGCAGGGCGTCACGGTCGAGCACGTCACCACGACGCGCGACGTCGTGGGGGCGGCGACCGGCGACGGGACCGTCCTGGTCGTCGGCGACCAGTGGCTCACGGCCGAGCAGGTCGACGTGCTCGTCGGCCTGGAGGACGACCTCGTGCTGGTCGACGCCGGGTGGGCGCTGTCCACGATCTCGCCGGACGTCGTCTCGGCCGGCGGCGGGGCGGCGCGGGAGCAGCGCGCGGCCGCGTGCGACGACCCCGACGCGCTCGCCGCGGGCACGATCACCGCCGCCGGCGGGTACGAGGACCTCACGGGCGCGGCGACCACGTGCTTCCCCGCCGCCGGCGGCGGGACCGGCGGCGCGTACCTGACGTTCCTGCAGGACGGGCGCCGCATCACCGCCCTGTCCGACCTGGAGCTGCTGACCAACGCGTCCATCCGCGACGAGGGCAACGCCGCGCTCGTGCTGCGCACGCTGGGCCGCCACGACCACCTCGTCTGGTACGTCCCCAGCTACGACGACCTCGGCTACGTCGGCGAGGACGACTCCCGCGCGAGCCTGACCGACCTCGTGCCCTGGGTGCGTCCCGTGCTCGCGTGGCTCGTGCTCGTGCTCGTCGTCACCGTCGTGTGGCGCTCCCGGCGCCTCGGCCCCGTGGTCGCCGAGCCGCTGCCCGTGGTCGTGCGGTCGGCCGAGGCCACCCGTGGTCGCGGGCGGCTCTACCGTCGGGCCCGCGCCCACGGGCACGCCGCCGCCGCGCTGCGCGCCGGGACGGCGGCCCGCGTCGCGCACCGCCTCGGCCTTCCCCGGTCCGCCGACGCGCCATCGCTCGTCGACGCCCTCGCGCGGGCGACCGACCGACGGGCCGCCGACGTCGAGGCCCTGCTCTACGGCCCGCCACCCACCGACGACGCGAGCCTGCTGCGCCTCACCGACGACCTGCACCACCTGGAGAGCGAGGTACACCGACCGTGACCGACGAGACGCCGCGTCCCCCGAGCACCGACGGCTGGCCCGGAGCAGCACCGCCCGCGCCCGCCCCCCTGCACACCGTGACGCACACCGCCGGCCCGGCCCCCGCCCCGCCCGGGGCGGACCTGCGGGTCGCGCTCGCAGCCGTCCGCAGCGAGGTCGGCAAAGCGGTCGTGGGCCAGGACGCCGCCGTGACCGGGCTGATCATCGCGCTGCTGTGCCGCGGGCACGTCCTGCTCGAGGGGGTGCCCGGTGTCGCCAAGACGCTGCTCGTCCGCTCGCTGTCGGGTGCGCTGTCCCTCGGCACCAAGCGGGTGCAGTTCACCCCCGACCTCATGCCGGGCGACGTCACCGGGTCGCTCGTGTACGACGCGCGCACCGCGCAGTTCTCGTTCCGCGAGGGACCGGTGTTCACCAACCTCCTGCTGGCCGACGAGATCAACCGCACGCCCCCCAAGACGCAGGCGTCCCTGCTGGAGGCCATGGAGGAGCGGCAGGTCACCGTCGACGGCGAGGCACGCCACCTGCCGGACCCGTTCGTCGTCGTCGCGACCCAGAACCCCGTCGAGTACGAGGGCACCTACCCGCTGCCCGAGGCGCAGCTGGACCGCTTCCTGCTCAAGCTGCTGCTCCCCCTGCCCGAGCGCGCCGACGAGGTCGAGGTCCTGACCCGGCACGCCGCAGGGTTCGACCCGCGGGACCTCGCCGCCGCCGGCCTGCGGCCCGTCGCCGGTGCCGACGACCTGGCGCGGGCGCGCGCGCAGGTCGCCCGCGTGCAGATCTCCCCCGAGGTGCTCGGGTACGTCGTCGACGTGTGCCGCGCCACCCGCACGTCGCCGTCCCTGAGCCTGGGGGTCTCGCCGCGCGGTGCGACGGCCCTGCTCGCGACGTCGCGCGCCTGGGCGTGGCTGTCGGGTCGCGAGTACGTGACGCCGGACGACGTGCAGGCGCTCGCGCACCCCACGCTGCGGCACCGCGTCCAGCTGCGTCCGGAGGCCGAGATCGAGGGCGTCACCGCCGAGTCGGTCCTCGACACGGTCCTCGCGTCCGTGCCCGTCCCCCGGTGAGCCCGTGGCGCTGACGTCGCGCGCGGTGCTGGTCGCGCTGGCCGGGCTGGTCCCGGTGGCGCTGCTGCCCGCCCCCCTGACGGTGCTCGTGTGGGCGCTGGTGGTCGTCGTGCTGTGCGCGGTCGACGTCGCGCTCGCCGCGTCGCCGCGCGAGCTGGCGGTGTCCCGCCGGCTGCCGGCGTCCGTGCGGCTGAGCGGCACCGCCGACGCGGTCCTCACACTGCGCAACGTCGGACGACGGACCGCGCGTGCGCTCGTGCGCGACGCCTGGCCGCCGTCGACGCTGCCCGGCGGGGACTCCCCCACCGGTGCCCGCACGCCGCGGCACCGCGTCGACGTGCCGCCCGGGGAGCAGCGGCGGGTGACCACCACCCTCGTGCCGACGCGCCGCGGCGACGCCGTCGCCGACCGGGTCACCGTCCGCACCCTCGGGCCCCTGGGCGTCGCGGGGCGGCAGGCGTCCCTCGACGTGCCCGGGCGGCTGCGCGTGCTGCCCGAGTTCGCGTCCCGGCGGCACCTGCCCTCGCGGCTCGCGCGGCTGCGGGAGCTCGACGGGCGCGCCGCGGTCCAGGTGCGCGGCGGCGGCACCGAGTTCGACTCGCTGCGCGAGTACGTCGACGGCGACGACGTGCGGTCGATCGACTGGCGCGCGACGGCCCGCCGGCGCGAGGTCGTCGTGCGGACCTGGCGGCCCGAGCGGGACCGGCACGTGCTGCTCGTCCTCGACACCTCGCGCACCAGCGCGGCCCGGGTGCTCGACGGCACACGTCTCGAGGCGTCGGTCGAGGCGGCCCTGCTCCTGGGTGTGCTCGCGGCACACGCCGGTGACCGCGTCGAGCTGCTCGCCTACGACCGCCGGGTCCGCGCCCGCGCGGCCGACAGCCACTCGGCGCGCGTGCTGCCTGCCCTGGCCGACGCGCTCGCGGGCGTCCAGCCGGCGCTCGTCGAGACCGACTGGCCGGGGCTCGTCGGGCAGGTGCGCTCCCGGCTGAGCCGCCGTGCGCTGGTCGTGCTGCTGACGTCCCTGGACCCCGCGTCCGTCGAGCAGGGGCTGCTCGACGTCGTCGGCCGCCTCACCCAGCGCCATCAGGTGGTCCTCGCGTCGGTCGCGGACCCCGAGCTCGAGCAGCTCCGCACGACGCGGCGCACGATCGAGGAGGTCTTCGACGCCGCGGCGGCGGAACGCACGTCCCTCGAGCGCGCCGCGGTCGGGGTGCGGCTGCGTCAGCGCGGCGTCGAGGTGGTCGAGGCCGCGCCCGACGACCTCGCACCGCGCCTGGCGGACACCTACCTCGCCCTGAAGGCGGCGGGCCGCCTGTAGCCGCCGTCCGGCCTCACGAGACCGAGAGAACCGGGACCTCAAGACCCGGAAAGCTCGGTCTGGCGAGACCGAGGGGGCCGGGACTCGAGGGGCCGGATCTCTCGGTCTCGCGGCGCGGGGGCTGTGTCGGCGGTCGCCGTTAGATTCGAGGCGTGCTCGACGACCGCGGCCTGAACCGCGCACTGCTGGCGCGGCAGCACCTGCTCGCCCGCACCACGGGCACCGTCCCCGCGATCGTGGAGCACCTCGTGGGGATGCAGGCGCAGAACCCGTGGTCGCCGTTCCTGGGCCTGTGGAGCCGCGTCGAGGGCTTCGCGACGCGCGACCTGGACGCCGCCCTGCTGGACCGCAGCGTGCTGCGGATCGCGGTGATGCGCTCGACCGTGCACCTGGTCACCGCGGGCGACGCGCCGGTGCTCGCCGCGCTGGCACGGTCCGTCATGGCGCGTGAGCTGCGCGCGAACGCCCGCCGCAGGGCGGCGCTGGAGGTCGTCGACCTCGACCGCCTCGTCGAGGACGCGGGCGCGTACCTGCGGGCCGCACCGCGGCTCACCACGGACCTCGGCGCGCACCTCGCACGGACGTGGCCCGCGGCGCACCCGCAGGACCTCTCGGCGTTCGCCCGCGCCCTGCTCCCGCTGGTGCAGGTGACGCCGCGCGGGCTGTGGCAGCACCCGTCCGCCACGACGTGGACGACCCTGGACGCGTGGGTCCCGGACGCCGCGGCGTCCGTCCCCGCGGACGCGGACGTGCGCACGCGTGCGCTCGAGGCGGTGGTGCTGCGCTACCTGGCGGCGTTCGGGCCCGCGAGCGTCGCCGACGTGCAGACGTGGTCCGGCCTGACGGGCCTGCGCGACGTCGTCACCGGGCTGCGCGACCGGCTCGTGGCCGTCGCGGCCACGCCGACCGGGCCGGGCGGACGCGTGCGCGAGCTGCTCGACCTGCCCGACGCACCCCGCCCCGACCCGGACGTGCCGGCACCCGTGCGGCTCCTGCCCGACTACGACAACCTGTGGCTCGCGCACGCGCAGCGCACCCGCGTGATCGACGACGCCCACCGACGACGGCTGCAGACGCCCAACGGGCGGCTGCCCTGCGCGGTGCTCGTCGACGGGCGCGTGCGCGCGACGTGGGCAGTCGAGCGCGAGCGCACCGGGTCGGGACGCGGGGAGCGTCGGACGTCGGCGACCCTCACCGTGACGCCGCTCGAACCGCTGTCGCGGGCCGAGCAGCGCGCCGTGCTCGCCGAGGCGGAACGCTGCGTGCGGTTCGTCGCCGACGACGCCGACGCCCACGCCGTGCGGTACGCCGGGTGACGGGCGGCGCGGGACCGGGTCAGCCTGCCGTCGCGACCGAGTAGCCCGCGCGGTCGGCGTCGAGGTCGCCGGTGTGCCCCGCCCCGACCGCGCGCCGGCCGAGCACCAGCACGTACGCCCAGAACGCGGTCAGCACGACGACGCCCACCGCGACCTTGACGGGCCACGGCAGCGCGGACCCGGTGACGAAGCCCTCGACCAGACCCGACACGGCCAGCACGCCGACCAGGCCGATCGCGACCGTGAACAGGGCGCGCCCCTCCTGCGCGAGCGCCCTCCCCCGGGTGCGCGGGCCCGGGTCGACCCACGTCCAGAACAGCCGCAGCCCGGCGGCGCCGGCGACGAAGATCGCGGTCAGCTCCAGGAGCCCGTGCGGTGCGATGAGCTGCAGGAACACGTCGAGGCGCCCGTGCGCGGCCATGAGCCCGCCGGCCGCGCCGACGTTCACCGCGTTGGTCGCCAGCATGTACGCCGGCAGGAAGCCCGTGATCCCGGTGCCGATGCACACCGCGGCGATGAAGGCGTTGTTCGTCCAGACCATCGCGGCGAAGCCCACGCCCGGCGTGTAGTACTCCTCGAAGGCGGTGTCGACGTACTCCTGCTGCTCGCTCGGCGTCCCCATCAGCGCGAGCGCGTCGGGCGAGGTCGCCACCAGCACGCCGGTGGCGACCGCGACGGCCAGGAACGCGGCGGTGACGGCGACGGTCCACCACCGGATGCGGTAGAGCGCCGCGGGCAGCCGCAGGACGACGAACGAGGTGACGTCGGACAGCGACGGTGCGTGCGTGCCGGCGAGCCGGGAGCGCGCGCGCACCAGCACCTGCGACAGGCGCGTCACCGTCTCGGGGTCGGGGGCGGCGGAGCGCACCGCCGACAGGTCGGTCGCGGTCGCCTGGTACAGCGCCACGAGCTCGTCGGCCTCGGCACCGGTCAGTCCGCGCCGCCGTGCGAGCTCGTCGAGGCGCTGCCAGGTCGGCGTGCGCGCGCGGGTGTAGGCGTCGAGGTCCACGACCCCAGCCTGCCACCCGCCGGCCGTGGTGGTGCGCGCCGCACCCACCGTCGGTGCCGGCGGATAGTCTGCGCGGGTGACCGCCACGACGCCGCACCCGGCTCAGCTGCAGGACGGCGTCGTCATCGGCGAGGGCGTCCTGCTCGAGACCCGACCGGCGTCGGTCGCGTCGCGGCTCCTCGGCGCGATCGTCGACCTGCTCGCGCTCTTCGTCCTCGCGGTCGTCACCGCTCTCGTGCTGGGCGGCCTGGACGTGACGGTCGACGCGTACGCGGGGCGGATCCTGCTGATCGTGCTGATCGTGACCGTGACGGTCGTGCTGCCGACCACGGTCGAGACCCTGAGCCGTGGCCGCTCGCTCGGCAAGCTCGTCGCAGGGGTGCGGATCGTGCGTGACGACGGCGGCCCGATCACGTTCCGCCAGGCGTTCGTGCGCGCCCTGGTGGGCTTCGGTGAGCTGTGGCTCACCCTGGGCTCGGTCGCCGTGATCTGCTCGATCGCCCACCCGCGCGGCAAGCGCGTCGGCGACATCCTGGCGGGGACCTACGGCTCACGGGTGCGGTCCGCGGCGCCCGTGCGGACGGCCGCCGTCATGCCGCCGCACCTGGCCGGCTGGGCGACGCACGCCGACGTCGCGCGCCTTCCCGACGGGCTCGCGCTCGCGGTCCGTCAGTTCCTCGGCCGTGCCGCCCTGCTGCACCCGGGCTCACGCGCCGAGCTCGCGCAGCGGCTGGCCGCGGACCTGCGCCCGTTCGTGAGCCCGCAGCCGCCGCCCGGTACCCACCCCGAGGCGTTCCTGTCCGCGGTGCTCGCCGAGCGCGGACGCCGCGAGACCCTCGTCGAGCTCGAGCGTGTCCGTCGCGAGCAGGCGGAGGCCGTGCTGCTGCGACGGCTGCCGCACGGGGTTCCCGACCCCGACGCCTGAGCCGACCGCCGCGGCGCCCCCGCACCTCAGGAGGCCGGGCGCGCCTCGTCGACGAGCAGCACGGGGATGCCGTCGACCACGGGATAGGCCAGGGGCCGCTCGGGGTCCGTCGACACGAGGACCGGCGAGCCGTCGGCTGCGACACCGTCGACGAGCGCGGCGCCCGTCACGGGGCAGCGCAGGAGCGCACGCGCCCACGGCTCGAGGTCGGTCGCGGGGCGGTCGGTCGCCGTCATGGCTGCTCCTGGGTCGGGGGACGTCGTCACGTTCGGTATGGAGCGCGGTGCGCCGGTGGGCAGGGCGCCGGGGGTCAGGCGCGCGGCGTGCCGTCGGGGCCGTACGCCGTGCCGTCACCGTGGATGACGAACCACGCCGTGGCCTCGCAGTCCGGGCAGGAGGCGAACACCGCGGGGCGGCCGTCGGGCAGCGCCAGCCGCACGCGCGTCAGGTCGGTGCTGCCGCACACGTAGCACGCGGGTGCGGTGTCGGTGTCGTCCACGACCGGCCGGGTGATCGAGCCGAGCGGCTCGTCCGCGGGCGGCCGACGGTCGCGCGGGGCGCTCACGGCTGCTCGCCCGGGGTCGCACCGGGCACGACGCGGAGGTGTCCCCGTCGGCGCGCGGTGTCGGGCAGCGGCGGCGGTGCCGTGGCGAGCGCGGGCGCGGGCTCAGGGGTGCGACGTCGCCCGGCCTCGCGGACCGCGTCGGCGAGCGCCACCAGGTCGTCGTGGCTCGGTGCGACGGACTGCAGGTCGGGCAGCAGCCGGACGACCTCCCAGCCGCGCGGGGCCGTGAGCCGGTCCGCGTGCTCGACGCACAGGTCGTACGAGTGGGGCTCGGCCAGCTGCGCGAGCGGCCCCAGCACGGCGGTCGAGTCGGCGTAGACGTAGGTGAGCGTCGCGACCGCGGCGTGCGGGCACGCCGTGCGCGAGCACTGCCGGACGGATCTCACGTGCAGACGGTACCCCTCACGACCCCCGGACGGTCACGCGTGCGGGCCGCGTGTCGGGTGGGCGGCGCGCGGCGTGGCTACAGTGACGGCGTGAGCCCGCTCGGCCCGTCCCGCCCCCCCGCACCCGGTGACGGCGCGCGGCTGCCCGCGCTGCGCCGTCGGGCGGCAGGCGTCGCCACCCCGTCGACACCGCCCGCCCCCGTGCGTCGGCGCGACCGCCGCGGCCGCGGGCCGCGCGGGCCCGTCCTGCCGATGAGCACCCCCGCCTACCGCACGCGCGCCGAGCGGTTCGACGACCTGGTCCTGGACGCCGTGGAGGACCTCGAGCGGCGTTGGGCGCGCCAGCTGGACGGCGCGGAGTTCGCGGTGGAGGACGTGCCGCCGTCCAACCCGGCGCCCTGGGAGCACGGCGGCGTCCCACTGGGCCGGTACTTCCCGGCGGACTCCGGTCTGCCGCACCGTGTGGTGGTGTACCGCCGACCCGTCGAGGCACGCGCGTCCGACGCCGCGGACCTGGCGGACCTGGTGCGCGACGTCGTCGTGGAACAGGTCGCCCACCTGCTCGGCCGCAGCCCGGACGAGGTCGACCCGGGCTATGACGACGGGCACTGACCTCCGCCGACTAGGGTGACGCACGATGACCACGCCCCCGTCCCCCGAGCCCGCCGACACGCGGTCGCGCGTGCAGGATCCGTCCGCCCCCGCCGTCCGGGTCGTCTGCGTCGTCTACCACCCCGGTGACGAGCTGGCCCGCTTCGCCGCGACCCTCGCGCTCGCGTCGCGGCGCCCCGTCGAGCTCGTCGTCGTGGACAACGGGACCGACCACGCGGTCGCGGCGTCGGTCGTCGAGGACGTCGGCGGCCGGCTGATCGTGCCTGGTGCGAACCTCGGCTACGGCGCGGCCGCGAACCGCGGGGCTGCGGGTGCGCTGACGCCGTGGCTGGTCGTCGCCAACTCCGACGTCGAGTGGACGCCGGGGTCGCTGGACCGGCTCGTCGCGGCCGGGGAGGAGCAGCCGAGCGCCGGGTCGCTCGGCCCGATGCTGCTCAACACCGACGGCACCGTGTACCCGTCCGCCCGCGCGCTCCCCTCGTTGCGTCAGGGTGCGGGGCACGCGGTGTTCGCACGCGTCTGGCCCCGCAACCCCTGGACCCGCTCGTACCACGCGCGACAGGAGTCGGTGGGCGGCTACCTGCGGGACGCGGGCTGGCTCTCCGGCGCGTGCTTGCTGCTGCGACGTACCGCGTTCGAGCAGGTCGGAGGGTTCGACGAGTCGTACTTCATGTTCTTCGAGGACGTCGACCTCGGGGAACGCCTCGGGCGGGCCGGCTGGGAGAACCTCTACGTGCCCGACGTGCGCGTCACGCACGTCGGCGGCACCTCGTGGCGCGAACGGCCCGTGCCGATGATCCGTGCGCACCACGCCAGCGCCCGGCAGTACCTCGAGCGCCGCTACTCCCGCTGGTACCACGCCCCGGTGCGGATCGCCCTGCGCGCCGGCCTCGGGGCGCGCGAGCGCCTGCAGCTGCGCAGCGCGGCCCGCTGAGCGCCCGCTGAGCGCTCGCTGAGCCGGGTCAGCCCCGCGCCGGCCGTGCGTCCTCGCGCACCACGACCGCCGTCACCTCACCCACGGCCGGCACCGGGTCGAGCACGGCGACGAGCCGGCCGTCCGGCTGCACGACCGTGAGCACGACGGCCCACGCCAGCCCCGCGCCGCCCGTCGGCTCGAGCTCCAGCCCTGCCGCGTCCGTCGCGAGGTCGGCCACGTCCCACCCGCCCGTGGTGCCCGCGTCGACGCTCACGTCGTGCTCGGACAGCACCTGTCCGTCCCGGCCCAGCACGCGCAGCACGGCGGTCGCCTCGCCCCGCTCGACGTCGTCCTCGCCGACCGCGCCGACGACGACGCGTCCCCGCACGCCGCGGGGCAGCGCGACCGCGCCGTGCGTGCCGAGCGCGGTGGCCGGCGACCAGGCGCGCTCGATGCGCGGCACGTCGTCGAGCTCCCCCGGGTCGCCCGTCCGCGACGTGCTGGCCGCCGCCACGACGGGCACGTCGGCGTCGACGACCACCGTGTAGGAGTCCGACGGCAGGCCGCCGAGCGGCACGTCCGTGACCTCGCCGGGCGCCAGCGGCACCTCGTCCGCGCCCGGCAGGTCGACGGGTCCGTCGGGGCCCAGCAGCGTCACGGTCGCGGTCGTGCCCGTGTCGCCGGGCGCCAGCAGACGCAGCACGGGCGCGGCGGCCGCCCCGATCTCGGTCGTCGGCGTGGAGACGCCCGTCACCACCTGCCGCCGCGCGGGTGCCGCACCCGGGACGACGAGGTCGGTGCCTGCCGGCGTGAAGCCGCGCACCGCGGTGTCCTGCACGTGCGCCGAGACGAGCCCGCCCGTCGAGGTGACGTGCAGCACCAGCGCGGCCTGCTCGGCGGCCGCTCCGCCGAGGTCCACGGTCTTCGTCGCACCCGGCGCGACGACGTGCTGCGTCGTCGTCGGCTCGACGGGACCGTTGGGTCCGAAGATCTCGAGGTCGACCTGCGCGGCGGTCAGGCCCGGGTTCGTGAGCACGAGCGTGGCCGTCGACCCGACGGACGTGGCACCGCCGACGAGCCAGTCGTCGCTCGAGGGCGCGCGGCACGAGGCGGCGGACAGGCCGCGCGCGTCGCCGTCGGTGACGAGGGACGTGCCGGTGGCCGCGACGAGAGGCGCGACGTCCTGCGGCTGGGCACGCACGACGAGCGGGCCGTCGACGCCGTCCTGGTGCACGGTGCCGCCGCCCGCTGCGAGGTCGTCCACCGCAGCGGTCCCGCCGAGCGGGAGCACGGCGAGCGCGCCGGCGCCGGGTCCCGCGATCGTCAGCGCGTCGACCGCGACCTCGGGTGCCACCGGCGCCGGGTCGAAGGCCGCGTCGCCGCGCTCGGCGCGCTGCGGCAGCAGGACGGGTCCCGGGCACTGCAGGGTCACGGGCGTCGGCGCGACCTCGACCTCGTCGGCGGCGGCGGGCCCCGTGCCCGCGGCACCGAGCTGGGCGGCGCCGGCGAGCGCACCGCCCGCGAGCGCGATCACGAGCAGGCCGGACGCCGCCCGCAGGGCAGGCCGCGCCCATCGCCCGCGCGAGGGGCGGCGGGTCTCGCGCCGCGTTGCACCGGCGGTCATGTCCGCACCCCGCGTCGACGTCGCAGCGGGAGCGCCAGGAGGACCGTGACCAGCGTCGTCAGCCCGAGCGCGGCGAGCCAGGGGGTCCGCAGGGGTGCGACGTACCGCACCTCGAGCGTGCCACCGTCGGCGCCGAGCGCGAACGCCTGGCGCCACCCGGCGTCGGCACGCTCGAGCGGCCGGCCGTCGAGCCAGGCGTGCCAGCCGGCGTCGGACCTCTCGGCGAGCACGAGCACGCGCCTGCCCTCCCCCGCGGGCACGACCGTGCCCACGGTGCGGTGGTCGGCCGCGACGGCCACGGCCGCCGCACCCGGGTCGGCCGCCGCACCCGGGTCGGCGGCCGCGCCGTCGACGAGGCGCGCCCACGACGTCACCGCCTCGCCCTGTGTCGCCCGCACGCGCCACAGCGTGCCGGCCCCGTCGTGGGTCACCCGCTCGAGGCCTGCCGTCGCGTCGAGCACGCCGACGAGCCGGGAGCGCGCCGTCCGGGTCGCGGGCGCGTCGTCGGCGACCGCGGGGACGAGGACGTCGCCGACGCCGAGCGCGGCCACGTCGGGCGCCACGTCGCCGGCCGCACCGCGCACGAGGCGTGCGGCGAGCGCGCCGACCTCGGCGGCGGCGGCATCGGCACCCGGCACGGTCGGCGCGTCGAGCGGGCCGGTGACACCGCGCAGCACCACCGCAGCGGCGTGGTCGACGTGCTGGTCGCCGTCGGCGCGCAGCAGGGAGAAGTCGGCGGAGCCGTCAGCGCGCACGCTCAGCGCGAGCACACGCGACGCCGCGTCGGACTGCCCGCCCTGTTGGCCGACCACGGGGACGACGGGCACGGACGACGCGCGCAGGTCGACGGCGTCACCCGTCCGCGCCGACCACGCCCAGCCGACGCCGGCGCCCGCGACGGCGACGACGGCGATCGCCGTCCCGAGCGCCACGACGGGCTGCCGCCACCCGAAGGCGCGCTGCGCCAGGCGGACCGTCAGTCGGTCCCCGCCGAGCACGGCGGCGCCGAGCAGCCCGAGGGTGGTGAGCGAGACCGTCACCCCCGTCCAGGCGGGGCCGATGCCGTCCGGGGTCACTGCCGTGGGCAGCACGGCCACGGCAGCACCGGCGGCGATGCCGACGGCCGCGACCGTCCAGCACACCCGGACCCCGCGGGCGACGGCGGGGCCCCGCAGCAGCGCGAGCGCAGCGAGGACCACCAGCACGGTCCCCGTCGCGTACGGCCAGGCGGCGGCGACCACACCGGGCAGCACGTCCGGGACGAGCGAGACCGGGTCGGACGGGACGCCGAGGACGCGCGCGAGGGCCGGAGCCGGTGCCGCGGCGGCCGCCGGGCCGGTGTCGGCGAGCAGCATCCGGACGCCGGCGGCACCGCGGCCGCCCGCCTCGACGAGGAAGGGTGCGAGGAGCACGAGGGTCGGGACCAGCACGCCGAGCACCCGCACGCGTCCCCGGGGGGCGACGGCGGCGACGACACCGAGCAGGACCATCGCCGGCAGGAGCAGGACGGGTGCCGCCGCCACGGCGACCGCGAGCGCGAGCGCGGCGCCGGCGGCCGCGGCCACGGAGCCGCTCGGGTCGGGGGCTCCGACCAGCACGGACGGGTCGGGCAGCGCGTCGGTCCCCGTCGCCGCCGGCTCCGGCGTCACGGGCACCGCACCGGAGACCGGTGCGCGGGGTGTGGGGACGAGGGCGACGCCGCGCACCGGGGTGACGACCTCGGCCTCGGGGCCGACGTGCGACGCCGCGGCGTCGGCGCGTGCCTCCGCGGCGGCGTCGGCGTCCGGCTCGTCGTCGTCGTCCCGTCGTGCGGTGGCCACGGCCGACAGCACCTGGTCGACGCGCTGGACGCCCAGCCCGCGCGCCAGGCCCAGGGCGACCCACGGCAGCGCGGCGTGCGCGACGACGGCACCGACGCGCCCGTCGCCGACGGCCAGCAGCAGCGCCGGTGCACAGGCCCAGACCAGCGCGGCCCAGGCGCGGACGCCGACCGACCGCGTCGCGGCGCCCGCCGCGCACCACGCACCGACCCCCGCCAGCAGCACGCCGCCGAGGACCAGCAGCCCGAGCGCGGCCGCGAGCTCGCCCCCCAGCGGCACCGCGAGCGCCACGAGGACGACGAGCAGCGGGTCGGCCGGGCCGGCCGCGCCGAGACCACCGGTGACCCAGCCGGACGTCGCCGCGGCCCAGACGTCGCTCAGGTCGGTCGTCGCGCGCGCGAGGGCGTCCCCCACGAGCGGTGCACCGGCCGCGACGGGGCCGATCAGGCGCCCCACCGCCGCGACGGTGAGCAGCGCGAGCACGAGCACGACCAGCCCGGCCGTCACCCGGCGTCGCGTCGCGAGGGCCGCGAGCTCGCTCAGCTCGAGCTCGCTCGGGGCGCGGACGACGCGACGCGCCTCCAGGCGCGCGAGGCGCCGGTCGCGGGCCTGCTGCCACACGTCGCGCCACGTCGCCTGCAACGGGCGCAGGGTCCGGCGCGGCAGCACGCGGGTGGTGCGGCCGGCGGCGCGCGCCCGGCGCACCGGCCCGGGACGCAGCAGCACCAGCAGCGCGACCCGCAGCTCGGTGACGGCCAGCTGTGGGTGCTTCGCCGCGATCTGGCCGAGGCTGCGCAGCACGGCGACGCCGAGCGTCAGCAGGACGACGACGGGGACCAGCGGCAGCGGTGCGGTCGAGAGCCGCTGGTGCAGCAGCGAGAGGCGGCGGGCCGCGAAGGAGCGGGTCGGGTCCGCGCTGTCGGGCTCGCCGTCACCGTCGAGGTCGACCTCGCGCTCGGCGGGGTCCTCGCCGCGGACCACGCCGCCGCGGGCGGGCCGCAGCCCGTGGTAGGCGGCCTGCGCGTGCCGGACGACGGCCGTGGGGACGACCACGACCCGGTGCCCGGCGAGCCGCGCCCGCCGTGAGAGGTCCAGCCCGTCGCCGAACGGGCCGAGGGCGGGGTCGGTGCCGCCGAGGGCGTCCCACACGTCGCGACGCACGAGCGAGCCGGCGAGCCCCACGCCCAGCACGTCGGTGCGCCCGTCGTGCTGGCCCTGGTCGAGCTCGCCCGGCTCGACGTCCGTGACGCGCCGGCCCGAGCGCGTCGTGCGCACGCCGACCTCGAGCAGGCGCTCGGGGTCGGTCCAGGTGCGCTGCTTGCAGCCGGCCACGACGACCGACGGCGCGTTGGAGACCGTCCGGACGAGCCGCGCGAGCGCCTCCGGGGCGGGGGCGCTGTCGTCGTGCAGCAGCCACAGCCACGTCGTGGGGCGCTCGTCGAGGACGCCGTCGAGCGTCTCCAGCCCGACGCGCACCGCCTCGCCGAACGTCCGGGCCTGCGGGGCGCGCACGACGGACAGCCGCGGGACGGGCGCGGCGGCGTCGGCGAACGCTGCGTCGACGACCGGCCCGACCGGGACGTCGTCCGGGGCGACGTCGACGACGAGCACGCGCAACGGCCGGCGGGTCTGCGCGGCGAGCGCCGCGAGCGTGACGGGCAGGTAGCCGGTGCGTCCGCGGGTCACGACGACCGCGGTCACCGGCGTCGTCACCGGTACCGCGGCGGTCGTGATGGGGTCCACGGGGGACAGCGTGTCAGTCATGCTCGCGCCATCATGCCGTCGCGGCGGCACGACCGGGGTCAGGCCGGCCGGGCGTGGCGCACCCTGCCGGCACCGACCGCACGGTCAGACCACGCGTCGCTTCAGCTTGCGCCGCTCGCGCTCGGACAGGCCGCCCCAGATGCCGAAGCGCTCGTCGTTCTCGAGCGCGTACTCGAGGCACTCGGCGCGCACGTCGCACTGCGTGCACACCTTCTTGGCCTCGCGGGTCGAGCCGCCCTTCTCGGGGAAGAACGCCTCGGGGTCGGTCTGCGCGCACAGCGCGCGCTCCTGCCACCCCATCGGTCCGTCGTCCTCGGGCGCGCCGAAGATCGGCAGCACGTTCGAGGGCATGAGGTCGGGTGCGGGGGTGGCGACGTCGTTCGGGAAGCTCTCGTCGTCGAGCAGGTGCCACATACGTGCCTCCGCAAAAAGTCGTGCTCGGTGGTGCTGGAGCTGGCTGCGTGCTGCCAGGTGGGCGGTCGTGTCGCTGATCACGCCCGACCCGGCCGGTGCGGCGGCCAGGCCGCGACGGTGGTGCGCGTATGAACCAGTTCTCAGGGAATTACACGCGTGTCGTTCGCGATCGTCAACCGGAGACGTGCTAGATGCCCGAGTTGTCCGGGTGAAAGTTGCGGAGGCCCGGCGTGGCGTGCGCGCGAGTCTAGCCTTGGGCCCCATGTCGCCCCTCCCGAGCCGGTCCCCGTCCGACGTCACCACGCTCCTCGACGTGCTCCAGGGTGAGCCGGGTCGTCCCCGGATCACCTGGTACGGCCCCGACGGGGAGCGCGTCGAGCTGTCGGGAGCCGTCCTGGCCAACTGGGTGGCCAAGAGCACGAACCTGCTCGTCGACGAAGCGGACGCCGCGCCCGGCGTGCGCATCGCCCTGGACCTGCCGCCGCACTGGCGGGCGCTCGTCTGGGCGCTGGCCGCGTGGCGGTGCGGCGCCTGCGTGGTGCTCGGCCCGGACACCGGCGGCGGGGTGGACGTCGTGGTGACCGACCGCCCCGCGGACGCCCGCGACGCGCCGCTCGTCGTCGCGGTCGCGCTCCCCGCGCTCGCCCGCGCGTTCGACGCCCCGCTGCCCGCCCACGCGGTCGACGGCGCGGCCGTCCTGTCCTACGCGGACGTCGTCACGTGGGCGCCGACGACCGACCCGGGTTCCCCCGCCCTCGTGACCGACGGCACCGTCCTGCCGCACTCCGCGCTGCTCGCGCACCCGGCACCCCCAGCCCGACGCGTGGCCCTCGCGGCGGACGACCTCGCGGCCGTGCTGCGCTCCGCGCTCGCCACGTGGGCCGCCGACGGGTCCGTGGTCCTCGTCGAGCGCTCCACCGCCGCCGCACTGCGCGACGACCCGGCGCGCCGGGCCCGGGTGCTGGACCCCGAGCGCGTCACCGACGACCTGCTGGGGGCCGCGTCACCCGCGTGAGACCGCGAGCCGCCACAGCGCCCGCCGGTCGGCCGCACCCGGCACGGCCAGCGTCGCGAGCGCGTGCAGCCGCGACGTGACGCGCCACCGCGCGGCCCGCTCGGCACGCCGCCACCCGAGGGCCCGCATCTGCGCGGCGGCGTCCCGGAAGTACGCGACCTCGCCGTCGAAGCGTCCGGTGCCCGGCGCGGACGCGCTGGCGTGCCGCCGGTAGAGGAAGCAGACCTCGGGCTCGAGCAGCAGGCCCTCCCCCGCCGCGACCATGTCGATCACCAGCGCGAGGTCCTGGATGACGGCACGTCCGGGCTGGAAGGGCGTGGCGAGCAGGGTCTCGCGCCGGAACGCCAACGACGGGAAGTACAGCCAGTCGCCGTGCAGCAGGCTCGTCGCCAGCCGCTCGCCGCGCAGCACGCGCGCCGGCCCCCGGGGTCGCAGCAGCGCCTTGACGCGGTCGGCCAGCGGGGTCGCCGGCTCGCCGGCCGCGTCGATCACCCGCACGCCCGGCTGCACCACGGCGACGTCCGGGTGGGCACGGTGCGCCGCGAGGACGGTGCGGACGTACCCCGGCAGCAGGACGTCGTCGCACCCCGGCAGCACCAGCCGCTCCTGCGTCGCCAGCTCGACGCACGTGCGGAACGTCGCGGTGATCCCCTCGTTGCGCTCCTTGCGCACGTACCGCACGCGCGGGTCGTCGAGCGTCGCCATCCACTCCTGCACCGTGCGGTCGGGGTAGGCGTCGTCCACCACGGTGAGCAACCAGTCGGGGCTGTCCTGCGCGAGGACGCTGCGCACCGTCTCCTGCAGCAGTCGGGGGTCCCCCCAGTACGGGACGAGGATGTCGAGCGGCACAGCACAGAGGTTATCCGCGGGCTGCCACTAGGCTGGGCCGCCGTGACTGCACCCGCCCGTCCGCGGCTCCTCGTCGTCGTCCCCGCCTGGAACGAGGAGACGGTCCTGCCCCTCGTCCTCGACGAGCTGGCGGCGACCGTCCACGACGCCGACGTCCTCGTGGTCAACGACGGCTCCACCGACGGCACCGCCGCCGTCGTGCGGGCGCACCCCCGCGCGATGCTGCTCGACCTCCCGCTCAACCTCGGCGTCGGGGGGGCGATGCGCGCGGGCTTCCGGTTCGCGCAGCGGCACGGGTACGACCGTGTGGTGCAGCTCGACGCCGACGGCCAGCACAACCCGGCGGACATCGCCCGCGTCGTCGCGCTCCTCGACGAGGGTGCCGACGTCGCGATCGGCGCCCGGTTCGCCGGTGAGGGCGACTACCGCGCCCGCGGCCCGCGGCGCTGGGCCATGGCGCTGCTGTCGACCGTGCTGTCCCGCACGGCGGCGACCCGCCTGACCGACACGACGTCCGGCTTCCGGGCAGCCAACGCCCGCGCGATCGCGCTCTTCGCACGCGACTACCCGGCCGAGTACCTCGGCGACACCGTCGAGTCGCTGGTCATCGCGTGCCGGGCCGGCCTGCGCATCCGTCAGACCCCCGTCACCATGCGCGCGCGCGCCGGCGGCGCACCGTCCCACGGCCCCGGCAAGGCCGCGATCTTCCTCGGTCGGGCCGTGCTCGCCCTCGGGGTCGCCCTGTCCCGTCCCATGGCTCCGCCCCCGCCGGCGCCCCGCCCCACCGGAGCCGCCGCGTGACCGGTTACGCGTTCGCCGTCGCGTCGTGCGTCGCGCTCGTCGCCTTCCTGCTCGTCCTGCTGCGCACCCGCAAGCTGCGCGAGAAGTACGTCGTGGTGTGGATCGCCCTGGCCCTCGGGGTCACGGTGCTCAGCCTCTTCCCCGACGTGGTCGGCACGCTCGCCCGGTGGGCCGGGGTGCAGACGCCCAGCAACCTGCTGTTCGCGGCGTCGCTGCTCGTGCTGCTGCTCGTGTGCATCCAGCTCAGCGCGGAGATCACCGCGCTGGAGGAGGAGACGCGCACCCTCGTGGAGGAGGTCGCCCTGCTGCGTCTCGACGTCGAGCGCGGGTTCATCGGCCCGCACGCGTCACCCGCGCAGGGCCCGCCCGCGCCGCCGCAGCTCGACGAGGCACCGCAGCAGCAGGAGCCGTGACCCCAGCGCCGCCCGCACGCCGCGCGGCCGGGCGGGGCTGGTGTTGTCGTCGTGGTACCGCCGCAGGACGCTCACGGCCTCGTCGTGCACCATCGTGCCCGTGAGGTTGCCGTACAGGGCGATCCACAGGTCGTGCGACTCGACGAGGAACGGCGGGAACGGCAGCAGCGTGTCGAGCGCGCCCCGCCGCACCCCCATCGCGCAGCCGAAGTACGGCCGGTTGCCCGCCAGGACCCCCAGCACGTCCCGCACCCGGCGGCCCCCGACCTTGCCGCGCAGCCGCCAGGACGACTGACCGTAGGGCCCGGGGATCGCGTCGGGGCCGCCGAGGGTCGCCAGGTTGGTCGCCACGACGTCGCCGACGGCCAGGTCGTCGACCATGCGTGCGAGGCGGCCCGGCACCCAGACGTCGTCCTGGTCGGCGAGCAGCAGCACGTCACCGCGCGCCGCGCGCAGCGCGGACTCGAACGTCCGCACGTAGCCGCGGTTCTCGTGCTGCAGGACGATCCGGACGCGGGGGTCGTCGACGCGCGCGAGCACCTGCGGCGTCGCGTCGTCGGACGCGTCGTCCACGACCACGAGCTCGTCGTCGGGCCCCAGCTCGGCCAGGATCGAGGCGATCTGCTCCTCGACCCAGCGCGCGCCGCGGAACGTCGCCATGCACACGCTGACGCGGGGGGCGGTCGACCCGTCGCCCGTCACGGCGCGACCTCGCGCGCGCCACGCGCGAGCGCGACCAGGTGCACGACCAGGCCCACCGCGGGGCCGACGACGAGCCCGAGCACCGTCCGCTGCTCCAGCCCGCCCGGCAGCAGCAGCACGACGACGGCCGCGCCGCTCGCCGCGAGCCACCCGCCGACGAACGCCCGGTGGCGGGTCAGCGACTGGCACAGCGCACCCGTCAGCACCAGGAGCGCGAGACCCACCGACGCGAGCGTCAGCACGCCCATGAGGGCACCCTCGAGGCGGTAGCCCGGCCCGAAGACCCAGGCCATGAGCGGCGGGCCCAGGACGGCCGCGAGCCCCGCGGCCACGACGCCGACGGCCGCGACCGCGCCGGCGATCGGTGCCAGCGCCCGCAGGCCCCGGTCCTGGTGGGCGACGAAGTGCGCGACGGCCACGCCCTGGAACGCGTTGAGGGGCACCAGGAGCGGGGCTCGGGTCACCGAGATCGCGAGCAGCAGCGGTGCCGCGGCCTCGTACGCGGCCGGTGCCGTGGTCGCGGCGAGCAGCACCGGGTAGCCCACGACGAGGATCGCACTGGCTCCCGAGGCGACCGTCGCCGCGGCGACGCGCCGTGCGACCACGCCGGCCGGTGCGTCGGTGCGCGCGCGCGCGACCTCGCGGGTCGCCGGGGAGAGGAGCACGACCAGCAGCCACGCGGTCGCGCCCAGCGCCGCGGCCCAGGCCAGGCCGCCGAGCCCGAGGCCGAGGACCGCCGCCGCCCCGACCAGGCCGAGCCGCCACAGCGCCTCGGCGCCCACGAGACGCGCGTACGACGCCCACCGGCGCGACCCGGCGAGCGCGCCGACGAGCGCGGAGTGCACGGCGAACGCCAGGGCGCCCACCGCCGCGGGGACGACGAGCGCGGCGTGGCCGTCGGGGAGCACGACCTGCGACCACACGGGAGCGGCGAGCGCGCACAGCACGACCGTGACGGCCCCGACGCCGACGGCGACCCGCAGCACGGTCGGTGCGCCGTCCGGTGCACCGTCACGTCGCGCAGCAGCCACCGCGCGCGTCGTCTCGACCGAGAACCCGCTCAGCAGCCCGAAGAGCAGGAAGAGCAGCGCCCACCAGGTGACGAAGACGGTGTTGTCGGCCTCGTCGAGCGTCCGCGTGGCGATCACGAGCACGGCGTAGCCGCTCAGGGCCGAGACCCCGGTGGCGACGGCGATGCCCACGGCGTCCCGTCGTCCGACGACCGCGGACACGGCGGCGTCGCTCATCGTGGTCCCTCCCGGCGGCTCGTCGCGGACCTCCCGCGGCACCCTCGCGCGCACCCCGGGGCGGCGCCACGGCGCCTGCGGTCGGCCGCGCCGCGTCGGAGTGTACGTTGTGCGCCATGTCGTCGCAGGGACGCCGTCCGGTCCGCGGGGTCGCCGCGCTGGTCAGCTCGTACCATCCCGACGACCGGCTCGCGGCCGTCTGCGCGTCCCTCGCCGGGCAGGTCGACGTGGTGGTCGTGGTCGACGACGGCACCGGCCACTCGGCCGACGCGGTCCTCGCCGCGTGCACCGCCGCGGGCGCCCTCGTCGTGCGCCACCCGGAGAACCGGGGCATCGGTGCCGCGCTGTGCACGGCCGCCGCGCGCGCGGCGGACGGGCCGCAGCGGCCCACCTGGTTCCTCACGGTCGACCAGGACTCGGTCGTCCCCGACGGGTACGTCGACGCGCTGCTCGCCGCGGCGGCCGCCGCGCGGGACGCCGGGCTCGACCCCGCGCTGGTCGGACCGGCGCACGTCGAGGACGTCGGCTCCCGGGTCGCGGGGCGCGACGGCGACGTGCTGCTCGGCCGCGAGCCGCTGCAGTCGGGGCTGCTCGTCGCCGCCGACCTGGCGCCCGCGCCGGGAGGCCTCCCCTTCGACGCGGGCCTGTTCATCGACGGCGTCGACACCGAGGTGTACCTGCGCGCCCGGACGACGGGACGCGCCGTGGTCGTCGCACCCGGGACCCGCCTCGGCCACCGCCTCGGCACCGTCGCCGACGCCGGCGCGGGGCTGCGCCTCGTCCACGCGGCGCCGTTCCGCTACTACTACATCGCCCGCAACCGCGTGCACCTGGTGCGGCGGTACGGTCGGCGTGCACCCTCCTGGGCTGCGGGCGCCGTCCTGCGTGACCTGCGCCACCTCGCCGTGACCAGCCTCCTGGTGCCGGGTCGCCGCGCACGCTGGCGTGCGACGCTACGGGGGGCCGTCGACGGCCTCCGCGGGGTCGTCGGCCCCGACCCGGAGCGCGTCGGACCACGGCAGCCCTCCCCGCCACGACCGGAGCACGATGCACCTCACGAGCGATGACCCGTCCCTCTCAGCGACGGGTCCCACCCCCGCGAGCGGCCCGCGTGACGGCGCCGCGGGGCCCGCAGGTCGCGGGTGGTCCCACGGGCTGCGCCGCCACTGGCACGTCCTGGCACCCGTGGCCGTGTTCCTGCTGCTCGTGGTCGCCGGCGTCTCGCTGTCGTCCATCGGCATCGCCGACCTGCGGCAGGACCCCACGAACCCCTACGGCCACCAGCTCGGTGAGCCGTTGCCGCTGCGCAGCGACGAGTTCCTGACGTCGACCCCGCTGAACCTGGGCGTCACCGCCACGGGCTCGACGGACGAGCAGAACCCGCTGGCGGCGCCGCACGGCTTCGCGTCGCTGCTGGCGTCCGGCCCGGCGTCCTCGGTGGTGCTCCACGACGCGACCCTGCTGCGCCTGGGGCCGTGGCTCCCCGACGCGTCGCTGCTCGCCTCCCGGTGGTGGCTGCCCGTGCTCCTGCTGCTGCTGGGCGCGCCGGCGTTCTTCCGCGAGGTGACCGGCAACCGGTGGATCGGGTGGTTCGGCGCCGGGCTGATGCTCGCGTCCCCCGCGACCGCGTGGTGGTCGCTGGGACCGGTCACCATGCTCGGGTACACGTTCGCGGGCGGCGCCGCCCTGCTGTTGTGCGCCCGACGGTGGACGCAGGACCGCCGGGCGGTGGCGGTCGCCTACGGCGTGGGTGCCGCGGTCCTGCTCGCCCGCACGCCGTTCCACTACCAGCCGTGGACGATCGTCGTCGTCCTGCCGCTGCTCGTCGCGGCGGTCGTGACCGTGCTGCGCGACCGTGAGCACCGCCGCACCGGGATCGTCGTCACCGCGGCCGTCGGCGGCGGCGCCCTCGCGCTCGCCGGGGCCGTGCTGGCCGAGAACTGGGAGTCGTTCCAGGCGATCACCAGCACGCTGTACCCGGGGGCCCGCATCGCGTCGGGCGCGGTGCAACCGCTGCAGGAGACGTTCGGGGCCACGCTGCTCGGGTGGCAGGAGTACCTGCCGATCACGGGCACCAACAACTCCGAGATCTCGTCGTCGTTCGCGGTCGCCGCGATCTGGGCGTTCGCGCTGGTGGCCGTCCGTGCGGTCGCCTGGCGCGGCGTGAACCGCCCGGCCCTCGCCGTCCTCGGTGCGGCCACGGTGTTCTGGCTCTCGTGGGTGCTGGTCGACTGGGGTTCCGTCGGCACGCACCTGCCGCTGGCGAACCTGGTCCCGCCGGGTCGGGCGACCGACGTCCTGGGGTACCTCGCGATCGCGCTGGTCTGCGTCCTGCTGCCCTCGCTGGTCGAGCGGCCGGGACCGTGGCGGGCCGTGGCCTGCGGCCTCGCGGTCGCCGCCGTCGTCGCGGTCGCCGGCGCCGCGCTGCAGCAGGAGAACCTGCGGGGACTGTCGAGCGCGCACATCCTGCTCGCGACCGTGCTCACGGGCCTGAGCGTCGCGCTCATCACGTGGCGTCCCCGGTCCGCCGTCCCCTACGTGCTGGCCGTCGTCCTGGCCGTCTCGCTGGTGTGGCGGGTCAACCCCGTGCTCGTCGGCCTCGGCGACCTGCGTGCCAGCGCGACCGCGCAGCAGATGCTGCGCGCGGGCGCCGAGCTCCGCGAGCGCGGGCAGGTGTGGGCGTCGGACGACGTGGCGGTCGACTCCCTCATGCTCGCCACCGGGGTCCCCGCGCTGTCCGGGCGTCAGATGGCGGGGCCCGACCGCGCGGCGTGGCAGCGCCTGGTGCCGGACTCCGACGAGCGGGTGTGGAACCGCGGGGGGTCGTTCGTGACGTTCATCTGGGACGCCGCCGCGCCCGTCACGGTGCGCAACCCGTCGGCCGACCACATCGAGGTCCGCGGCCCGGCGTGCGAGATCGCGGCCCGCATGCCCGAGCTGACGTCGGTCGTCTCGCGCCACACGCTGAGCGAACCCTGCCTCGTCGAGGCCGAGAGGTTCACATGGGGTGGTCAGACCCACTGGAGGTACACGGTGGACCTCCCGGATACGGCAGGATAGGGCGCCATGCGCGGAATCATCCTGGCCGGCGGCTCGGGCACCCGACTGCACCCCATCACCCTCGGCGTCAGCAAGCAGCTCGTGCCGGTGTACGACAAGCCGATGATCTACTACCCGTTGTCGACGCTGATCCTCGCGGGGATCCGCGACGTGCTGATCATCACGACCCCGCACGACGCCGAGCAGTTCCGGCGGCTGCTGGGCGACGGGTCGCAGTTCGGCGTCTCCATCGAGTACACCGTGCAGGCCGAGCCCAACGGGCTCGCGCAGGCGTTCGTCCTCGGGGCGGACTTCGTCGGCACCGACGCGGCGGCCCTGGTGCTCGGCGACAACATCTTCTACGGCCCCGGGCTCGGGTCGAAGCTGGAGCGGTTCGAGAACATCGACGGGGGCGCGGTCTTCGCCTACCGCGTGGCCGACGCGACGTCGTACGGCGTCGTCGAGTTCGACTCCGCGGGCCGCGCGCTCTCCCTGGAGGAGAAGCCCGCGCACCCGAAGAGCAACTACGCGGTGCCGGGGCTGTACTTCTACGACAACGACGTCATCGAGATCGCGCGCGACCTCAAGCCGTCGGCGCGCGGCGAGTACGAGATCACCGACGTCAACCGCACCTACCTCGAGCAGGGGCGCCTCCAGGTCGAGGTCCTCCCGCGCGGCACGGCCTGGCTCGACACCGGCACGTTCGACTCGCTCCTCGAGGCCTCCGAGTTCGTCCGCACGGTCGAGGCACGTCAGGGCCTGAAGGTCGGCTCCCCCGAGGAGGTGGCCTGGCGCCGCGGCTTCCTGTCCGACGACGAGCTGCGCGAGCGCGCGGAGAAGCTCCTGAAGTCGGGCTACGGGACGTACCTGCTGGGGCTGCTGGAGTCCGAGCGCTGACGTGCCGCGGCGACCGGCCGCGCCCTGGCGGGGCCTCCGGGCCTCCGGATCCCGCTAGGGGCGGCCGGTCTGCTCGGTCCGGCGTGCGGCCTCCGTCGACCAGCTCTCCCAGGACGGGGCCTCGCGCAGGTCGCCGCGGTACTGCATCTCCTTGATCCGCTCGAGCTGCTCCTCGAGCAGGATGCGGTTGGTCCGCTGGAGCTCGGACAGCACGCCGAGCGCGAGCGACAGGAGCGCGGCGACCGCCATGATCGCGCCGAAGATCAGGGACTGGACGTTGCCGTCGGCCCCCCCGTGCACGGCCCACAGGACCAGGAACCGGATCATCGGGACCAGCGCGAGCGCGGCGAAGAGCGTCGTCAGCGACGCGAAGACGGCCTGCGGCTTGAACATCAGGTAGCTGCGGATGATCGCGGCGGCCGAGTGGCTCATGTGCTGCGCGATGCTCGTGAACAGCCGCGACTCCCGGGTCTTGGCGTTCGTCGTGACCGGGATGCTGACGATCTTCAGCCGCTTGTGCCCGGCCTGGATGATCGTCTCCATGCAGTAGGAGAACTCGGTGACGACGTTCAGCCGGATGAGCGCGGGGCGCGAGTACGCGCGGAACCCGCTCGCGGCGTCGGGCAGGTCCGTGTCGGCAGCCCCGTTGACCACCGCGCTCCCCACGCGCTGCATGAGCTTCTTGAAGGCCGAGAACTCGGCGATCGTCCCCGTCTGCCGGTCCGCGATGACGATGTCCGCCTCGCCCGCGAGGATCGGCGCGACCAGGTCACCGATGCGGTCCTGCGGGTACTGGTTGTCCCCGTCGGTGTTGACGACGATGTCGGCGCCGTGCGCCAGCGCGTAGTGCACACCGTCACGGAACGAGCGCGCCAGCCCCATGTTGCGGGTGTGCCGCACGAAGTGCTGCACACCGTGCGCCCGCGCGACCTCGACCGTGCGGTCGGTCGAGCCGTCGTCGATGACGAGGATCTCGGTCTCCACCCCGTCGATGCTGCGCGGGACCGAGCTCAGCACCGCCGGCAGCGTCGCCTCCTCGTTGAGGCAGGGGATCTGGATGAAGACCTTCACGTTCACGTCCTGGTGGCAGAGGCGGGTGGCGCGATTGTACGAGGCCCCCAGGTCCGGGGGCCCAGAGCGCCGTGCACAGGGCACCGGGCACCGAGGTCCCGGACGCGGCTTTGCTAAACTCCGCTGCGCATCGCCGGGGAGGCCACGCCGCAGGCAGCGCGCGTCCCCTCGCCGAGCACCGACCGCGCCCTGCCGGGTGGCGGACGGGCGGGGCCTCGGTCGGACGGCGGGGCCCCCGACATCGTCGGAACGGGTGGGTAGATCGTCGTGACCTCGTACAACTTCTACGGCTTCCTGACCGTGGAGCTGGTCACGGCACACCGCGGCTGGCGCCGCTACTTCGACAACGAGTACCAGCGGATCGCGCGGGCGACGACCTCGTCGCCGCGTGCCGCCACGGTGCGTGTCGAGCTGGTGGACCGGCTCCCGGACGCCCGGCCCGGTGACGTCGTGCACGTCACCCGGTTCAAGCGCCTCTTCACCTACCGCACCCTCGTGCGCGACCTCGACACCGACCGCGTGACGATCTACTTCGCCCGCCACTGGGTCGACCGCGTGTACATGAACGCCGTCGGCGTGTACTTGCAGGCCCAGGTCCTCGAGCCGGTCATGTACTACAAGCTGTTGCAGCAGCGCGTGCTGCTCATGCACGCGGCCGGGGTCACCAAGGACGGCGAGGCGACCCTCCTGCCGGCGTACGGCGGCACGGGCAAGACGACCCTGAGCATCGCGCTGCTCGACCAGGGCTACCGGTTCCTGGGCGACGACCTGCTGCTCGTCGACACGACCGACCTCACGGTGCACCCCTACCCGCGGCCGCTGCACATCTTCACGTACAACGTGCGCTCGCTCACCGGCGCCCGGATCCCCCTGCGCCACCGCGCCGCGGTGTACGCCAAGAACGTGCTGCGCTTCGTGCTCGAGCGCGTCCTGCGCACCGAGTTCCTCATCTCGACCCGCGTCCACGCGGACGAGCTCTTCGCCGACGACGTCTTCGGTGAGACGTCACCCGTCGGCGGGATCGCGTTCCTGCGCAAGGACGGCGCGGCCTTCACGACGGTCGACGTGACGGACGACAACGCGCGCGACCTGGCCGCGGCGATCGCGGAGTCGGCCGACCTCAACGACAGCCTGCGCGAGCTCCTCGCGCACGACGCGCCGTTCCTCGCGGCGTTCACGGACCTCGAGCTCGACGTGATCGAGACGCTGCTGCGCGGCACGGGCCGCCTCACGCACGTCAACTCGCGCGCACTGACCGACGCGGACAGGTCCCGCTTCGCCGAGCTGACCCGTGGCACGGCGTGAGCCCGGCCGCCCCGTGCGGCCCTGCGTCCTCGTCCTCGCCTCGACCTTCCCGTCGTCCGACGACGACCCCGTCCCCGCGTTCGTCCGGGACCAGGTCCGCGCGCTGACGGGCGAGTTCCCCGACCTGGACGTGTGCGTCGTCGCACCGCACGACCGCCGCTCGCGGACCCGGTCCCTCACGCACCACGCCACGTTCGACGAGGTCCGGTTCCACTACGCGCTGCCGCGCAGCGCCGAGGTGCTGGCCGGCCGCGGCATCATGCCCGCGCTGCGCGGCAACCCCTGGCTGTACCCGGTCGTGCCGCTGCTCTTCCTCGGCGAGCTCGTGGCGGTGCTGCGCGAGACCCGACGCCGGCGACCCGCCGTCCTCTACGCGCACTGGTTCACCCCGCAGGCGGTCGTCGCGTCGTGGGTCTCGCGCCTGACCGGGGTGCCCTTCGTCTTCACGACGCACGCCTCCGACGTGGACGTGTGGCGCCGGGTGCCGTTCGCCGGGGCGCTCGTCGTGCGCCCGACGCTGCGCCGCGCCCGTGCCGCGTCGGCCGTGAGCACCCGCACGCTGCAGCGCCTGCGCCACTTCGACCCCGCCGGCCGTGTCGGGCCGCCGGTCCACGTCATCCCCATGGGGACGGACCTGCCGGACCGGCCGCGTGACCCGGCCGCACGCGCGGCCGCCCGGACGGCGCTCGCCGTCGACGGCGACGAGCTCGTCCTGCTCTTCGTGGGTCGGCTCGTCGAGAAGAAGGGTGTGCAGCACCTGCTGGAGGCGCTGCGCGTCGCGTCCGACGACCTCGGGCCGTGGCGCCTCGTGGTCGCCGGCGACGGGCCGCTGCGGGACGACCTCGTGGCCCGCGTCGAGCACCTGGGCCTGTCCGACCGGGTGGTCTTCACCGGCTACGTGTCCGGTGAGCGCAAGGCGAGCTGCTTCCGGGCGGCCGACGTGCTGGTCGTCCCCTCCGTCGTCGCGTCCGACGGCGACGTCGAGGGGCTGCCCGTCACCCTGATCGAGGGCCTGTCCTACGGCCTGCCCTGCGTCGCCACGCGGCAGAGCGGTGCGGACGACGTCCTCGACGACGGCCGCACCGGGCTGCTCGTCGACGAGCGGGACCACGACGGTCTCGCCGCCGCGCTCGTGCGCGTGGCGCACCTGGACGACGAGCAGCGCGAGGCGCTCGGCCGGCGTGCCGTCGAGCTGTCGCGCGCGTTCTCGTGGGACCACCTGGCCCGCCGCCACCACGACGCCCTGCTCGCGCCGTTCGTCGCGACAGCGCAGGCGGCGGCATGAGCCCGGCACCTCCGGGAGGGCGCGCGGCACGCTGGGTCCAGGTCGGCTTCACCGTCGCCGTCGTGCTGTTCATGACCCTGTACCTGCTGACGATCGACTGGTCGCAGCTCGAGGGCCTGCAGTTCGCGGTGCTGCCGATGCTCGCCGCGACGGTCCTCGCGCTGGTCTTCCGCTACTGGGGAGCCGGCGTCTGGCTCTTCCTGCTGCGCCGCCTCGGGGCGCAGCACCTGCGGCGGGACTGGCGCGAGCTGTGCCACGTGTACGCCAAGGCGTGGCTCGGACGGTACGTGCTGGGTGCCGGGACCTGGATCGTGGGCAAGGTCTGGTTCGCGGCGCAGCACGGTGTGAGCCGCTCCAAGCTCGCCGTGTCCGGTGTGCTCGAGGCCGCGCTGCAGCTCATCTCGACGCTCCTGGTCGGGCTCGCCCTCCTGGCGCTCGACCCGCGGCTGGACGCCGCCGGACCGCGTGCGACGCAGCTGTCGGTCGTCGCCGCCGTCCTGTGCCTGGTCGCGCTCACGCCTCCCGTGCTCCGGCGCCTCCTGGACCTGGTGCGCCGCGTCGTCCGGCGCGGCCCGATGCCGATCGAGGACAGGCCGTCGTGGTCGATGGTCCTCGGGGGCGGCGGGCTGTACGTGCTGGGGACCCTCCTGACGGGCGCGTCCTACTACCTGGTCGCCCGCGCCGTCTACCACGACCTGCCATGGTCGGACCTCGGCTACGTGGTGGGGGCTGCGAGCATCGCCTCCGCGGTGAGCATGCTGGCGTTCTTCGCCCCTGGCGGCATCGGGGTGCGCGAGGGCGTCCAGGTGCTGTTCCTGACCGCGCTCATGCCGGTCGAGGCAGCCGTCGTCGTCACGGTGCTGACGCGTCTGTGGAGCATCGTGGTGGACGTCCTGTTCCTGGCGGTGGCCAGGCTGATGCTGCGCCGGGGAGCCGTGCGCGACGACGGCGGGCGCCCTCCTGCGGCGGAGCTCACGACGCAACCGGGTCCGGCATGACGGCGCCGACGATCGTCGCGCGGCCGACCGCGCACCACGACGACGACCGGGCCGTCCGGCGCGGCCGGCTGTGGCCGACCCTCGTGGTGGGCGCGGTCGGCGTCGTCCTGCTCGTGCTCGTCGTGGCGCGGTCCGCGTACGACCTCAACAACATCGACGGCATCTCGTACATCTCGATCGCCCGCCAGTACGCCGCCGGCCACCTGCATGACGCGGTCAACGCCTACTGGTCGCCGCTCGTCAGCTGGCTCGCGGCACCGCTGGTGCGCGCCGGCGTCGGCGACATCACCGCGGTCGTCGCGGTCAACGCGGCGGCCTCGGTGCTGGGCACCGCGGTCGGCGTGGCGTTCGTCTGGCGGGTCACGCGGGGGCACACGGTCGCGACGGCACTGTTCGCCACGGTCGCCGTGGTCTTCTACGCCGGGAGCGCGCACGCGCTGACGCCGGACGTCCTCGTCGTGGCGTGGACCACCTGCTTCGTGTACGCGCTCCTGCGGGTCGACGAGGCGCTCGCGGCCGGCCGGCCGGTCGTGCTCGACGCGACCCTGCTCGGCGCGGTGTGCGCCGCGGGCTACGTGACGAAGCTGTTCCTGGTCCCGGTCGTCGTGGTCGGCCTGGCGCTCTGGCTGGCGCTGCGGCTCGCCGGCGGCGACGGCGCGGCCCGCCGTCGGCTGCTCGCCGCCTCCGGTGTCGCGCTGCTGGTCGGCCTGGCCCTGTCGGCTCCCTGGGTCGCGGCGCTGACGTGGAAGTACGGCGAGCTCACGATCGGCTCGTCCTTCGACGTCAACATGTCCGCGAAGTTCGACCCCGCGCAGAGCGGCGGGCCCACGGTCACGGACGCGCCGCTGTGGGCCCCGCCCAACGACCGCGCCGTGTCCTTCGGCGAGGACCGGACCTTCCAGGTCGGGGGCGACGCCGCGGACGAGCCCGGGCAGCCGCTCGGCGAGCGCGTCGGCTACTACCTCGACCAGCGCGTCCTGGCGCTGCCGCACTACCTCGAGAAGATCCGGTCGATCGCGCCGTGGGCGGTCGCCACGATGATCGTGTGCACCGTGGCGCTCGTCCTGCGCCGCGGCGGGGGGACCCTGCGTGCGCCGCTCGTCGTGCTCGCCGTGACCTTCTGGGTGTACTTCCTCGGGTACGCCGGCGTGACGACCGCGGCCCGCGCCGGGGGGAACTCGCGCTACTACCTGCCGCTGCTCATCCTCTCGACACTCGCGGCGTGCGTGGCGCTGCCGTACCTCTGGGACCGGTTCGCGCGCGGCGCCCGCGCGCCGCAGCGCGTGGTCGCGGTGGCGCTGGTCGCCCTGCTGCCGGTGAGCGTCGTGTGGCAGCACGGCGGCGGCCAGGGTCCGCCGTTCAGCGTGGCGGACTCGACGCGCGGCCTGGACTACCTGCTCGACGAGGCCGAGCCACCGGCGATCCAGCTGGTCGCGCAGGACCTCGCGGAGATGGTCGAGCCGGGCAGCCGGATCGTCGGGAGCAACTACCGCGGCACCCTGCGGCTCGCGTTCTACCTGCACGGTCAGGTGTACGGGCGGGCCGAGCAGGGGTACGACGTGGCCGACCCGGCGTTCCGCGCGAAGCTGCGGGACGCGGACATCGACTACTACCTGATGTTCACCCCGGCGCAGGCCGACCCCCCCGACCTCACGGCCCTGGGCCCGACGCTGCTCTCCACGACCGCCCAGACCACGTGCACGGACGACCTGGGGGCCGTGGTGCAGAGCTGCCGCATCGACCTGGTCGACCTGCGCGATGACGCCTGACCGGGTGCGTGCTGCCGTGCGTGGTGCGCGCGACGTGACCCGCCGGCTGCTCGTGACGGGACGGCGGCGCGGGCGTGCCGCCGTCACGACGGCACGCGGCTGGTCGTCCGCGAGCGTGGTGGCCTGGGGCGCGGTGGTCGCGTTCACCGTGGTCGGCATCGGCCCCGCCCTGATCGGCAGGGCCGTCTTCGTCGCGACCGACCTGCTCACCGGGCTGGCGCCGTGGAGCTCGTACGACCACGGGGACGGCACCGTGGACAACCCGTGGCCCGGCGACACGGTCGACTCGGTCACGCCGCGCCTGCTGCTGCTGAAGCACACCCTCCTGAGCGGTCGCATCCTGTGGTGGAACCCGTACGTCGCCGGCGGGAGCCCGCTCGGCTCGCTGCCGGACTCCTCGTTCTTCTCCCCCATGGCGTGGCCGTGGCTCGTGCTGCCGGACACCTACGCACCCGGCGCGGTCAAGCTCCTCGAGATCGTCGTCGCGTGCGCGGGCATGGCGCTGCTCCTGCGCCGCCTGGGGCTGAGCCCGGCGGCCCGGGCCGTCGGCGCCCTCGCGTTCGTGTCCAGCGGCTTCATGATCGCGTGGACCGGGTGGCCGCAGACCCGGGTCGCGGCGCTCGTCCCGCTGCTCCTGTGGGCGGTCGACCGGGTCGTGGGCGAGCGGCGCCGGCGCGACGCCCTCCTCATCGCCGTGATCCTCGCCTCGATGCTGCTCGGCGGGTTCCCCGCGATCGTCGTGTACGCCGTGTACACGTGCGTCGCCTACGCCGCCGTCCGGCTGTGGCGCGCCCGCGCCACCGCCCGCGACTGGTGCACCTCCGTGGTGATCGGCGTGTCCGGGGCCCTGCTCGGGGTCGGTCTGGCGGCCTGGCAGCTGGTGCCGTTCGTGGTCAACGCCGCCGGGTCCATCAGCTTCGACCGGCGCACCCAGACGCCCGGCATGCACCTCGACTGGTCGGCGCTCGCGACCGCGTTCGCCCCGGGCGCGCTGGGCGACGTCGACTCCCCGCTCTGGGGCGGGTCCCGCAACCCGGTGGAGCGGTTCTCGTTCGTCGGCGCCGCCACGCTCGTGCTCGTCGTCGCGGCGTTCCTGCGCAGCCGCGGACGCCCGGTCACGCACCCGCTGGTCTTCGCGGTGGTCGGTGCCGCGACCGGCACGGCGCTCGTCTACGGCGGGCTGCTGCTGGGCCCGGTCCAGGAGCTGCCGGGGTTCGACACGAGCTACGTGGGGCGGCTGCGCGTGATCCTCGGCCTGCTGCTCGCGGTGGCGGCGGCGTACGGCTTCGACCAACTCCGCGCGCGTGCGCACGCGACGGGGCCCGGCGACGACCCGCGCGAGGGCGCCGCGCTGCCCGGCGGCCGACGGCGCGTGCCACCGACCGTCGTCGTGCCCGCGGTCGTGGGGCTCGCCGTGGTGCTCGGGCTGGCGGTGGCGGTCCACCGCGCGCTCGGGACCGCGCCCCGCGCGCACGTCGCGGACGTCCGGACGCAGCTCGTCCTGGGGGGCGTCCTCGCCGCGGTCGGCGTCGCCGCCGTCCTGCTGGCCCGCTCCCGGCGTCGCCGCGGGGCCGCGACCGTCGCCCTGCTCGTCCTGCCCGTCCTCATGGCCGGCCAGGCCGCCTCCGTCGCCGTGGAGTGGTGGCCCCGGTCGCCCGTCGAGTCGTTCTACCCCACGACGGCCACGCACGACTTCCTGGCGGAGAACCTCGGCCAGTACCGCTTCACCAGCACCGGGTTCACCATGCTCCCGGGCAGCAGCAGCGCGTACGAACTGCGGTCGACGACGGGCCACGCCTTCCACACCGAGGCCTGGCGGGACCTGCTCGAGGCCGCGGACCCGGACGCCATGCGGACGTACACCTACTCGACCATGAGCACCGAAGCGCTCGGCTCCCCCGTCCTGGACCGCACCGCCACGCGCTTCGCGGTCGACGCGCCCGACGCGACGATCCCGGGCGACCTGGTCCCCACCGGCGCGTTCGGCACGTACGCGACGATGCCCGCCGGCGCGCGCGCGACGACGGCGCCGGTCGCGGGCGACGTCCGCGGCGCGCGGGTGGACCTGCCCACCGGGATCGCGCCGGTGGACGGGTCGGCGACGGTGCGCCTGCGCCTGTCCCTGCTCGACGCGACCGGGCACGTCCTGTCCTCCACGGTGGCGCAGGTCGCGGCGACGGCCGAGCCGACGAGCGAGTGGATCGCGTTGACCACCACCACCGCCGACGGGCCGTTCCGCCTGCGGCTGGAGGCGCTGGAGGCCGTCGACCTCGTGCTGCCTGTCGACGCGGCGGCCCGGTGGGTGGTCGCGGCGGTCGTCCCCGACGACGACCTGGTCGTCGTGCACACCGGCGACGCGACCGTCTACGAGCGGCCCACGGCGCTGCCACGCTTCCGCTGGGCGTCACGGGCACGCGTCGTCACCGACCCGGACCGGCGCGTAGAGCTGCTCGCCGAGGGCGCGCTCGACCCGGGTACCGTGCTCCTCGACGACCGGGCCGACCTGCGACCGACGGACCCGGACGCGACCGCCACCGTCCGCGTCGTGCACGACGACGGCGACGCCGTCGAGCTGCGGGTGTCGTCGACGGGAGCGGGCTACGCGGTCGTCGCCGACGCGTGGCGCGCCGGCTGGACCGCCCGGGTCGACGGCCGTGCGGTCGACCCGGTCGGGGCGGACCACGCGATGTGGGCGGTCCCGCTGACCGCGGGCACGCACCGCGTGGAGCTCGTGTACGAGCCCCCGGGCCTGCGCGCCGGGGCCCTGGCGACGGCCCTGTCGGCGGTGGTGCTGGTGGCCGGCGCGGCAGTCGTCGCAGGTCGCGCGGCCCGCGCTCGACGGGCGCGGCGGGTGGACGGATCGGACGTGACCAACGCGTCGACGGACGATGTCCTCCCCATGGCCCTGCGGTGATGCGGCATGATGACTGCCGTGCAGACGCGACGACCCCCGACGAACCTGCGATGAGGCCATCCCCGGTGTATCTGTCTTCGCTCGCGGCAGCCGCGCGTCGTGCCCGGCCGCTGGACGTCAGCGTCGTCGGCGCGCGCGGATTCATCGGGTCGCACGTCTGCCGGGCGCTGGAGCAGCGCGGCCACGTCGTCCACACGTTCGACCGCTCGCGTCCCGCCACGGGGCCGCAGGGCGTCGACGAGGACATCCTCGCCTCGGACCACGTGGTGTGGGCCGCCTCCAGCATCAACCCGATGATCGCCGAGCACGACCCGGGCCGCGTCGCCCTGGACATCGAGGCGTTCACGAGCTTCCTCGACCTGCTGGCGCAGGCTCCGACGCGCCCCCGGACGGTCCTGCTCAGCTCGGGCGGCACGGTGTACGACCAGAGCGTCGAGCCGCCGTACGCCGAGACCTCCCCCGTCGGCCCCGAGTGCGCCTACGGCCGCGCGAAGCTGCTCATCGAGCAGGAGCTGATGCGGGCTGCGCCGGGCTCGATGATCCTGCGGGTGGCCAACGCCTACGGCCCGGGGCAGCCGGTCGCGCCCGGTCAGGGCGTCATCAGCCACTGGCTGCACGCCGCGGCCGCGGGTCAGGAGCTCCACGTCTTCGGTGACCCCCGGGCGGCGCGCGACTACGTCCACGTGGACGACCTCGCGGAGGCGGTGGTGCGCGCGGTCGAGGTCACGGACCCCGCCCCCCACGTCCTCAACGTCGGTTCGGGCCGGCCCACCAGCCTGGGTACGCTGCTGGACGTGATCAGCGATGTCGTCGGCGCCGACGTGGTCAACGTCCGGCACCACCCCGTACGTGACTTCGACGGCCGCACCACCTGGTTGGACTGCGCGCAGGCGACCCGGACCCTGGGCTGGGTGGCCGGGACCTCGCTGGACGACGGCATCCGCGGGACGTGGGCCTCCGTCGTCGCCGACCGGACCGCCTCCGGGGGCGGTGACGCATCAGCGACGCCGGTACTCCCCGGTCCGACGGTGGGAACCGCCTCGTGACGTTCGACCTCGCCGCCCTCGGGTACCGCCGCGCGGCCCGCACCGCCCTGTGGTCGCCGCAGGGAGCCCCGGACTTCGGCTACAACGACGGCGACGAGCACGAGACGTGGGTCGCCGACGTCGTGCGGTCCGCGAAGGACACCAGCAGCGGGTCCCGGGAGCTCGAGGCGGGCATCCGCGACTGGCCGTCGCTGTACCACCTCAGCCACCAGCGCGGGAACCTCGTGCGCCCGCTGCTGCCCGCGTTGCGCGGACCGGTGCTGGAGCTCGGCGCCGGGACGGGCGCGATCACGCGGGTCCTCGGCGAGCACGGCCTGGACGTCGTGGCCGTCGAGGGGTCACCGCGTCGGGCGGCCATCGCGGCCGACCGCTGCCGCGACCTGCCGAACGTCCAGGTGGTCGCCGACACCGTCCAGGGGTTCGGCCACCCGGCGCGGTTCGCCACGGTGGTCATGGTCGGCGTCCTGGAGTACGCCCGCATGTTCGGCTTCGAGACGACGGACACGGATCCCGTGGACGTCATGCTCGAGCACGTCGCACGGCTCCTGCTGCCCGACGGCGAGCTGGTCGTCGCGATCGAGAACCAGCTCGGGCTGAAGTACTTCGCCGGCTTCCCCGAGGACCACCTGGGCCAGGCCATGGCGGGCGTCGAGGACCGGTACGGGTCGGCGACCGCCGTGACGTTCGGTCGGCAGGAGCTGGGGGCGCGGCTGCGCGGCGCGGGTCTCGTGGAGCAGCGCTGGCTGTTCCCGTTCCCCGACTACAAGCTGCCGACCACGGTCGTCACCGAGCGCGCGCTCGACCCGGCGTCGGGGTTCGACGCCACCCCCCTGCTCGTCGCCACGGGCGGCGGGGACCACCAGGAGCCGGAGACGACCTCGTTCGACCTGCGCCGCGCCTGGGGCCCCGTGCACCGCAACGACCTGGTGCCGGACCTGTCGAACTCGTTCCTCGTCCGCGCCTCCGTGGCAGCGCTCCCCGAGCCGTCGACGCTCGCCTGGTACTACGGCTCGGGCGCGCGCCGGCCGGAGTTCCGCAAGGTCACCGAGTTCGTCGCCGGCGACGGCCGCGTCGACGTCCTGCGCCGCCGTGCCGAGCCCGACCTGCGGGACACCGTCCGTGACGTGCAGCTCGTGTGCGAGGACGAGCCGTACGCGCCCGTCCCCCCGTGGACCGCCGAGCTCGCCGACCGGCTCGCGCGGCCCGGCTGGACGTCCGCCGCGGTCGTGGAGTGGTTCGGGCCCTGGCTCGACGCGATCCGGACGTACGCCGGCCTGCCCGCGGGGTCGACCGATCTCGACGCCGAGGTGCCGGGTCACCTCGTCGATGCGCTGCCGCGCAACCTGCTGAGCGGGACCGGGCGGTTCATCGACCTCGAGTGGCGCGCCCTGGTCCCGCCGACCTTGGGCTGGGTCCTGTTCCGTGCGCTGTACGACAGCCTGGCCGCGCTCGGGCCCGTGGCGCCCCCGGAAGGCCCGCCGCCGACCGTCGGGGACCTCGTCCGGGAGGTCGCCGCGGCCCACGGGTTCGTGCTCGACGAGGCACGCCTGACGTCCTGGTGGGACCTCGAGGTCACCTTCCAGTCCGTCGTCCAGGGCACGGTCGTGCGGGTCCCGGTCGACGACGCCCTGGACGTCGCCCTGCGCATCGCCCCGTCGCACGCGGCGCTGGCGCCCACGCCGGCGCCCGCCGTCGAGCCGCTCGTCCCGCCGGCGCTCGAGACCGAGCTCCGCGAGGAGATCGAGGCCCGTGGCCGCGAGCTCGACCGGCTCCGCGGGGTCGCCGAGCTCGCCGGGTCGGAGATCAGCCGCGCGGGCGAGGCGCGCGAACGCCTCGCGAGCGCGTTCGGGCGGCTCGAGCGGGACGCCGAGGTCCTGCGCCGGGAGGCGACCGACGGCGCGCAGCGGCTCGCGTCCGCCCAGCGCGACGCCGACGTCCTGAGGGCGGAGCTCGACGCCTACGTCCACACCCTGTCGTGGCGAGTGACGTGGCCGCTGCGGGCTGCGCGAGGACGTGCGGCACGGACGCGGCACGCCATGGCCCGCCGCATGCAGCTCCGTCGGGGCGGCACGACGCCCACGGCGTCCGGGGCAGGCGTGCCGGGCGGTGCACCGGCGCCCGAGCGGACCTGGCGGCGCCGCGCGACGGACGTCGACGGACCGGCCGTCGTGGCCCCGGGCGCCGGGCACGCGCCGGACGTCGCGGTCCCCGAGCCGGACCTGACCTACTACCGCCGCCGCAACGACGACCTGCGCCACCTGGACGACGCCGAGCTCCGCCGGCACTTCACCGCGTTCGGGCGTGCGGAGGGGCGGCGCGGCCACTCGCTCCTCGACACCGCCCGGATCACGGAGAACGGGTTCGCCCCCGGTCGCGAGCGCATGCTGCTCCTGCTGCACGAGGCCACCCGCACGGGCGCGCCGGTGCTGGGCTGGAACCTCCTCAACTCCTTCTCGGAGCAGCGCGACGTCGTCGTGGTGCTCCTGCAGGGCGGGGACCTCTCGCAAGAGATCGAGCGTGCCGCCGCCGCGACCGTGACGCTCGTCGAGGCCGACCCGTGGCACCCTGCGGAGGCGCAGATCCTCGCGGAGCAGCTGGTCGAGCGCTTCGGACCCACGTGGGCCCTGGCGAACTCGGCCGCGACCCACCCGCTCGCCCCCGCGCTCGAGGCCACCGGGGTCCCGGTCGTGGCCCTGGTGCACGAGTTCCCCTCGAGCATGCGCCCGGAGGGCGTGCTGGGCGCGTTGTTCGCCACGGTGTCCGAGGTCGTCTTCTCGGCGCCGATCGTGGCCGACTCCATGCGCCGCGAGTACGCCGACCTGATCGCCCGTCCCCATCACGTCATCCCGCAGGGGCAGTCGCTGCTGCCCGCGGGCAGCGACACCGACCGCGCCCCACGGCCCATGCGTCGCGGGTCCGACGGCGTCGAGACCGAGCTGCCGGAGCACGCGCTGGCCGACCTGCTCGCGGACCTCGACGCCTCGACGGTCCTCGTCGTCGGGGCCGGCACGATCTCACCCCGCAAGGGCGTCGAGTTCTTCGTCCAGACCGCCGACCAGGTGCGCCGCTCGGGGGGCGAGCGGGAGGTGCGGTTCGCCTGGATCGGCGACCGCCACCCGTCGCTGAACTGGTACGTGGACGAGCTGCACGAGCAGGTGCGGCGCAGCGGGGCCGACGACGTCGTGTCGTTCCTGGCCCCCACGTCGGACCTCACGCCGCTGTACGAGCGCGCCGACCTGTTCTTCCTCTCGTCCCGCCTCGACCCCCTGCCGAACGTGACGATCGACGCCGCGCTGTCCGGCACGCCGATCGTCGCGTTCGACGGTGCGAGCGGCTTCGCCGAGTGGCTGGGCAAGGACGACCTGCTCCGGGAGCTCGTCGTGCCGCACCTCGACACCGCGACGGCCGCCGCCACCATCCGCCGGCTCGCCGACGACGCCGAGGGGCGCCTGACCTACGGGGACCGCCTGCGGGCGGCGGCGGCTCCCGCGTTCGACATGGCGGCCTACACCGCCCGCCTCGCCGAGCTCGGAGGCGAGGCCCGCGCCGCGCACGAGCAGGAGCAGCGCGACGTGGCGGCACTCGTCGAGTCGGGTGCGTTCGACGCCCACCTGTACGGCGGGGCCGGCCGCGACGCCGACCCCCTTGCGCTCCTGCAGGAGTACGTCCACCGCTCCCGGCTGACGGCGCCACGGGCGCGGCCCCGCACCGGACTGCTCGTGCGCCGCCCGGCCGAGGGGTTCCACCCCCTCGTGTACGCCGAGCAGTCGCCCGACTACGTCGAGGCGCGGGATGGCGACCCGTTCGTCGACTACCTGCGCCGGGGACGCCCGGACGGCCCGTGGGCGCTGCCGGTCGTCCGACCGTCCGCCTCCCCTGCGGCCACCGACCTGCGGGTCCTCGTGCACGGGCACTTCCACTACCCCGAGCTGGTGGACGAGCTGCTCGAGCGCATGGGCGGCAACGCCCAGCAGGTCGACCTGCGGCTGAGCACGACGTCCGAGCACAAGGAGATCGACCTGCGCCGCAGGCTCGAGCGGGCCGGGGCCGAGCGGTGGCAGGTCGACGTCGTCGAGAACCGTGGCCGCGACCTGGCACCCCTGTTCACCGGGCTGGGGCACGACGTGCTCGACGGGTACGACCTCGTCCTGCACGTCCACGGCAAGCGCAGCCCCCACGTCGCGGGGGACGTGGCCGACCGGTGGCGCACCTTCCTGTGGGAGAACCTGGTCGGTGGGAGCGCACGGATGATGGACACGGTCTGCGCGGCGTTCGCGGCGGACGAGCGGCTCGGGCTCGTGGCCCCGGAGGACCCGCACCTCAACGACTGGGACCTCAACCGCGACGAGGGGGAACGGCTCGCCAAGCGCCTCGGGCTGACCACGCCGCTGACCACCCACCTGGACTTCCCCATGGGGGGAATGTTCTGGGCGCGCACGGACGCGTTGCGGCCACTCCTGGACGCGCAGCTGCAGTGGGAGGAGTACCCCGCCGAGCCGCTGCCGATCGACGGGACCATGCTGCACGCCCTGGAGCGGATCATCCCCTTCGCCGTCGAGCAGTCCGGCTACCGGTTCGCCAAGACCTCGGTCCCTGGCGTCAGCCGCTGACACCAGCGCTCGGTACGTCCGTTCCGGTGAATGCGATGCCCGTTGTCACGACGTTCACCGGAACGGGCACGGGAAGGGTCGCCCGCGCCCTATCGTGGGACGCCGCGCGCACGCCGTGCCGCGTGCATCGTCTTGTGTAGGAGGAACTTCGTGCGCTCTCGCACCCTGACCAGGTCGGCCCTGGTCCTCGCCCTCGCCCTCGGGCTCGGTGGCGCCGCCGGCACCACCGCCGTCGCCGCCGAGACACCCACGCTCCAGAAGCTCACCTCCGAGGTCGGGCCCTCCGCCGAGGGCTCGGTCCGGTCCTCGGCCGTCGAGGCCACCCACCTCGGTCAGCCCGACGCGGAGTGGACGACGTTCCGCAACCTCAACATCAGCCGCCTCGGCTGGGGCGCCAACCCGGTCGTCCGCAACGGCAACCTGGACACCGTGGCCTACAACTGGCTGGCCGGCCAGACCTCCACCTACGAGCCGCAGCTCGACCCGAACGTCGAGTCGAAGGTGCCCGCCGGCTCCAACGGCGGCGTGGAGCTCATGTACGTGTGGGAGAACTCCTCCGACATGGACACGTTCCTCCAGCTGGTCGCCGAGGCGCTCGACGCCGACGCGGTCGACGCGAACCTCACCGACTCGGGCATCGCGATCGCGCAGTCGTCCTACGGGCTGTTCGCGTACCTCCTCGTGCTCGAGTACCCCCACAGCACGGCGCAGGCCGGTGAGCTCCCCCTCTACCGGTTCTACAAGCCGAGCGCGGGGACGCACTTCTACTCGACGTCGGCCGCCGAGCGGAACAACGTCATCGGCATGCCCGAGTACCGCTACGAGGGTCTGATCGCCTACATCAAGGGCCCGAACGAGTCGCCGACCTCGACGACGCTGCAGAACCTCAACCGGTTCTACCTGGCCTCGGCCGGCACGCACTTCTACACGTCCTCGCCCGCCGAGTACGCGGCGGTCCTGACCTACCCGCAGTACTCGCTGGACGGCGTCGCGGGGCGCGTCTCCGCCGTCCCCGGCACGGGCCTGACGGCCATGCACCGCTTCTTCCTGCCGCGGTCCGGGACGCACTTCTACACCGCGAACGCCTCCGAGGTGGAGACGGTCAAGGGGATCCCGGGCTACTCGTACGAGGGTGTCGCGTACTACCTGCGCGTCGCCAACTGACCCAGCCCAGCCCCGCCGTCGGGCGCGTCCGCACCACGCGGACGCGCCCGACGGTGCGTCCGGGGGGCTCCGGCAGCGCGATCAGGGTCGATCTGCGCTCTCCGGGTCGACCTGCGCCCGGCGTCGACCCGTCCGGTCAGGGTCGACCGGCGAGCACCTCGTCCGCAGCCACGCGCCAGCGCTCGGCCCAGTCGCCCACGGGGGCCACGCCCGCACGCACGAGCGCCTCGTGGCCGAGCACGGAGTACGCGGGGCGGGGCGCGGGGCGCGCGGCGCCCTCGCTGGTCGTCGGCGCGACGATCGCGGGGTCCATGCCTGCGGCCTCGACCACCGCACGCGCGAACCCGTACCAGGTCGTCTCACCCGACGACGTGCCGTGGTACGTCCCGCTGGGCGCGCCGGCGTCGACGAGGCGCACGACCAGGTCGGCGAGGTCGCGCGTCCACGTCGGCTGACCGCGCTGGTCGTCCACGACCTGCAGGGCGCCGCGCTCGGCAGCCGCCCGGGCGATCGTCCGGGGGAAGCACGGACCGCCGGCACCGTAGAGCCAGGCCGTGCGCACGATCAGGTGGTCGGGCGCCTCCGCGCGCACGGCCCACTCACCGGCGAGCTTGGTCCGGCCGTACGCGGAGCGCGGCGCCGCGGCGTCGTCCTCGCCGTACGGCACGTCCGCGTGGCCGTCGAAGACGTAGTCCGTCGAGATCTGGACCAGGCGCGCGCCGGCGCGGTGCGCCGCGCGCGCGAGGTGCTGCGGACCCACGGCGTTGACGGTGAACGCCGCCGCCTCCTGCGCCTCGGCAGGGTCGACGGCCGTCCAGGCCGCGCAGTTCACGACCACGTCGTGCCCCGCCACCGCCGACCCCACCGCGGCGGGGTCCGTGATGTCGAGGACCTCACGGTCCACGGCGGTGACGTCGTCGCCCCGCGACACCAGGAGGTCGACCACGTCCTGCGCGAGCATCCCCGACGACCCTGCGACCAACCAGCGCACGACTCTCCCACTCTCGACCGTCCCCACCGAGGCGTGAGCCTACCGCCCGCCGTTAGGGTGGGCGCGATACCGACCGATTCGCAGGAGGATCCCCGTGCAGTTCCGCGAGCTCCAGGTGCCCGGCGCCTGGGAGATCACGCCGAAGCAGTTCCCGGACCCCCGTGGGGTCTTCCTCGAGTGGTTCAAGGACGAGGCCTTCGCGGACGCCGTGGGGCACCGTCTGGACCTGCAGCAGGCGAACTGCTCGGTGTCCGCCGCCGGGGTGCTGCGCGGCATCCACTTCGCGGACGTCCCCCCGGGACAGGCCAAGTACGTCACGTGCGCCACGGGTGCGGTGCTCGACGTCGTCGTCGACATCCGCGTCGGCTCCCCGACGTTCGGCCAGTGGGACTCCGTGCTGCTGGACGACGTCGACCGGCGCGCCATCTACCTGTCCGAGGGCCTGGGGCACGCGTTCGTGAGCCTCGAGGACGGCTCGACGGTGATGTACCTGTGCTCGACGGGCTACGCACCGGGCCGGGAGCACGGGATCCACCCGCTGGACCCGGAGATCGGCATCGCGTGGCCGACGACGGACCGCGCCGGGCGTCCGCTCACCCCGCTGCTGTCCGACAAGGACGCGGCGGCCCCCGGCCTCGCCGAGGCGCGCGACGCCGGCCTCCTGCCCGACGCCCACGTCGTCGAGGAGTACGTGCGCAGCCTGCGGGCCTGACACGCCGTCCCGGCGCCCCATCCCGACTGCGGCCGTCCCGGCTGTCACGATGGAGTGACGCCGCGCGCCTGCGCGGCGGGCCTGCGACCGGAACGAGGCGTCATGCGCGGATCCCGACCCAGGGTCGCGCTCCGCGTGACCGCCGCGCTCCTGGCCGGTGTGCTGGTGCCCGCCGCGGGCGTTCCCGTCGCCGCCTCCGCAGTCGCCGCAGCGCCCGAGGCGTCCGACGCGGCTGCCGGCACGACCGCCGAGGCCTCGCGACCGCTGTCCGTGCAGGAGCTCGACCTCACGGGCACGGCCCCGGCGGCCGAGGCCGGCGGCGAGCAGTCCCGCGCGCTGAGCGTTCCGGTCGAGGCGGACGTCCTCACGCAGGAGCTCGACACGGACGCGTTCTCGGTGCTCGGCGTCACCTGGGACGCCGGTCCGACGGGCGTGACCGTCGACTACCGCGTCCGCGTCGACGGGCAGTGGACGGACTGGCAGCAGACCGAGGGCGGGGACGTCGCGGCCGACGACGACCGCGCCGAGTCCGGCCTGGACGACGCCCGTGACGGCACGGACCCGATCGTGGCGGTCGGCGCGGACGGGCTGCAGCTGCGCGCCGACGCGGCCGAGGGCACCGTGACGGGGCTCAAGGCCGTGCTCGTCGACCCGGGCGTCCGGACGACGGACGCGACGACCGTCTCCGCGGTCCCCGTGCCGGGCGCCCCGGCGATGATCGACCGGGCCGGCTGGGGTGCCGACGAGTCGTTGCGCACGTGCTCGCCCGACCTGTCGACCACGGTGCGTGCCGCCGCGGTGCACCACAGCGCCTCGAGCAACTCCTACGGGGCGGCGGACGTCCCGGCCATCATCCGCGGCTTCTACGCCTACCACACGCGCCCCGAGTCGGACGGCGGTCGCGGCTGGTGCGACATCGGCTACAACTTCCTCGTCGACAAGTTCGGCCGGTTGTTCGAGGGGCGCGCGGGCGGCGTGACCGCCTCCGTCGTGGGTGTCCACACCGGCGGCTTCAACAGCCAGACGTTCGGCATCGCCGCCATCGGCGAGTACGGTGCCGCCGGCGTCCCGGACCCGCTCGCGGACGCGCTGGCCTCGCTCATCGCCTGGAAGTTCTCGATCCACGGCATCCGGGCGGGTGTCGACATCTCCATGGTGTCGGGGGGCGGTGCGTCGCGCTTCCCGGCGGGGACCGTGGTCTCGATGTCGACGATCTTCGGGCACCGCGACGCGCAGACCACGTCCTGCCCCGGTCAGAACCTGTACAACCTCCTGCCCTACCTGCGCACGCGCGTCGCCGAGCTCGCCAACGCTGCCGTGGACGTCTCGCCCCGCGGGGTCTGGGACGCGGTGACCACCGGCTCCGGGTCCTTCACGGTCACCGGCTGGGCGCTCGACCCGCAGACGCCCGACCCCATCGTGGTCGAGGTCTGGACCGCCGGCGTGCCGAGCACCGTCCTGGCGGACCTGTCCCGCCCCGACGTCGCCGCCGTCTACCCGGGACTCGGGGACCGCCACGGCTTCCGGCTCGAGGTGCCCGTCGCCGCCGGCAGCTGGCCGGTGTGCCTCGCGGCCGTCAACGTGGCCGACGGCACGACCGTGTCGCTGGGGTGCCGCACCGTGACCGTGCGCAACGCGGCACCCGTCGGCGTCGTCGACGCCGTCGCGGTCAGCGCCACGGGGGTCGTGGTGACGGGGTGGACGCTCGACCCCGACTCGTCCGCCTCGACGCAGGCGCACATCTACATCGGCGGCGTCGGGGTCGCGGTCGCGGCCGACCTGTCGCGGCCGGACATCGCGGCCGTCTACGGCAAGGGCGACCGCCACGGCTTCCGGCACGAGCGCGCGCTCCCGGTCGGCGAGCACGAGGTGTGCACCTTCGGCACCGACGCGGGCAGCGGCCCCGCGACGCTGCTCGACTGCCGCCGCGTCGTCGTCGGCACACCCGTCCCCCGCACCCCGCCGGTCGGGGCGATCGACGCCCTGACCGCGACCAACTCGACCATCACGGTCTCCGGCTGGACGTTCGACCCCGACACCCCGGGGCCCACGCAGGTGCACGTCTACATCGACGGCGTCGGGGTGGCGCTGCCGGCGAACCGGTCACGCCCGGACGTCGCCGCGGCATACCAGCGCGACGGTCGCACCGGGTACCGCCACACCGCGGACGCCGCCCCGGGCAGCCACGCCGTCTGCGTGCACGGCATCAACACCGGGCAGGGCAACCACACGCTGCTCGGCTGCCGGACGGTCGTGGTGCCAGACGTGGCACCGATCGGTGTGCTCGAGCAGGTCGTCCCCGACAACACCGGGTTCACGCTGGGCGGGTGGACCCTGGACACCGACACCCCGAACCGGACGACGCAGGTCCACGTGTACGTGGACGGGGTCGGCGTCGCGCTGCAGGCGGACCGGTCACGGCCGGACGTCGCCGCGGCGTACGGGTCGGGTGCGGCCCGCGGCTTCTCCCACCGGGTCGCCGCCCGACCCGGCCCGCACGCGCTGTGCGTCTACGCGATCAACACCGCCGCCGCCGGACCCCACACGCTGCTGCAGTGCCGCACCGTCGTGGTCCCCGACCGACGGCCCCTGGGCGTGGTCGACTCCGTGACGGTGGCGCGCGGCGCCGTGACCGTGCGGGGCTGGGCCTTCGACCCGGACACCCCCCGCGCGACCGCGCCGGTGCACGTCTACGTCGACGGCGTCGGTCACGCCGTCGTGGCGGACCGCTCCCGGCCCGACGTCGGCGCGGTGTACGGCGGCGTGGGCGACCGGCACGGCCTCGTTGCCACGGTCCCGGCACCGAGCGGGCGACGGCAGGTGTGCACGTTCGCGATCAACACCGTCGGGGGCGACGACCACACCCTGCTGGACTGCCGGGTGGTCCAGGTCCCCTGACGGGTCAGCGCCGCGCGGCGCGCCGGTACGACTCGGCGTGCCGCGCCGCCGACGCCGCCCAGGTGAAGGTCGCGGCCCGCTCGCGGGCCGCGTGCGAGAGCCGGTGGCGCTCGTCCTCGTCCGCCAGCAGCGCGCCGAGCGCGTCCGCGATGGAATCGACGTCCACGTCGCAGTACGCGACGGCGTCGCCGCCGACCTCCGCGAGGGACAGCTCGCGCGTCGTCAGCACCGCGGCGCCGCAGGCCATCGCCTCGAGCACCGGCAGCCCGAAGCCCTCACCCTTGCTCGGGTAGGCCACGACCTCGGCGCCGGACAGGTAGCCCGCGAGGTCATCGAACGCGAGGTAGCCCGGGCGCAGCAGGGTCAGACCCGCCGGGACGGCGGCGACCGCCGGGTCGACCTCGGTGTCCCAGCCGCGTCCCCCGGCCAGCACGAGCGCCGGGGGGTCCGGTGTGCCCGCGCACACGCGCACCCAGGCACGCACCAGCGCGGGGACGTTCTTGCGGGGCTCGAGCGTGCCGAGGAACGCCACCCAGCGCCGCCCCTCCAGCCCGAGGACGCGCGCCACACGCTCCCGCTCCGGTGCGTCGACCTGGCGGAACGCCTCGGCGTCGACACCGTGCGCCGCGACGACGATCGCGTCGCCGTCGGCGGACGTCACGCGCGCCACCTCGCGGCGCGTCGCCTGCGACGGCACGACCAGGACGGCGGCCCGCCGCGCGGCGATGCGGATCCAGGTGCGGAAGAACCGGCCCTTGAGCGCGGAGTGCAGCTCGGGGTGGCTGAAGAACGTGGCATCGTGCAGCGTCACCACCACGGGCCGACGCGTGAGCAGCGGCATCGTGTAGTGCGGGCTGTGGACGACGTCCGCACCGACGCGACGGGCCAGCACCGGCAGGGCGACCTGCTCCCACACCAGGCGCACGGGTCGGGACCGCACCGACGCCGGAGCGGCGATCACGCGCGCACCGGCCAGCCGGTCGCGCAGCTGCGCCACGTCGCGCTGCTGCGCGACGACGACGAGGTCGATGCCCGCGGCTGCGAGCTCCGGCAACAGGTCGTCGAGGTAGCGTCCGACGCCACCCCGGTCCGGCGGCACCGCCGTCGCGTCGACCAGGACCCGCACCCGACGTCCGTCCGCCACCGACAGCCTCCGACCTCTCACCCGTACCCGAGAGCGCACCCGTACCCGTCGCGCATCCGTGCCCACCGCAGGCCCACCGCATACCCGCCGGACACCCACCGCCTGCCGGCAGGTGCCCGCCGCACGCACGGCGGCGACCCTCCGCCGACGCGCCAGCCTACGGGCTGCGCTGCCCCGTCCCGGTCGCTTCGGCGTGCCGTAGGCTCGTCCACCGTGTCGGTGAGCAGCGCGGACGTCCTCGACGTGGCCATGGTCGTCGAGCAGTGCTGGCAGCCGGTGCCCGGTGGGTCGGCGACCTACGTCGTCGAGCTCACGCGTGCCCTGGGGCGTCGTGACGACGTCCGGGTGACCGGCGTCCGCGCGGCCCACCGGTCTCCCCCACCCGCCGACGTGCGCCCCGACGTGCCGACGCGCGCGATCCCGCTGCCGCGGGCCGCGCTCTACGAGGCGTGGCAGCGCACGACCCTGCCCCGCGCCGAGTGGGCCGTGCGTGGCGCGCAGGTGGTGCACGCCCCGACGTGGGCGGTGCCGGGCACGGCGCGTCCGCTCGTCGTGACCGTCCACGACCTGGCGTTCCTGGACGACCCCACGCACTTCACGCCGCGCGGCAACGCGTACTTCCGTCGCGCGCTCACGCGGACGCGCGAGCAGGCCGCCGCCGTCGTCGTCCCGTCCCGCGCGACCGCCGACGCCCTCCTGCAGCACGGGGTCGGCATCGACCGCGTGCACGTCGTGCCGCACGGCGTGCGGGTGCCGCAGGTCGCCGCCGCCCAGGTGGCGCAGGTGCGCGCACGGCTCGGTCTCGACCGTGACTACCTGCTGTGGGCGGGCACCCTGGAGCCCCGCAAGAACGTGGGACGGCTCGTCGCCGCGTGGTCGGACCTGCCCGCACCGGCGCCCGACCTGGTCCTCGTCGGTCCGACCGGCTGGGGCGACGTCCGCGTGCCCGACACCGCGCCCCCCGGCGCCCGCGTCCACCTGACGGGGAGGCTCGACGCGGCGGACCTGCACGCGCTCTACGCGGGGGCGACCGCGTTCGCGTTCCCCTCCCTGCGGGAGGGCTTCGGCATGCCGGTCCTCGAGGCGATGGCGCACGGCTGCCCCGTGCTGACGTCGGCTGGCACCGCGTGCGCCGAGGTCGCGGGCGACGCGGCGGTGCTCGTGGACCCGCTCGACGTCGACGCCCTGGCCGCGGGCCTGCGCGAGGTGCTGGCGGCGGGGACGGACCTCGGGCGGCGAGGAGCCGCCCATGCCGCGGCGTTCACCTGGGACGCGTCCGCCGACGCGCACACCGCGGTGTACCGCCAGGCGGCCGCCGGGCGGCGGCGCCCCCGGGCCTGACCCGCCCCGGGCCCGACCGGTCCGCCCGCGCGTCAGGCGGTGGCGCTCCCGGTCCCCTGGCGCAGCTCGTCGGGCACGTCGGTGGGCAGCCCGGCGGCGGCCATCCGGCGCCGCGCCACGACCGCGGTGAGCGCGGCGAGACCGGCGACGGTGAGGTCCCCGACGGTGAAGACGAGCCGCGACGCGACCGCGACCCCGGTCGCCGACCCGACGGACATCATCGTGGCGAGCGCGGCGACCAGGACCGCCTCGCGGACCCCGACGCCCGACGGCAGGAACACCGCGAACAGCCCGGCCGTGAAGCCGAGGGCGATCGCGCCGGCGCACAGCAGGAGCGCCTCCGGGCCGGGGTCGACGAGCGAGTTGGCCAGCAGCCACAGGTGCACCCCGAACAGCAGGTACGACAGCAGGGCCCAGCCCAGGGAGCGACCCACCACGCCGACGCGCAGCGTGTGGTCGAGCGGGGGCTTGCGGAGCAGCCGGAAGATCGCGGACGCGAGCCACGTCATGACCCGCGGGTGCAGGCACACCAGGCCGACGGGGAGCAGCGCGAAGAGCCAGAGCAGCTCGCGGTGCTCCCCGGCGAGCACCGGGAGGGCCGCGAGCCCCAGCACCAGCGACGCGACGACGCCGACGCCGGCGGCGAACAGGCTCGTGGCGAAGACCCGCGCGCGTGCGACACCGTGCCGCCGCCCGATCTCCATCTGCAGGAGGTACGCCCAGACGGACCCGGGCACGTACTTCCCGAGCTGGCCCACCAGGCAGATCTGCGCGCCGCGCGCGATCCCGACGCGCGGGCCGAGGTCGTCCAGGAGGGTCTGCCAGCTCATGGTGCCGGCCACGAGCCCCAGGATGACGCAGACGAACGACAGCACGGCGGCCAGGGGGTGGACCGAGACCAGGGCCTCGCGGACCTCGGTCCACTGCCGGACGACCTGCCAGCCGGCGGCGACCAGCACCAGGACGATGAGCGCCCAGCGGGCCGTCGTGATGAGGGCGGCACGGCGCGAGGCCGGCGGCACCGCGGGGTCGCCCGTGGGGGGGACGTCCGCGGGCTCGGGGCGCGCTGTCGTGGTCATCGGATCCGCTTCTCGTCCCTGCGCTCTCAGCGTGCTACCGCGTGCGCCTCGTCCCACCTCGCGAACACCTCTCTCAGCACGCCGAGCAGCTCCGGCTCCGGCGGGCGACCCAGAGCATAGGCGCGCTCAACCTCGGCGATCGCCTCCTCCGGCACGCCCTGGCGCTGCATCCCCACGACGTTCGCCCCGCGCACGCGTGCGGGGTTGCCGTACACCTTGGCGTAGGGGGCGACGTCGCGGCTGACGACCGCACCCATGCCCACCATCGCGCCCGGTCCGACGACCCTGCGCTGGTGGACGAGCGCACCGAGGCCGAGGCCGGCCCGGGCGCCCACGACGACGTGGCCGCCGAGCGCCGTGCCCGATGCGAGGGTCACGCCGTCGGCGAGCCGGCAGTCGTGGGCGACGTAGGCGCGGTTCATGAGGAAGCAGTCGTCCCCGACCTCGGTGACCGACTGCCACCCCTGGTGGATCACGACCTGCTCGCGCACCAGGGTGCGGTCACCGATGACGACGCCCCCGCCGCCGCCGCCCGTCAGCCACTGCGCGGGGTGGTCGACGCCACGCACCTCCGGCGGTGCGCCGATGGTCGCACCGGAGCCGAACCAGTTGTCGTCCCCGATCCGCACGGGACCGAGGATCACGACGTACGGGCCGATGACGTTGCCCTGACCGAGCTCCACCTCGTCACCTATCACAGCCGATGGGTGGATCGTGTTTCGGCCGTGTGTCGTCGTCGTCACGAAGGGATCGTACCCAGAACCCGTCCGGACGCCCGCAAGGCCCCTCGACGGCGGTTCTGCGGCTGGTACGGTCGTCCGCGGTCGACAGCCCCACCCACAGCACGAGGAACCCCGTGATCCCCATCTCCTCCGTCGACCTCGGCCCTGCGGTCGAGGCCGAGGTCCTCAAGGTCCTGCGCTCGGGCATGATCGCGCAGGGCCCCGTCGTCGCCGAGTTCGAGCGCCGCTTCGCCGAGCTGACGGGTGTGCGGCACGCCGTCGCCGTCAACAACGGCACCACCGCGCTCGTCGCCGCGCTGCAGGTCCTGGACCTGCAGGAGGGCGACGAGGTGCTGACGACGCCGTTCACGTTCGTCGCGACCCTCAACGCGATCCTCGAGGCCGGCGCGACCGCGACGTTCGCGGACATCGGCGAGGACGACTTCAACCTGGACGTCACAGCTGCGGCCGCCGCCGTCACCGACCGCACCGCCGTGCTCATGCCGGTGCACCTGTACGGGCAGACGGTGGACGCGGGCGCGTTCCGCGCGCTCGCCGACGGCCGCGGGCTCGCGCTCGTCGAGGACTCGGCGCAGTCGCACGGCGCCACGTTCGAGGGACGCGTCGCGGGCAGCTTCGGCGTCGGCTGCTTCTCGTTCTACGGCACCAAGAACCTCACCACGGGTGAGGGCGGCATCATCACGACCGACGACGACACGCTCGCGGACCGGCTGCGCGTGCTGCGCAACCAGGGCATGCGGGCGCGGTACCAGTACGAGGTCGCGGGCCACAACTACCGCCTGACGGACCTGCAGGCCGCGGTCGTCCTGCCGCAGCTCGACCGCTACGCCGCGACGGTCGCGCGGCGCCGGGCGAACGCCGCCCGGCTCGCCGCGGGCCTGGCCGACGTGCCCGGGCTCGTCGTGCCGCGCGAGCTGCCGGGGCGCGGACACGTCTGGCACCAGTTCACGGTCCGGCTCACGCCGGACGCCCCCGTCGACCGCGACGAGTTCGTGGCCCGCCTCACCGAGGCCGGCATCGGCAACGGCATCTACTACCCGCGCCTGGTCTTCGACTACGACTGCTACCGCGACCACCCGCGCGTGCGCGTCGGGGACGTCCCGGTCGCGGAGCGCATCGTCCGCGAGGTCGTCTCCCTGCCGGTCCACCCGAAGGTGACCGACGCGGACGTCGACACGATCGTCACCGCCGTCCGCAGCATCCTGGGGGCATGACCATGGCCGCGCCGCTCGCCGTCCTGCTCGTCGGTGCCGGGTCGATGGGCTCGCTGCACGCACGCGTCACGTCGCAGAACGAGGGCACGCGCCTCGTGACCGTCGTCGACCCGCGCGCCGAGATCGGCGCAGCCCTGGCGGAGCGCCTCGGCGCGTCGTGGCGCCCGGAGCTCGGCTCGCTCGACGGGATCGACGCCGTGATCGTCGCGGCGGCGACCGAGGCGCACGGCCCCCTGGCCCGGCAGGTGCTCGAGGCCGGTGTGCCGCTCCTCGTCGAGAAGCCGGTGACCCCGACGCTGGACGAGACGCGCGCGGTCCTCGACCTCTCGCGAGAGCGCGGCGTGCCGATGATGTGCGGGCTGCTCGAGCGGTACAACCCCGCCGTCGTCACCGCGCGGTCGATCGTCCAGGCCCCGGTGCACGTCACCGCGACGCGCCACTCCCCCTACGCCCCGCGCATCCGCACCGGCGTGGCGTGGGACCTCCTGGTCCACGACGTCGACCTCGCCATGCAGTTCCTGCCCGGGGACGTCGACCAGGTCGAGGCGGTCGTCGGGCAGTTCCACCCGTCGTCGCTCCCGGGCGCGGAGGACGTCGTGCAGGCGTCGTTGAAGTTCTCCCAGGGCGGTGTCGCGTCGGTGTCGGCGAGCCGCGTCGGGCAGAAGAAGGTCCGCGAGCTCGTGATCCACGAGCTCGACCGCATGGTCGAGATCGACCTGCTGCGGCGCGGCGTGACGGTGTACCACCACGTCGCCGCCGAGGCGTCCGACGAGGGCCGCGGGTACCGCCAGCAGACGGTCATCGAGATCCCCGAGATGACGACGTCGCGGGAGCCGCTCGCGGCCCAGCTCGACCGGTTCGTCGCCCTCGTGCGCGGCGAGGTCGACGCGGACGCCGAGCGCGACTCGATCCTGCCGTCGCACTCGGTCGTCGCGCGGGTCAAGGAGGCGGCGGCCGCCGTCCCGGCGTGACGTCGGTGCGCTGAGCCGCCTGCGGCCCCGACCCGCCCACGGGTCGGGGCCGCGGCCGTCTCAGCGTCGACGCGCCGCGAGCCGCTCGAGCACCTCGAGGTGCTGGTCGACCACGTGCGCGAGCTCGAAGCTCTCGCGCACCACCTGCTGCGCCGCGGCCCCGACCCGGCGCGCGTGCTCCGGGTCCGTCAGCGCCTCGACGAGGGCGGCGGCCAGCGCGTCGACGTCCCCGGGCGTCGTGACGTACAGGTGCTCACGGTCGCCGAGCGGGACGGTCGGGAAGTTGTCGGCACGCCCGGGCGCGACGACCGGGACGCCGGCGGCCATCGCCTCCAGGGTCGCCGTGCCGAGGCCGATGCCCTGCTCGTGGGACTCGACGTCGGCCGCCGCGAGCAGGTCGGGGACCGCGCTCTTGGGCACCGCCCCGACGGTCATCACGTGCTCGCGCACACCGAGCTCGTCGGCCCGGCGCTCGAAGGCGTCGTAGTAGACGCGCCCCACCACCGCGAGCCGCACGTCGGGGACCTTCTCGAGCACCGCGGGCAGCGCCTCGACGAGCGCGACCCGGTCCCGCAGCGGGATGACGTGGCCGAGCGAGAGCACCAGCGGGGTCGCGTCGTCGAGCCCCAGCCGCTCCCTGCCGCTCGCGCGGTCACCCCCGACCGTCCAGTCGGCGTCGACGCCCACCGGGATGTACTCGAGCCCGGCGGTCGCCCCCCGGTAGCGCGCCTTGACGTACTCGTCCATCAGGGCGTCCATCACGACCAGGTGGGGACGGTGGACGCGCATCGTGGGGTAGACCATGAGCGCGTCCAGGCCGCGGAACACCCCGTGGTAGTGCGCCTGCGGGTTCTCCAGCCGGGTGTGCACGCTGAGCAGCGTCCGCACCCCGCGGTGCCGCGCCCAGGCCCCGGTCGCCCACGTCAGGTCGAAGAACTGCCCGTGCTGGTGCACCACGTCGGGCGCGAACCTGTCGAGCAGGCGCCACAGCCGGCGGAACAGGCTCGGGCGCGTCGCGAACGAGATGTCGAAGCTCACCGCGAACCGTGACTCGGGCAGGGCGACGGCCGGCAGCCGCACGATCGTGAGGCCGTCGCGGTGCTCGACGGGCGGTGCGTCGCCGTACGCCGCGGTGACCACGAGCACGTCGTGGCCGCGTGCGGCGTACGCGCGGGCGAGGGCGTCCGACAGGTGCGAGCTGCCCCCCACCCGCGGGGGGTAGAAGTTGTTGACGACGACGATCCTCACGCGCCGCCCTCCGGGACGAACTCGGGCCGCGTGCCCGGTGCACCGAGCTCGACGCGGGCGACGACCCGCGCCGGCACGCCCGCGACGACCGTGCGCGCGGGGACGTCGCGCGTGACGACCGCACCGGCGGCCACGACCGCCTCGTCCCCGATGGTGACGCCCATGTTCACCACCGCGTTGGCACCGAGGAAGACCCGGTCGCCGATCGTGACGGGGGCGCGCTCGACCGTCGGCCACGCCCTGCCGGACACGCAGCGGCGGGCGCTCGAGTGCGTGTACACCTGCACGCCTGCGGCGATGTCGCAGCCGGCGCCGATCGTCAGCCCGCCCGAGCCGTCGATGACGGTGAACGCGCCGATCCAGGTGCCCTCGCCGATCGTCGGCTCGCCGACGATCCAGGCGTGCTCGTGGTACGGGTTGGGCGGCAGGGCGCCGGGGGTGCGGCCCGTCATCAGCCGCCGTTCCGGATGAGGTCGGTCATGCCGTCGCGCACCGTGATGGACGACTCGAAGCCGAGGACGTCCTTCGCGCGCTGCACGTCGGCCGCACGACGCGACACGAGCACGTCGCGCGGGTTGAAGATCGGCTCGACGTCCGCGCCCACGGCGTCGATGAGGATGCGCGCCAGGTCCGCGATGGACGTGTCGATGCCGGTGCCGATGTTGACGGGCACGTTGGCCTGCTCCGACGTCAGGGCGAGGACCGCGGCGCGCGCGATGTCGTGCACGTGGATGAAGTCCATCGACTGCTCACCCTTGCCGTCGATGACGGGGGGCTCGCCCTGGCGCAGCCGGTTGACGAAGTGGTTGATGACCGACGTGTAGTACGCGGTCGTCTTCTGGCCGGGACCGTAGACGTTGAAGTACCGCAGCGCGATCCACGACAGGCCGGCGCGACGCTGGTAGAACCCGAGCAGGTCCTCGCCCGCGCGCTTGGAGATGCAGTAGGGCGTGAGCGGCGCGAGCCGGTCGTCCTCGTGCATCGGCAGCCGCTCGGGGTCCCCGTACACCGACGCGCTCGACGCGAAGACGAGCCGCTCCACGCCGTGGTCGGCGGCGGCCGCGAACACGTTGTGGTTGCCGATCATGTTGATGTCCATGGACTCGTACGGGTCGGACTGGCTCTTGTTGATCGACACCGCCGCGAAGTGGATGACGTGGCTGCAGCCCTTCATCGCCTGGTGGACGGCGCCCCCGTACCGCACGTCCTGGTCGATCAGCTCGACGTCACCTGTGGCCGCCAGGCGCGCCACGGCATCCCGGTCGCCCCGGAACATGTTGTCGAAGATGCGGACCTTGTACCCCTGCTCCAGGAGCATGGGCACGACGTGCAGCCCGATGAACCCGGCGCCGCCGGTGAAGAAGACGGTCTTGTCAGCCATGTGGATGCTCCTCGGTTGCCACCGCGCTCAGCGGCGGTGTGCGGGGTCGGTGACGACGTCGCGCACGGTGGCGGCGACGCGCTCGACCTGGTCGTCGGTCAGGTTGGCGTGCATGGGGACGGCGAGGTGCCGCTGGAAGAGGTCGGCCGAGACGGGCAGCTGCTGGCCCCCGCCGTACACCGGCTGCAGGTGGGACGCGTACGTCCCGAAGTTGCACTGCACGCCGCGGGCGCGCAGCGCGACCGCGACCGCGCCCCGGTCGAGCGAGGCGTCGAGCGTCAGCACGTAGGACTGCCAGGGGTGCTCACGGTCGGGCAGCGCGACCGGCAGCGTGACGAGCGGGAGGTCGCCCAGCAGCTCGGCGTACCCGGCGGCGGCGCGGCGCCGCGCGGCCAGCAGCGCGGGCAGCCGGCGGAGCTGGACGCGCATGATCGCGGCCGAGATGTCGGAGAGCCGGTAGTTGTAGCCGGCCTCGTCGAACGACGGCACCGGGAGGTCCGCCGACCCCTCGCGGCTCAGCGCGGGCTCGATCCCGTAGGTGTGCAGCTTGCGGGCGTGCGCCGCCAGGTCGGCACGGTCGGTGGTGAACGCGCCGCCCTCCCCCGCGGTGATCCCCTTGCGGCCGTGGAACGAGAACGTCGCGACGTCCGCGAGCGAGCCGGCGGGACGCCCCCGGTACGTCGCGCCCGCCGAGCACGCGGCGTCCTCCATCAGCCACAGCCCGTGCCGGTCGGCGATGGCGCGCAGCTCGTCGTAGTCCGCGGGCTGACCGAACACGTCGACGGCCAGGATCCCGACGGTGCGCGGGGTGATCGCGGCCTCGACGGCGGCCGGGTCGGCGCTCCAGATGTCGGGGCGGACGTCCGCGAACACCGGCACGCCCCCGGACCAGAGCACGGAGTGACCCGTGGCGGGGAACGTGTAGTCGCCGACGACGACCTCGTCGCCCGGCCGGACCCCCAGCACCTCGAGCCCGAGGTGCAGCGCGGAGCCGCAGTTGGAGGTCGCCAGAGCGTGCTGCGTCCCGGCGACGTGGGTGAACTCCTCCTCGAACGCCCGGCACGAGGGTCCTGCTCCGGAGAGCCAGCCCGAGGCGAACACCTCCGCGACGGCCTGCAGCTCTTCTTCCCCGACGGTGGGTTGGCCCAGTGCGACGACGTCAGACATACCTCTCCCAGGACGAGTAGCCGGTACAGCATAGGTGAGCCGCACCGACCCGGTGCCCGGCTAGCATGCTGCGTCGGACCAGCGCGCGCTGGACGACGTCCGGACCACGAAGGACACGATGACCACCGACATCGGCACGGCGACGGAGCCGGAGCCCACCGACGGATCCGTCCGCCGACGGTTCGTCCGCCACCCCGTGGTGCAGGCGCTGCTCGTCCTGGTGTGCGCGACGGTGGTGGCCGCACCGTTCCTCGCGGACCGGATCCGCGACACGCCGGGCATCAGTCCGCAGGACGAGCTGTCCTACATCGACACGCTCGTCCGGACCCAGGACGGTCAGCTCCTCATGCGGCAGGGCGCGACGCTCGCGCCCGAGACCCTGCAGGAGCTCGGCTGCCGCGGGGTGGACCAGTCCGCGCTCGTGCCCAACGCGAAGGTCTGCGCCGGCGCCCCCTCGGACATCGAGTTCTACAACACCGCGGACATCGACCCCCCGCTCTACCACTGGACGGTGGCGGCGCTCGCCCACGTCCCGTACGGCCTCGGTCTCACCGAGAACATGATCACGGCGGCCCGCCTCCTCGGGATCCTGTGGTGCGCGCTGACGATGACGCTCGTCTTCTTCCTCGCCCGTCACCTCGGCGCCCCCGTCGGCGCCGCCGCCGCGGCCGGCCTCGCCCCGTTGTGGCTGTCGATCACGAACATCCAGTTCCAGTACGTCACCCCGCACTCCACCGGTGCCCTCGTCGGCGCCGTCGTGGCGTTCGTCGTCGCGCTGCGGCTGCGGGACCGCGTGCCGTGGTGGGTCGTGTCGCTCGCGGGCCTGCTCGCGGGGACGGTCAAGCTGACGAACCTCGTCGTCGTCATGGCGGGCTGCGCGGCCTTCCTGGTCGCCTGGCTCTGGCGGACGCCGGACGGGGCACCGCGGCCCCGCCGCCGGCTGCTCGACATCCTCAACCTCGCCGGCTGCGCGCTCGCCGTGACGCTGGTCTGGGTCGTGGTCCGCGGCCTCCTGCGCCTCAACGACGACGAGCCGTACGAAGAGGCGCTGGTGGACAGCCTCACGCCCGCGCAGGTCCTCGAGAACGTCGGCGTCTTCATGCAGCCCCTGAGCTACGGCCCGTCGCGTGGCTTCGCCCAGCTGCTGGCCATCGCGATGTTCGGCGGCGCCGTGTGGGTCGCGGCCTCGTCCTCGATGCCGCTGTACAAGCGGCAGCTCGCGGCGGGTCTCGCCCTCGCCGGCGCCCTGGCACCCGTCGCCCTGGTCCTCATGAACTTCGTCGTCACGAGCTACTACGTGCCGACCCAGGGCCGGTACGGCCTGTCGCTCGTGCCGCTCGGGCTCGCCCTCGCCGCGTCGCTCGTGCGCCCGGGTCAACGGTGGCTGCAGGGGACGATCCTCGGCCTGAGCGTCGTGTGCCTCGCGCTCGCCTGGTACCAGACCCCGTCGCTCCTGGGGTCCTGACAGGGGCCGGGAGTCCCGTCGGGGCGCGACGCACCGCCCGTAGAGTGCACTCTGCGCCGCGGCCCGGCGCCCGTCCGTCTCGAACCTCGTCACCCTCAGGAGCACCGTGGCACGCGTCGTCGTCGTCGGAACGGGGATCGTCGGCCTCGCGGTGGCGGCCCGCCTCGCCGAGCGGGGCGACGAGGTCGTCGTGCTCGAGAAGGAGGACCGCCTCGCGACCCACCAGACGGGTCGCAACTCCGGCGTGATCCACTCGGGCATCTACTACGCCCCCGGCAGCCTCAAGGCGCGCCTCGGCCGGGCCGGTGCGGCCTCGATGCGGCGGTTCGCGCTGGACCACGGGGTCGCCGTCCAGCAGACCGGCAAGCTCATCGTCGCGACGGCCGAGGCCGAGGTCCCGCGCCTGCGCGCGCTGCAGGCGCGTGCGGCGGCCAACGAGGTCGAGGCCTCGCTGCTCGACGCGGCGGGCGCCCGCGAGCACGAGCCCCACGTCGCCGCGGTCGCCGCCCTGCACGTCCCGATCACCGGGATCGTCGACTACCCGGGGGTGTGCGACGCGCTCGCCGGCATCGTCACGGGTCGGTCCGGCACCGTCAGGACCGGTGTCCGCGTGCTGCGCGCGCGCACGACGCCGGGTCGCGTGGTGGTCGAGACGACCACCGGCGAGGTGTCCGCCGACGCGTTCGTGAACTGCGCGGGCCTGCACAGCGACCGCCTCGCCGCCGCGTCGGGGCTGCGCCCGCAGGCGAGGATCGTGCCGTTCCGTGGCGAGTACTTCGAGCTGGCGGAGCACCGGACGCACCTCGTCCGTGGCCTGATCTACCCCGTGCCGGATCCCCGCTTCCCCTTCCTCGGCGTGCACCTGACGCGGATGATCGGCGGCGGCGTCCACGCGGGACCGAACGCCGTGCTCGCCCTCGCGCGCGAGGGCTACCGCTGGCGGGACGTCTCGCCCACGGACGTCGCCGACGCGATCGGCTACCCGGGGCTGTGGCGCCTCGGTGCGCGCAACGTGGTCCCGGGCGCGGGCGAGCTGCTGCGCTCGCTGTCCCGGCGCCGGTTCGCCGCGAGCCTGGCGCGGCTCGTGCCGGGCATCGAGGCCGCCGACCTCGAGCCCGCCCCGGCCGGCGTGCGCGCCCAGGCCCTGCGCCCGGACGGCGGCCTGGTCGACGACTTCCTCGTCCAGACGGCCCCGCGCCAGGTCCACGTCCTGAACGCACCCTCGCCCGCGGCGACGGCGGCCCTCGAGATCGCGGCGCACCTCGAGCGCGAGCTCGACGCGGCACTCGGCTGACCGGCGGCGACACACCGGCCGGACGCCCCGGGGGCGCGCGACGCCGGGGTTAGCGTGAGGAGCCACCCTCCGCACGGACCGAGAGACCATGACCGCGCTGCTGCCACGGACCACCCGCCTGCCCTCCCCGCCCGCCGAGCGCCGCCGCACCGGCCACCGCGCCGTCCCGGCCGTGCTCCTCGTGGCGGCCGGCCTGGTGCTGGGTGCCTGCACGACCGGAACCCCGTCGGCGACGGCCCCACCCACGTCGGGCGGCCCGACGTCCTCGGCGACGCCGAGCGCCACCGGCACGCCGTCCGGGGGCCCGTCCCCGAGCGCGTCGGCCGACGCCCCGGCGACGGACGACCCGGGGACCGACCCCGCGCCGACCCCTGACGAGCCCGCTCCGCCGGCCGCGACCGTCGACGTCGTCGTGACCTTCTCCGGCTGGAACGCGCTGACGTCGGCGGCCGAGGTCGGCGCCTACGCCGCGACGCTGTCCCCCGGGACGTGCACGCTGCGGCTGACGGGGCCCGGGGGCGCCACCGCCGAGGTCACGGCCGCCACCTTCGCCGACGCGACCACGGTCAGCTGCAGCGGTCTGGCCGTGCCGCGTGAGCAGCTGTCGAGCGGCACCTGGACGGGCGTCGTCGAGTACGTCGGCCCGAATGCCTCAGGTCGGACCGATGTCCCGCCGATGGACATCCCATGACAGATCGCCGTCGTCGCGCCCCCCGACTCGTCCTGGCTCTCGCGGCGCTCGTGACGGGCGCAGCCCTCGGCCTCGCCGGGGCGTCGGGCGCGACCGCGGCCGACCTGTCCCAGTTCCAGCCCGGGTTCATCATCTCCGACGCGGTGTTCGTCGACAGCGGCGCGATGAGCGCGGCCGCGGTGCAGTCGTTCCTCGATGCCCGCGCGCCCAGCTGCCGCCCGGGCAACGACGGCACGCCCTGCCTGCGCACCGCGCGCTTCGACACGTGGACCCGCCCCGCCGACGACCGCTGCCGCGGCACCTACACGGGCGCCGGCAACGAGTCGGCGGCCGACGTGATCGTCAAGGTCGCGCAGGCCTGCGGCATCAACCCCCGGGTCCTGCTCGTGATGCTGCAGAAGGAGCAGGGGCTCGTGACGGCCTCCGGCGGCTCGCTCACGCCGTCGCGCTACCAGAAGGCCATGGGCTTCGGCTGCCCCGACACGGCGCCCTGCGACACCCGCTACTACGGCTTCTACAACCAGCTGTACCAGGCGGCCTGGCAGCTCAACAACTACGCGCTCAACCCGACCCGCTACGCGCACCGCGCCGGCGTGGTCAACAACGTCCGGTTCCACCCCAACGCCGCGTGCGGCACCGCGCCCGTGCTGATCCGGAACCAGGCGACCGCGAGCCTGTACAACTACACGCCCTACCAGCCGAACACGGCCGCCCTCGCGGCGGGGTACGGCACGGGCGACGGGTGCTCGTCGTACGGCAACCGCAACTTCTGGAACTACTTCACCGACTGGTTCGGCCGGCCCGACGGCGCCGACCCCATCGGGGTCGTCGAGTCCGTGACCGCCACGAACACCGGGGTGACGGTGTCCGGGTGGACGCTCGACCCGGACACGTCGGCGTCGACCGAGGTGCACCTGTACGTGGACGGTGCGGGGACGGCGGCGATGGCCGACAAGTCCCGGCCGGACGTCGCGGCCGCCTACGGCAAGGGCGACCGGCACGGATTCCTCGTGACCGTCCCCGCGGCACCGGGACCCCGGTCGGTCTGCACGTTCGGCATCTCGTCCGGCCCCGGGAACAACACGCTCCTCGACTGCCGTACGGTCGTCGTCCCCGACGCCGTGCCGATCGGTGCCGTGACCTCCGTGACCGCCGGCACCGACTCCCTCACCATCGCCGGCTGGACGCTCGACCCCGACACTGCCGCGGCCACGGAGGCACACCTCTACGTCGACGGCGTGGGCGTCGCGGTGCGCGCGGACCGGCCCGTCGGCGGCCTGAACGCCGCGTACGGCAAGGGCGACAACCACGGGTTCTCGCACACTGTGAAGGTCAAGGCCGGGGCGCGCAGCATCTGCGTCTACGGGATCAACACGTCCGCCGGGGGGCACACCCTGCTCGACTGCCGGACGGTCGTCGTCGGCGCGTCGCGACCCCCGATCGGCTCGTTCGACGGCGTCAGCGTCACCGGGTCGCGCGCCACCATCTGGGGCTGGACGCTCGACCCCGACACGAAGGACCCCACCGAGGCGCACGTCTACGTCGACGGTGTCGGCGTGGCCGTCCGGGCCGACCGGAGCCGGCCCGACGTCGCCGCGGCGTACGGCACCACCGCGACGCGCGGGTTCAGCGACACCCGGACGCTCGCGCCCGGGAAGCACCAGGTCTGTGCCCACGCCATCGACACCGCCGGCGGCGCGAACACCCTGCTCGGGTGCCGCACGTTCGTCGTGGCGAACGCCGCCCCGCTGGGCTTCATCGACGTGCTCCAGGTCGACGGCCCGACGATGACCGTCAGCGGCTGGACGTGGGACCCCGACACGGCGAACCCCAACGAGGTGCACGTCTACGTCGACGGGGTCGGCGTGGCGCTGTCGGCGGACCTGTCGCGCCCGGACGTCGCCGCCGCCTACCAGACCGCACCGCAGCGCGGCTACACGCACAGCAGGACCCTGGCCCCGGGCCAGCACAGCATCTGCGTGTACTCGATCGACACCGCCGGCGGGGCCCACACGCTCCTCGGTTGCCGCTCCTTCACCACGTCCTGACGCCGCGAGGGGGACCCGAGGCCGGTGCCTCGGGTCCCCCTCGCGCGGCGTCGTACGCCGCCTCAGCGGCCGGAGCCGCCGCCTCAGCGCCCGGGGCCGCCGCCCGTGATCCGGCGGACGCGCCCTGCCGCCCGCCGGGCGACCTCGCGCACACCGCCCTGCGACATGTACTCGCGCAGCAGGTGGACGTCGCCGCGCACGGAGATCGGCGGCGGCGGCGCGACGTACATGGCCGTGGTGACGGGTCCGAGGCGGCCCGTCAGGTCGGCCGCGCGCCGGGGGGCGCGGCAGAAGTCGACGAGCGGCTGCAGCACCCGCTCCCAGCGGTAGGACTCCGCGAAGGCACGGACGTTCGCCTGCACGGCGTCGATGGCCTCCCTGTCGTACAGCATCTGCTCGAGGGCCTCGACCAGGGCGTCGACGTCCTGCGGCGGCACGACACGGCCGAGGTCGTGGGCGCGGATCAGCTCGCCGAACGTGTCGCCGCCGGTCGCCACGATGGGCAGCGACGTCCACAGGTAGTCGAGGATGCGCGTCCGGAAGCTGAAGGCCGTCTCGATGTGCTCGAAGTGCGTCGAGACACCGACGTCGGCGTCGAGGAGGTAGTCGGCCCGCTCCTCGTAGGGCACCCAGCCCTCGTTGAAGAACACGTGCTTGTCGACCAGGCCGAGCTCGGCGGCCAGCTCCCGCGTGCGCCACGCGATCTTCATCTCCGGCACGCCCGGGTTGGGGTGCTTGAGGCCCATGAAGTACAGCCGGACCTCGGGGTGCTCCCGGCGCAGCACGTCGACGGCACGGATGAGGGTCAGCGGGTCGAACCAGTTGTAGATCCCGCCACCCCACAGGATGACCTTGTCGTCGACGGAGATGCCCTCGGTGGCGCCCTTGATGGCGTGCCGCTTCTGGACCGGGTCCGTGTCGGCGATGCCGAACGGCACCACGGACAGCAGGGAGCGCAGCGACTCGTCCTCGTCGTACACCGCGGGGTTGATGCGCCCCTGGGCGGCGAGCTGCCCGAGCCAGAAGTCACGCTGCTTCTCCGAGGCGCACAGCATGAGGTCGGCACGCGCGATCTGCTCGTTGAGCGCCCGCGTCGTCTCCCGGACCGCCATCTCGCGGCCGCCGGGACCCTGGTCCTTCGCCTGCTCGAGCTGCTCGAGGTGCATGGGGTCGTAGATGTCCGCGACGACGATCTTGTCGCTCGTCTTCAGCCACGGGGCACCCTCGAGCAGGAAGCCCTGGAAGATGATGACGTCGGCCCACCCGGTCGCCTCGATGAGCTTCTTGCCGTACAGGTACTCGGCGGTGAAGCCCTCGGGCTCGATCCAGCTCCCGCTCGTGGACGCCAGCCGTACCTCGTGCTCCGCGCTGAGGGTCCGCGCGATCTCCCAGGCCCGGATCGCGGGGCCCGCCATCGTGGTCTTGAGCGGCTCCCCCGTGACGACGAGCACGCGGCGGCGGGTCGCGAAGCGCGACGCCACGTCGAACGCCTCGACGAGGACGCGGTGCGCCTCGAGGTAGCTGTCGATCGCGTACGCGGGCTCCATCGCCTGCCGGAACAGCGGGAACAGGTCGGTGTCCGGACGCCGGCGGCGCGTCTGCAGGTCCTTGCGGCTCTGGGCGAGCGACTCGAGCTGCTCGACGAAGTAGTCGATCGCGTACGGCCCGGTCAGGGCCATCTTCGACAGCTCGAGCGTGCCGACGTCGTCGTTGCCCGGGGAGCGCTGCAGGTCCAGGGTCGAGGTGTCGACGTCCGCCCGCGCGAACGACCGGCGGACCGCGAGGGCCATCGCCGCAGGCAGGGCGCGCGCCAGCGACTCGTCGTCGAGGTTCTTGTACATCGACATGAGCGCGTTGCGCTCGAGAAGGTACGTCTCGCGGAAGTTGCCGAACTTCTTCATGGTGACGTGGTGCTTGTGGTACGCCACCGAGCCCGGGACGTACCGCACCCGGTACCCCAGCAGGTTGAGCCGCCACCCGAGGTCGACGTCCTCGTAGAACATGAAGAACCGCTCGTCGAAGCCACCGACCTCGCGGAACAGGTCGGTGCGCATGAACATCGCCGCGCCCGTGCCGAAGAGCACGTCCTTCGCCGTGTCCCACTCGCCCGTGTCGAGCTTCTCGACCTCGCGCTTGTAGCCCATGCCGAACCAGGTCAGGGACCCGTCGACGTAGTCGATCCGCTCGCCCTCCCAGTCGAGGACCTTGCACGCGACGGCGCCGATCCCGCGGTCCGCGGCGAGCACGTCGACGGCCGCCCGGACCCAGTCGCGGTGCGGGCGGGCGTCGTTGTTGAGGAACGCGACGTACTCGCCGGTCGCGTGCCGGACCCCGAGGTTGCAGCCGCCGGCGAACCCCGTGTTGCCGCCCGCGGCGACGACCAGGGCGTCGGGGACCGCCGACCGGATCGCCTCGACGCTGCCGTCCTGCGAGTCGTTGTCGACGACCACGAGCTGGAGCTGCTCGCGGGGCCAGTCGACGTCGTCGAACGCGCGCAGCGCGGTGATCGTGTCCTGGGCACCCTTGTAGTTCACCAGGACGACGGTCACCACGCCGGGACGGATCTCCCCCGTACGGCCGCTCTTGCTGCTCACGCGCTCTCCCTCGTCCACGTCGCCCCCATCGCCACGATCCCGCCCGACTCGCGCGGCGACCCGGCTTCCACGTCGAACCGCACGACCTTGCGGCGCAGGTCGTACGTGTGCTGCGTCGTCCAGTCCACGACCGACGCGATGACGTCGAACGTGCCCGGCTGCAGCGGCAGCGCCGGCACGACGCAGTCCACGGTGCCCTTGCCGGACACCGCGTCGATCTCCAGGCCGCCGTCCCGCGTGTGGTACGCCCAGACGTAGACCCCCTCGAGGGTCTCGACGGCCAGGCCGAAGACGGGCTTGTCGACCCGCTCGTGCGCGTCGTAGTGCAGCCGGACGCGCATCGGGTCGCCGGTGCGGACCGTGGTGACCGGCTGGCCGTCGCCGTCGAGGAGCTCGACGCGCTCGACCGTCACCTCGCCCGAGCCGTGCCGACCGGTCTCGTGCTCGGGCTGCTCGCCCTGCACGCTGCGCTCGACGTGCGTCGAGTCGACGTACTCGTCCACGAGCGACGTCGCGGGGCCCGACTGCACGAGGCGGCCGTGGTCGAGCCACGCCGCGTGGTCGCACATCGTGCGCATCGTGCCCATCGCGTGGCTGACGATGACGACCGTCTTGCCGGCGGCGCGGAACTCCGCGAACTTCTCCATGCACTTGGCCTGGAAGTTCGCGTCACCGACGGCGAGGACCTCGTCGACCAGCAGGATGTCCGGGTCCACGTTGATCGCCACGGAGAACCCCAGCCGCACGTACATGCCGGACGAGTAGTTCTTCACGGGCTGGTCGATGAACGTCTCGATGCCGGCGAAGTCGACGATGCCGTCGAACTTGCGGTCGATCTCCCGCTTGCCGAGGCCCAGGATCGAGCCGTTGAGGTACACGTTCTCGCGTCCCGTGAGCTCGGGGTGGAAGCCCGAACCGAGCTCGAGGAGCGCCGCGACGGAGCCGCCGACCGCGATCGTCCCCTCGTCGGGGACGAGGATCCGGGCCAGGCACTTGAGCAGCGTCGACTTGCCCGACCCGTTCTCCCCGATGAGCCCGAAGGTGGAGCCCTGCGGGATCGAGAAGCCCACGTCGCGCAGGGCCCAGAACTCGTCGTACTTGGCCCGGCGGCCGCGCATGAGCGACGCCTTGAGCGACTGGTTGCGCTCCCGGTACATGCGGAAGCGCTTGGAGACGCCGTCGACCTCGATGATCTCGCTCACAGCTCCTCCGCCATCCGCGGCTCGAAGCGGTGGAAGACCCGCCACCCGATGAACAGGACGACGACGGCCGACGCCACGCACCAGATCATGTCCGTCTGGGACGGCCACGTCTCCTCGTACAGCACGGAGCGGAACGCCTGCGTGAAGTGGAGCATGGGGTTGAGCTCCCAGAAGGACACCAGGGGGAAGGAGAGGTCGTACTGCGCGAGCCGGGCGTTGAGGTCCTTCTCGGCCTCCGCCACCAGCCTCAGGGGGTAGATGATCGGCGTGGCGTACAGCCAGATCTGCATCAGGATGGCCACGAAGTGCTCGGTGTCGCGGAAGTAGACGTTCGCGACCGACAGCATCAGCGCGAACCCCAGCGCCATCGCGGTGAGCAGCACCATGAGGACCACGACCATCGGCAGCCAGGGGAACACCATCTGGCCGAACAGGGTCAGGGCGACGACCAGCACCCCCAGCTCGATCGCCGTGGTCACGTTGAGGGCGAACACGCTCGAGGCGACGAGCACCTCCCGCGGGAAGAAGACCTTCTTCACCAGGTTGGCGTTCGCCACGATCGAGTTCAGGCCCGTCATCAGCGCCGAGGAGAAGAACGTCCACGGGATCAGGGCGCACATGAGCCACAGCGCGAAGACGTGCAGGCCCGTGCGGCTCGGTTCGATCGGGACCCGCATGAAGACGCCGAAGACGACCGTGTAGACGGCCATGGTGGCGATGGGGTTGATCAGGGACCACAGGTTGCCGAGGGCGGTGCGCTTGTAGCGCCCTTTGACCTCGCGCATCGTGAGGTTCACCAGGAGCTCGCGCGTGCGGCGCGTACGCGTGGCGTCCCTCACGCCGTGGTCACCTGCGCGCACATGCCGACGGGCCCGGGACGTGGCCCCGGGGTCAGGGGACGATGCATGGGCCCGATCCTAGGCGACGTGGCGACGCCTGACGCTCACCCCGTGCCTCAGGACGGCCGTCGCAGCCGCCCGTACAGGCGGCGCGGAGCGCGCAGCGCCCGCATCGCGCGCGTCGCGTACAGCGCCTCGACCTCGGTCTCGGCGTGCTCGGCGCGCCGCTGCGCCTCCGCGACGGACCGGTGCTCGGCCTTCAGCAGGTCACGGGTCCTGTCCGCCTCGGCGCGGGCGGAGTCCCGCTCGAGCACCAGTGCGTCGACCTGCGACCGGAGCCGGGCGACGGCGCCGTCACGGTCGTCGAGGACGGCCCGCAGGACGAACTGGTAGACGTCCGCGTCCGGCTGGCGGCGCACCCACTCCAGGGCGCCGTCCGGCAGTGCGGTCGTGTCGACGGGGATCTCGGTCGCCAGGGCGTCGGCGTGGGTCGGCCACAGGTCGATGACCGCGAGCCCGGCGTCGCTGAGGAGACGCAGCAGCGTGACGCGTGTGAAGAACGTCACGTGCGTCCGGTCCAGCAGGCCGCGGTCCTGGTACTCCCAGCCGCCCTGGAGCAGGGACAGCCGGATCGACCCGTGCGCGACGTTCGGCACGGAGACGACGACGCTGCCGCCGGGACGCAGCAGGCCGACGCTGCTGCGCAGCAGGCGCAACGGGTCGCGCAGGTGCTCCAGCACGTCGCCGAACACGATCACGTCGAAGCTGGCCGGGCCGAACGTCTCGAGCAGGTCGGCCTGCTCCAGGTCGACGACGTGCACCGCGTCGAGGACGTGCGCCGCCTTCTCGACGGCTGCCTGGTCGATGTCGACGCCGACGACCTCGCAGCCGCGGCGCTTGAGCACCTCCCCCAGGTACCCCGTGGCGCAGCCGACGTCGAGGACGCGCTTGCCGGGACCCACGAGACGGACGAGGTATGCATGGGAGTTGTCCTCGAGTGCCTCGTCGACGACGGTGTCATACGTGGGCATGGTGGCCTTCCTCGGTAGGAGCAGTCGATGGTACCGAAGCGGGGAGTCCCTGGATGTCACCCGTGAGAGCATCACCGCGTGCGCATCACGCTCGACGGGACCCCCTTGCTCGGCCGACGCACCGGGATCGGGACCTACGTGGCGCGCGTGCTCGACGCGCTCCCGGCCGCAGCGCGACGCGCCGACGTCGACGTGAGCCTCGAGGTCATGACCTGGAGCCTGCGCGGCGGCCGCGTCCGCACCCTGCCCGACGGCGTGCGCCAGGTCGGCCCCCCCGTGCCGGCGCGCGTGCTGCGCGAGGCCTGGGCGCGCTGGGACGTCCCGCCGGTCGAGGCGCTCGTGGGGGGCACGTCGCTCGTCCACGGCACGAACTTCGTCTCGCCCCCGACGCGGCGGGCGCGCGAGGTGGTCACGGTGCACGACCTCGCGTACGTGCACCTGCCCCAGACCGTCAGCCCGGACGCCGCGCGGTACCGCACGCTCGTGCCGCGCGCGCTGGGTCGCGGCGCGCAGGTGGTCGTGCCGTCCGCCGCCACCGCCGCCGCGGTGCGTGACCACTACGCGCTCGAGCAGGACCGCGTCAGCGTGACCCCGCTCGGCGTCGACCCCGGCTGGGCCGACGCGCGACCGCCGGGGGCCGCGTGGCGCGAGCGGCGCACGATCCCGGAGCGGTACGTGCTGTTCGTCGGCACCCTCGAGCCGCGCAAGAACCTCCCCCGGCTCCTGCAGGCGCACCGCGCGCTGCGACGGGACGTCCCGGACGCGCCGACGCTCGTGCTCGCCGGCCAGGCCGGGGCCGGCGCGTCGCTCGGGGACACGACGGACGTCGTCCGCACGGGGTGGCTCGAGGACGACGAGCTGCGCGCGCTGGTGGCGGGGGCGCAGGCCGTCCTGCTCCCGTCGCTCGACGAGGGGTTCGGGCTGCCGGTGCTCGAGGCTTTCGCCGCGGGCAGGCCCGTGCTCGCGGGCGACGTGCCGGCGCTGCGCGAGGTCGGCGGGGGGCACGCGACGTACGCCGACCCGCGGGACGTCGAGGCCCTGGCCGCCGGGCTCGAGCGGGTCCTGACCTCGCCCGACGACGCACCGGCGCAGGACGCGCGCCGGGCATGGGCCGCGCGGTTCACCTGGGACGCGACCGCCGACGCGACCCTGGCCGTCTACCGCCGGGCGCTGTCGTGAGCGCACCGGCACCCGAGCCCGACGTCACCGTCGTCACGGTGACCTACGACGCGGCAGGTCTGGTGCGGACCTGCCTGGACAGCCTGGCGGCGCAGCGGCTCGACGGGGTGCGCATGGCGGTCGTCGTCGTCGACAACGCCTCGTCCGACGGCACCGCCGAGGTCGTCGCCGACGAGTACCCCGAGGTGCGGCTCGTCCGGTCCGCGCGCAACCTCGGGTTCGCGGGGGGCAACAACCTCGCGCTGCGACAGGTCCGGTCCCCCTACGTCGTCCTGGTCAACAACGACGCCGTGATCGCCCCCGACGCGGTGTGGGCGCTGGTCCGGGCGATGGACGCGGCCCCCGACGACGTCGCGGCGATGGCGGCGACCGTGCTGCTCGCGGCCCGGTTCCGCGCCGCCGGCCCGGACGAGCAGGACGCGCCGGGCGCGGTGCAGGGGCCCGACGGTCGCTGGGTGCCCGACCCGGCCGGCGACGTGCGGCTGGTGAACTCGACCGGCAACGAGGTGCGCACCGACGGGTTCGGCCAGGACCGGGGGTGGCTCGCCGACGCCGCGCGGCACCGACCCGCGCGGGACGTGTTCGGCTTCTCCGGCGCCGCGGCGGTGCTGCGGACGTCCGCGCTGCGGGACGTCGGGCTCTTCGACGAGTCGTTCTTCATGTACTACGAGGACACGGACCTGTCGTGGCGCCTGCGCCTCGCCGGCTACCGGGTCGAGCACTGTGCTGACGCCGTCGTCGAGCACGTGCACGCCGCGTCGTCCGGGGAGGGCAGCGAGCTCTTCCGCTTCCACGACGCGCGCAACCGGTTGGCGATGCTGACCAAGGACGCGTCCGCCGGGCTCGCGCTGACGGCGGTCGTGCGGTTCGCCGCGACGACCGCGTCGCTCGCGATCCGCCGCCGCCGCTGGGACCTCGCCCGCACGCGCTCGCGTGCGCTGGGGTCGTACGTGCGCATGCTGCCCGGCCTGGTCCGCGAGCGGCACCGGATCGGGCGCGCCGCGCGGCTGCCCCGCGCCCGCGTCGAGGAGCTGTTCGTCGCCGCCGGCGAGGGGTACGCGTACCGGTCCTGACGCGGCGCTCCGCGGCGGCGGCGCACGACCTCGCCCGGCCACGACCGTGCGCGGTAGCGTGTGGCGCTGCCACGTCCCGTCCCCCAGCCTCCCGAAGGATCGAAGTCCATGCGCATGCTCGTCACCGGCGGAGCCGGTTTCATCGGCTCGAACTTCGTGCACCAGACGGTGCGGGAACGGCCCGACGTGCACGTGACGGTGCTGGACGCCCTCACCTACGCCGGCGACGAGCGCAGCCTCGACCCGGTCGACGGCCAGGTCGTCTTCGCCAAGGGCGACATCGCGGACCCCGACATCGTCGACCAGCTCGTCCGCGACACCGACCTCGTCGTGCACTTCGCCGCCGAGTCGCACAACGACAACTCGCTGCACGACCCGTGGCCGTTCGTGCGGACCAACGTCATCGGCACCTACCAGCTGCTCGAGGCCGTGCGCCGGTACGACGTGCGCTACCACCACGTGTCGACGGACGAGGTCTACGGCGACCTCGAGCTCGACGACCCGGCCAAGTTCACGCCCGACACCCCGTACAACCCGTCGAGCCCGTACTCGTCGACCAAGGCCGCGTCCGACCTGCTGGTGCGCGCCTGGGCCCGGAGCTTCGGCGTGCGGGCGACGATCTCGAACTGCTCGAACAACTACGGGCCGTTCCAGCACGTGGAGAAGTTCATCCCGCGTCAGATCACCAACGTGATCGACGGCGTGCGCCCCAAGCTCTACGGCACCGGGGAGAACGTGCGCGACTGGATCCACGTCGAGGACCACAACTCCGCGGTCTGGTCGATCATCGAGAAGGGCCGCCTCGGTGAGACGTACCTCATCGGCGCCGACGGCGAGAAGGACAACAAGACGGTGATCGAGCTCATCCTCGAGCTCATGGGCCAGGCCCCCGACGCGTACGACCACGTCAACGACCGCCCCGGCCACGACATGCGGTACGCGATCGACGCGACCAAGCTGCGCACCGAGCTGGGCTGGGAGCCGCGGTACACGACGTTCCACGACGGGCTCGCCGCGACGATCGACTGGTACCGCGCGCACGAGGCGTGGTGGCGCCCGCAGAAGGACGCCACCGAGGCGAAGTACGCGGTGCTGGGGCGCTGACCAGGCCGGCCATCTCCACAGATCCTCCACCACGCCCCTGCCCCACTCCCCCGCATCGCGCATCGCGCTCTCCTACGATCGAGCCGTGACCACCCGCCACGCCGCACCGCGGCGCCTCCGTGCGCCGCGGCACGCCCGCAACCAGCACTCCCACGGCGTGCTGCGCGGCGTCGCCCTCGCGGTGACGAGCGTCCTGGTGTTCGGTGCGGCCGGCGGTGCGGCGTTCGCGGCACGTCTCACCAACAACGTCGACGGGCTCGACCTCGGCGGACTGGTGGACGCGGCGCCCACGCCGACGGATGCTCCGGACCCCGCGGACGCGAACGCCGGACGGGCCGTCAACGTGCTCGTCCTGGGCTCCGACCAGCGCGACGGCGTGAACGCCGACATCGGGGGCGAGGACAAGGGGATGCGCTCCGACACCACGATCGTCGTGCACGTGTCGGCAGACCGCACCCGCGTCGAGATGGTGTCGATCCCGCGCGACTCGCTGGTCGACATCCCGTCGTGCACCATGACGAACGGCGGCACGACGCGTGAGCAGCGCAACGTCATGTTCAACACCGCGTTCGCGATCGGGTGGGACAACGGCGAGGACCTCGCGTCGGCTGCCGCCTGCGCGGCGAACGCGGTGCAGGCCAACACGGGGATCGCGATCAACAACGTCGTCGTGGTCGACTTCGCCGGCTTCCAGAACATGATCAACGCGATCGGCGGGGTGCCGATGTGCGTCGCCGAGGACGTCTACGACGAGTACACGGGCCTGGACCTGACGGCGGGTCAGCACGTGCTCGACGGCGCGACGGCGCTGCAGTACGCGCGCGCCCGGCACGGCACCACGTTCGACGGCTCGGACACCATGCGGGCCGGGCGTCAGCAGCGGCTCGTCGCCAACGTCGCCAACGAGGTGCTCTCGAAGAACCTGCTCACCGACGCCGGGCAGCTGATGCAGTTCCTCAGCGCCGCCACGCAGTCGGTGACGACCGACCTCGGGCTCGTCGACCTCACCGGCCTCGCCTTCAGCCTGCGCGGCGTCGACCGTGCGAACATCACCTTCATGACCGTGCCGTGGGCGCCCGCACGCAGCGACCCGAACCGCGTGGAGTGGACCTCCGAGGCGGACGCGCTGTGGGCCAACATCGCGAGCGACATCCCGATGCTCGGTGTGCCGGAGGAGCCGGCCGCACCCCCCGCGCCTCCTGCAGGCACCGACCCGGCCGTCCCGGAGGCCCCCGTCGAGCCACCGGTGCCGACGGAGCCGACCCCGACGGAGACCAAGACGCCCGGCGTCGACCCGTTCACGGCGGCCGACGCCTCGACGAGCTGCTGAGCGCGCCCGTGCCTGCCCGCCGGGACGACGTACCCACGCCTCCGAGCTTCAGCCCCGACGGCGACCGCGCACGACCCGGCGCCGACGGCGCCCGTGTCGTCGGCGGGCCGGGTCCCCGCCCGCCCGCACCGGCGCGTGTCGTCCGGCGCGAGCCACCCGCGGCCGGCGGGGCGCCCCGCCCGGCGAGCGAGCCGCGTCCCGCTCCGGCCCGGTCGACCGGGGTCCCCGCCCGACGGGCTCCCGGCCGGCAGCGCCCCGCCCGACCTCCGCCGCCGCCGCGCCGGCAGGCTCCCGCACGCCGGCACCCCACCCGCCCGCGGCTCGCACGTCGGCCTCGCGCCCGCCGGCACCCCACCCGCCCGCGGCTCGCACGTCGGCCTCGCGCCCGCCGGCCACCCGCCCACCGGCCACCCGTCCGCCGGCCACCCGTCCGCCGGCCACCGGGTCAGAGCCGGGCACGGGAGCACCGGCCTCGATCGCCCCCGCCGGCCGGCCGCGTCCCGCGGACCCGGCCGCCTCCGCGCCGCGCTCGACGGCACCCCGGCAGGCAGGCCCGCGTCCCGCGGGCGTCCGCGCCGCCGCGGGCGTCCGCACCGCCGCGGGCGCTCCCACCGTGCCGCGGAGCGGGGAGCCCGACACCGGCACCCCCGGCGCCGGCACCCCCGGCGGGTGGCGCCCCCGGCGGGCGCGCATCGCGGGGATCGTCGCCGTCCTCGTCCTCGTCGCGCTCGTGGCGTGGCCCGTCGGGCTGCTGATCTGGGCGAACGGGCTGCTGCAGCACACCCCGGCCCTGTCCGGCGCGGCCGGGACGGACGGCACCACCTACCTGCTGGCAGGATCCGACGCCCGCGGCGAGGAGGGCGGGATCGCCGAGGACGGCACCGAGGGCCACCGCACGGACACGATCCTGCTGCTGCACGTCCCCGCGAGCGGGCCGACCGCGCTCGTCTCGCTGCCGCGCGACACGTACGTGGACGTGCCCGGCCACGGGGGGTCGAAGCTCAACTCGGCGTTCGCCTGGGGCGGTGCACCGTTGCTGGTGCAGACCGTGGAGGGCCTGACCGGGCTCACCGTGGACCACTACGCCGAGATCGGCATGGGCGGCGTCGCCCACCTCGTCGACGCCGTCGGCGGGGTCAACCTCTGCTACGACGGCGACGTGGACGACCCGGACTCCGGCATGGTGTGGACCGCCGGGTGCCACGACGTCGACGGCACGGCGGCTCTCGCGTTCGCGCGCATGCGCAAGGCGGACCTGCTGGGTGACGTGGGGCGGGCGCAGCGGCAGCGGCAGCTCATCGGCGCCGTCATGGGGAAGGTCAGCCCGCGCTCGCTCGTGCTGAACCCCGGGGCCCAGGTCGCCCTCGTGGGGGCCGGTACGGGTGCGCTGACGTTCGACGAGGACGCGGGGGTGCTCGACGTCGCCCGCCTCGCGATGGCGTTCCGCGACGCCAACGGCGAGGGCGGGATCACGGGCACGCCGCCGATCGCGAGCATGGACCACCGGCCGGGCGACATCGGCTCCACGGTGCTGCTCGACCCGGACCTGGCGCCGGGCTTCTTCACGTCGATCCGGGACGGCTCCCTGCCGCCGGGACCGGTGGGTGGGGTCCCGGGGGCGTAGCCTCCGCCGCGTCCAGCACCCGGGGTCCCGCGTTGACGCGGTCCAGCAGCCGGTCGCGCGCACGCGTGAGCGCGCGCTCGGTGCGGCGGCGCAGCGCCGGTGCGTACGGCGCCTCGACGGCCCGGTGGACGCACCACGCCAGCGCGAACGACGCGGCGACGGCGGCGAGCACCGCGACCGCTGCCGGGACGTGGTCGACGACCAGCGAGATCACCCACAGGCCCCAGTACTGGTGGACGAGGTACACGGGGTACGTCAGGGCGGCCGCCGCGACGACCCACGGCCGGTCGAGCGCCGGCAGCGGCACGAACGCGGCGAGCGCCACCAGCACGACGCACGACGCGAGCGCGATCCCGAGGCCGACGTGCGACGGGCTCACCCCGGTCACGCGCTCGAGCCCCGACACCGTGGGGGGCACGCGGATCGCGACCGCGAGCGCGGTGTTCACGGCGACGACCAGCCAGGGCAGCACCGCGTGCCCCTCGCGGCGCAGCACGTACAGCGCCATGCCGGCGGCGAACAGCGGGGCGTAGTCGCTGACGAGGAGGTGCGCGAGGTCGTCGGCGCCCGCGCGCTCGACGAGCAGCGCGAGGACGGGCCACACCAGCGCCACCGCCAGGACGCGGCGGCGGGTGACGCCGACGAGGACGAGCACACCGACGAGCAGGTAGAACCGCAGCTCGGTCCACAGCGTCCAGTACACGCCGTCGACGTGCTCGACGCCGACGAGCGACTGCAGCATCGTGAGGTTCACGGCCACCTGCCCGACCGTGACCTCCTTGCCCTCGGGCCACACCACGAGCAGCAGGAAGCCGGTGAGGAGCACCGCCACCCAGTACGACGGGTACAGGCGGCCGATGCGGGACGCGACGACGGCGGCCGTGGTGCGTCCCCAGGCCGTCATGAGGATGACGAAGCCGGAGATGACGAAGAAGAGCTCGGGACCGAGCGACCCGTAGGAGGCCCAGGCGGCGACGGCGGGCGCGATCAGCGCGTCCTGGTCCTGGCCCCACGCCGACGAGCGCCGCGCCGTGAAGTGGTAGACGAGCACGCCCACCGCGGCGGCCAGGCGCAGCGCGTCGATCGCGACGAGACGCGACGCCGGGCCGGCGACGACGGTCGGGTCGGGCGCCGGGGGCTCGGGGGGCACCCGCCGACCGTAGGTCGCGCCGCGGTGCGCCGCAGGTCGAGCGACCGGCGGTCGTCAGGCGGTGAACCCCGTGGGCGGGGCGCTCGCCCGGGCGCGCAGGCGCTCGCCCTTGGCGTCCGCCTGCTCCCGCAGCCCGTCCTGGAACGCGAGCATCGCGCTCCGCAGCCGTGCGGCCTGCGCGCCCTCGCCGGACGCGAGGATGCGCACCGCGAGCAGCCCGGCGTTGCGCGCACCGCCGACGGACACGGTCGCCACGGGCACGCCCGCGGGCATCTGCACGATCGACAGCAGGGAGTCCATGCCGTCGAGGTGCGCGAGCGGCACGGGCACGCCCACGACGGGCAGCGGCGTGACGGCGGCGAGCATGCCCGGCAGGTGGGCCGCTCCCCCGGCACCGGCGACGATCACGCGCAGTCCTCGGTCGGCGGCCGCGCGACCGTACGCGACCATCTTGTCGGGCTGCCGGTGCGCGGAGACGACGTCGACCTCGACGGGCACCCCGAACTCCGCGAGCGCGTCGGCCGCGGCCTGCATGACGGGCCAGTCGGAGTCCGACCCCATGACGATGCCGACGACGGGGCCGCCGGTCGGGGAGCTGCTCATCTCGTGCCTCCGTCGTCGATGGTCTCGCCGCGCAGCCGCGCCGCAGCGGCGCGCGCCCGGGCACGGACGTCGTCCAGGTCGTCCCCGGACACGGTGACGTGACCGAGCTTGCGGCCCGGGCGCACCGCCTTGCCGTACAGGTGCACCTTGGCGCCGGGGTCCGCGCCGAGCACGGCGGGCAGCGCGTCGGTCGGGTCGTCGAGCGTGCTGCCCAGGACGTTGGCCATGACGGTCCACCGTGCCACGGGGGTGACGGCGCCGAGCGGCAGGTCGAGCACCGCCCGCAGGTGCTGCTCGAACTGGCTGGTCACCGCGCCGTCGATCGTCCAGTGCCCGGAGTTGTGGGGCCGCATCGCGAGCTCGTTGACGAGCACGCGCGGCGCGCCGCCGTCCGGGTCCGGCACCTCGAACAGCTCGACCGCGAGGACCCCCGTGACGCCCAGACCGTCGGCGACGGTGCGGGCGACCTGCTCGGCCTGCGCCGCGGTCGCCGGGTCGAGCGCGGGCGCCGGGGCGACGACCTCGGCGCACACGCCGTCGCGCTGCACCGACTCCGCCACCGGCCACACCGCGGTGCGCCCGGACGGCGTGCGCGCGACCAGGACCGCGAGCTCACGCGTGAACGGCACCAGCTCCTCGACCAGCAGCGCGGGACCGGTCCCGGCCGCGGCGTCGGCGCACCAGGCCAGGACGTCGTCGGGCAGGGCGCCCGACCGCACGACGCGCACCCCCTTGCCGTCGTAGCCGCCCCGCGTGGTCTTGACCACCGCCGTGCCACCGGTCGTCGCCCGGAACTCCTCGAGGGCCGCGAGGTCGGCGACCGGTGCCCACCGGGGGCAGGGGACCCCGAGCGCGCCGAGCCGCCGGCGCATGACGGCCTTGTCCTGCGCGTGCACGAGCGCGGCGGGGCCGGGGTGCACCGGCACGCCACGCGCGGTCACGGCGTCGAGGACCGCGGCGGGGACGTGCTCGTGCTCGAAGGTCAGGACGTCGGCCCCGTCGACGAGCGCGAGGACCGCGGCGACGTCGGACGCCGCCCCGACCGGCGCGTCCGCGACGGCCTGCGCGGCGGGGGCGTCGGGGGCCTCGGCGAGCACCCGCAGGTGCAGGCCGAGCGCGGTCGCGGGGCCGGCCATCATGCGGGCCAGCTGCCCGCCGCCGACGACGGCCACGATCGGAGGTGTCACGGGCGCCGAGCCTAGCCGGTGACGCGCACCCGTCCGGGACCGGCTCGCCTCACGGGACGGAGGCCTGGACCAGGCGTCCGCGGCCCGTGACGGACAGCGCGCCGTCGGCCGCGGCGACGAACCCGGCCTGGCCTGCCGCGAGCGCGATCTCCGCGCCCGTCGACGCGCGCAGCCGCACCTCGCCCTCGAGGCACAGCACGACGCGCGGGCCGGTGCTCGGCAGGCGGCACGGTCCCGACCCGGTCACGCGGGTCACCGAGAGCTCGAAGTCGTCGACCGGGACGTAGTAGACGTCGGTCGCGTCGTAGACGTGCTCGGGGGCGATCCGGATCGGGGGGGCGGCGACGCAGTCGACCGCGCGCAGCAGCTCGGGGACGTCGACGTGCTTCGACGTCAGGCCCGCCCGCAGGACGTTGTCGGAGTTCGCCATGATCTCGACGGCGAAGCCGCCCAGGTAGGCGTGCACCGCGCCGGCGGGCACGAACAGCGCCTCACCGGGACGCAGCGTCACCGGGTTGAGCAGGACCGCGGTGACGGCTCCGGGGTCGCCGGGGTAGGCGCGCTCCAGGAGGTCGACCGCCCGGTCGGTCCGCGGTGACGGCGAGCCCGTCCGCAGCCGCTCGCGGAACTCGTCCGCGAGCTCGGCGACCTCCGTCGGCGTCGGGCGGGTCGTCTCGCCCACGAGCCGTGTGAAGGCCTCCTGCACGCCGGACGGGCTGGGGTCGGCGGTCACGGTCTTGTGCAGGTGGCGCGCGACGGGGTGCTCGAGCCCTCGCAGGATCTCGGCGGTGCGCCGCGGCGCGCGGAAGCCGACGAGCGCCTCGAACGTCGACAGCGCGTAGACCAGCTCGGGCTTGTGGTTGCGGTCCCGGTACGAGCGCTGCGGGTGGTCCAGCGCGACCCCGCGCTCGTCCTCGCGCTCGTACCCGTCGCGGGCCAGGTCGACGCTGGGGTGCACCTGCAGGGACAGCGGGCGGGCCGCGGCGATCAGCTTGAGCAGGAACGGCAGCTGCGTGCCGAACCGGGAGGCGACGTCGGCGCCCAGGAACGGGCCCGGGTCGCGCGTGATCGCGGTGTGCAACGACTCGTGGCCCGGTCCCGACAGCCGCGAGGACGACGACGGGTGGCCGCCGTACCACGCCTCGGCGACCGGCCGGTCGTCCGAGGGCAGACCCAGGAGGTCGGGGATGGCGGTCGAGGACCCCCAGTCGTACGGCTGGAACGTCGGCTCGAGACCCTGCACGCTTTCCTCCCCGACCCGGTGGGGCACCGGCTCCCGGTCGGCAGCCTAACCGGCAGATGAACATCCCATGACCGGTTTGGACGTTTTCATCCCCTGCTCACCACCAGCGCTCGCGGCGCACCGAGATCACCGCGCCACGCGGCAGCACGACGTCCGGCCGCAGGGATGCCGGGACCCCGGACAGGAACAGCGCGAACACGGCCGGTCGACGCTGCGCGAGCTCCAGGCGCCCGCCGTCGGCGTTCGCCAGGTTGCGGGCGAGCGCGAGCCCCAGCCCGGTGCCCGCGCCCGACGTCACGTCGCGCTCGAAGATGCGCGGGGCGATGTCGTCGGGCACGCCCGGCCCCTCGTCGCCGACCTCGACGACCACGGCGCGCGACGACCCGCCCGCGCGCGAGCGCACGGTCGTGGTGCCGGCGCCGTGCTTGAGGGAGTTCTCGATGAGCGTCGCGAGGACCTGGGCGAGCGCACCGGGCGTGGCCAGGACCTGGGTGGACGGGTCGACGTCGACGACCAGGCGCCGACCCGCCGCGGCGAACGTCGGTGCCCACTCCTCCTCCTGCTGGTGCACGACCTCCTGCAGCAGGACCGCCTCGGTCGTGCCGCCCTGGGCCCGCCTCGACCCGGCCAGCAGGTCGTCGACGACGCGCACGAGCCGCTCGACCTGCTCGAGCGCGATCCGGGCCTCCTCGCGCACCTCTTCCTCGCCGGCGGCCAGCATGATCTCCTCGAGCCGCATCGACAGCGCGGTCAGCGGCGTCCGGAGCTGGTGCGAGGCGTCGGACGCGAACTGCCGCTCGGCTGCGAGGCGGCCCGCCATCCGGTCCGCGCTGCGGGCGAGCTCGGCGGCCACGAGGTCGATCTCCTCGACGCCGGACGGTTCGAGCTGGGGACGGACCTGACCCGACCCGAGCTGCTCCGCGGACGCCGCGAGGTAGACCAGCGGTGCGGCCAGCCGGTTCGCCTGCCAGATCGCCATCGCGATGCCCGCCGCGAACGCCACGACGGCGGCGACGACCACCAGGCCGATGACCTGCGTGGACAGCCAGAAGACGTCCCACCACGGGACGTAGAGCAGCACGGTGGCGGCGGTGTCCGTCGTGGTCTGGACCGTGACGCGGCGTTCGTCGACCGTCGGCCCGGCGCGGTACGTCTCGCCGTCGGGGGTGCGGACCACGACCGTCGCCCCGAGCTCGCCGTCACCGCCCACGTAGGGCTCGAGCATGCGGTCGGACAGCGCGATCTCCTGCTCGACCCGGAAGTCGACGGTGCGCGCCACCGACTCGGCCCGGATCTCCAGGCCGCGCAGCTCGTTCTCGCGGACGAGCTGCGCACCCAGGAACGCGAGCGGGAACCCCAGCAGGACGACCGCGACCGTGACGGCGGCGATCGTCGCCTGCAGGACGCGACGGCGCACGCGTCAGACCCGGTCGAGCGGACCCGCGGCCGCGGCGGGCGCAGCGGACGCGGCGTCGGCGGCGCTCCCGGTCTCGAACCGGAACCCCATGCCCCGCACCGTGGTGATGTACCGCGGGGCGTTGGCGTCGTCACCGAGCTTGCGGCGCAGCCACGACACGTGCATGTCCAGCGTCTTGGTCGACCCCGTCGGGTCCGAGCCCCAGACCTCACGCATCAGCGTCTCGCGCGCGACGACCGTGCCCGCCGCTGCGACGAGCACGCGCAGCAGGTCGAACTCCTTGGCGGTCAGGTGCAGCTCGCGCTCCCCCTGGAACGCACGGTGGGCCGCGACGTCGACGCGGACGTTCTGCGCGTGCAGCTCGTCCTCGTCGGCCGGGTCGCCGACCGTGCGCCGCAGCAGCGCCCGCACCCGGGCGAGGAGCTCGGCCAGCCGGAACGGCTTGGTGACGTAGTCGTCGGCGCCGGCGTCGAGGCCGACGACGAGGTCGACCTCGTCGGCGCGCGCCGTGAGGACCAGCACGGGCGTCGTCAGGCCCATGCTGCGGATCGCGCGGGCGACGTCGAGGCCGTCCATGTCGGGCAGGCCCAGGTCGAGGACCACGAGGTCCGCGGTGGAGGCGCCGTCGATCGCTCCTTGACCCGTACCTTGCACGCGCACGTCGTAACCTTCACGCCCGAGCGCCCGCGCCAAAGGCTCGGCAATCGCGGGGTCGTCCTCCGCCAGCAGCACCTGGGTCATCGGGCCATGTTAGGTCACGAACTCCCCCACCCCGCCAGACCTCGGACCCGTCGTGTCGCGATCGTTGCCTGCGCCGTGTGCGCCCCGGGGTGGACACGGACCGGTGCACGGCTCCGACCGCGGGTGCACGCCGCGCCGCGCGCCCGCGCCTACGCTCGGGGGATGTCGTGGTGGGACCGGATGTGGCAGTGGGAGGACACCCACCGGCAGGGCGTGGACGTGACCCTCACGGTCCTGCTGACCCTCGTGCTCGTCCCGGTGTCCATCGCGGCGATGGGCAGCACCGCGTCGGGGCTGCGCGCCCCCGTGCTCGCGCTGTGCGTGCTCGGCGTCGTCGCACCCCTGGCCTGGCGACGCACCCGCCCCGCCGCCTCGATCGCGATCGTCTACACCTGCGCGCTGCTGCACGTGCTGGGCGGGCAGCCGCTGCTGCCCGTCGACGTCGTCGTCCCGTTCGCGCTCTACTCGGTGGCGCTGCACGGGCCGCGGTGGGCCCACCGTGTGGGCCTCGCCGGGGCGATCGTCGGCTCGCTGCTCGTGGCCGCGGTCCTGGCGCTGCCCTTCGACCTGCTCGGGGCCGCCCTGGTGGCCCTGCTGATCTCCAGCATCTTCCTCGTCGCCTGGGCGTTCGGGCTCGTGCGGCGCAGCCGACGCGACCACCTCGAGGCGCTCGTCGACCGCACGCACCGGCTGGAGGTCGAGCGGGACCAGCAGGCGATCATCGCGACGGCCGCCGAGCGCTCCCGCATCGCGCGCGAGATGCACGACATCGTCGCCCACAGCCTGTCGGTGATCATCGCGCAGGCCGACGGGGGCCGGTACGCCTCGGCGCAGGACCCCGACGCCGCGACGCGGTCGCTCGGCACGATCGCCGAGACGGGCCGTGCCGCGCTCACCGACATGCGCCGCCTGCTGGGCGTCCTGCGCGAGGCGCCGGGGGCCGGTGCGCCCGGCTCCGCGCCGGGCGTCCTGCGCGCGACGTCCCACGCCGCCACGACCACGGGCACCGTCGCGACGACGTCCCCGCAGCCGGCGGTCGAGGACGTCGAGCACCTCGTCGCCCAGGTGCGCGCCAGCGGGCTGCGCGTGTCGTCCGTGCGCCTGGGCACGCCCCGCAACCTGCCCCCGGGTGCCGGGCTGACGGTGTACCGCATCGCGCAGGAGTCGTTGACGAACGTCCTCAAGCACGCCGGCCCCGACCCGGGGGTCACCGTCCTGCTGCAGTGGCTGCCGACCTCCGTGGTCCTCGAGGTGAGCGACGACGGGCGCGGCGCGGCCGCCGACGCCGACGGGCTCGGTCAGGGGCTCGTGGGGATGCGCGAGCGCGCCGCGATGTTCGGCGGCACGGTGACGGCCGGGCCGCGCCCCGGCGGCGGGTTCCGCGTCCGCGCCACCCTGCCGACGCCCGGCGCCGACGCGGCCGCGGGGACCCCGCCGCGGACCGACACCCGACCTGCGGGAGGATCGTCCTCGTGAGCACCCCTACCCCCGACCCCGGCGCGACCATCCGCGTCGCCCTCGTCGACGACCAGCAGCTCGTCCGTGCCGGCTTCCGCATGGTCATCGACTCGCAGCCCGACCTGCAGGTCGTGGTCGAGGCCGGCGACGGCGCGCAGGCGGTCCGTGCCCTCGACCCCGCGGCGCGCACCGCCACGGGGCACGTCGACATCGTGCTCATGGACGTGCGCATGCCGACCATGGACGGCCTCGAGGCGACCGAGCGGATCGTGTCGCGCGCGACACCCGAGGCGCCCGCCCCGAAGGTCATCGTCCTGACGACGTTCGACCTCGACGAGTACGTGCTGGCGGCGATCCGTGCCGGCGCGAGCGGGTTCCTGCTGAAGGACGCACCACCGGAGGAGATGCTCGCCGCGATCCGCACGGTGCACCGCGGCGACGCCGTCATCGCGCCGTCGAGCACCCGCAGGCTCCTCGAGCACCTGGTCACGGCCCTGCCCGACGACGAGCCCTCCGCGGCCGGGTTCCCCGCGCGCCAGGCGGTCGAGCAGCTCACGGACCGCGAGCGCGAGGTCCTGGTGCTCATGGCGCGCGGCCGCTCGAACACCGAGATCGGGCAGGACCTGTTCGTCGCCGAGGCGACCGTCAAGACGCACGTCGGTCGCATCCTGGCCAAGCTGGGCGCGCGCGACCGCGTGCAGGCGGTCGTCGTCGCGTACGAGGCCGGCCTGGTCCGCCCGGGGTCCTGAGCCGGACCCACCCGGGGGCGGCGTGACCCCCGGGGCGCGTGCGGCCACGGGATGACCCGCCCGGCGGCGGGACCCACCCACGGCGGGACGCGTCGCGGCGGGGCGGGGGCGAGGCTGGGGGCACACCCCGAGACAGGAGCACCCGTTGGACACCACCGCCCCCCGCACCCCCGACCGGGCACCGGTCGACGACCCGGCACCCGCGTCCCGCGCCCGCGCGCTGACCAAGGTGTACGGGTCCGGCCCTGCCGCGGTCCGCGCGCTCGACGGGGTCGACGTGGACTTCGCGTCCGGTGCGTTCACCGCGATCATGGGCCCGTCCGGCTCGGGCAAGTCGACGCTCATGCACCTGCTCGCCGGCCTCGACGACGCGACGTCGGGCACGGTGCACCTCGGGTCGACGGAGATCACGTCGCTCGACGACGACGCGTTGACGCGGCTGCGCCGTGACCGCGTCGGCTTCGTCTTCCAGTCCTTCAACCTGCTGCCCATGCTCACCGCGGAGCAGAACGTGGTGCTGCCCCTGGACCTGGCGGGCCGCGCCCCGGACCAGGCCTGGTTCGACACGCTGGTCACGACCCTGGGCCTGCGGGACCGCCTGACGCACCGCCCGAGCGAGCTGTCCGGCGGGCAGCAGCAGCGCGTCGCGATCGCCCGGGCGCTCATCGCCCAGCCCGAGGTCGTCTTCGCCGACGAGCCGACCGGCAACCTCGACTCGCGCTCTGGCGCCGAGGTGCTCAGCTTCCTGCGCCGCTCGGTGCGCGAGCTGGGGCGCACGATCATCATGGTCACGCACGACCCGACGGCGGCCGCGTACGCGGACCGCGTGCTGCTGCTGGCCGACGGGCGCATCGCCGGCGACATCGCCGACCCGACGCCGGAGTCGGTGCTCGCGGGCCTGGAGGGTCTGCGGGTCCTCGAGGCGCCGGCGGGCACCCCGACGGGCGCGGTCCCGGTCGTCGGCGCGACGAGCACGGGGGGTCTGCGCTGATGCTGCGGCTCACCCTCGCCCAGATGCGGCGCAGCCTGCCCCGGCTGCTCGCGGCGGGCCTGGCCATCCTGCTCGGCTCGGCGTTCCTCACCGCGACGCTCACCGCCGGCGACGTCATCACGCGCGGCGGGTACGACGCGGTCACGGCGTCCTACGGCGACGCCGACCTCGTCGTCATGCCGATCGACGGCGCGCTGTCGGACGTCCTGGAGACCACGCGAGGGACGCCGGGGGTGGCGAGCGCCGACCCCTTCCTGGTGGGATGGGGTTCGTTCGAGAGCGGCCGCCGCAGCGTGTCCCAGACGCTCGTGCCCGTGCCCTCCGACTCGTCGCTCGGCTCGCTCGAGGTCGTCGAGGGCCGCGCGCCCGCGGCGCAGGACGAGGTGGCGCTGCCCGCGACGTCGGCGGAACGCCTCGGCGTCGGAGTGGGTGACACGATCCAGGCCACGTGGACGGTCTGGCCGGACGAGGTGCCGGACGAGGGGTCCACCGACTCCCCCGCGGCACCCGACGAGGGCGTCGCGGCGGACAACTCCGACGGCGACCCCATGACGACGGACGACGGTGGGTCGACCGCCACCGAGATGTCGCAGGACGTGCAGCTCGTCGGGATCGTCGAGGACCCGCGGGGCGCGTGGTCGCGCTACGGCGGGGCGGGGCTGGCGACCACCGACGCGGTCGTGAGCTGGTCGGGTGCGCCGGACCTCGACGGCCTCGGCGTGCAGAGCATGCTCGTGGCCGTCGACGGGGACGTCGAGACCGTGCGCGCCGCGCTGACGCAGGCGCTGGCCGGTTCCGAGGTCGTGACCCGCGACGAGGCCGCGGCGGTCGCCGTCGAGGAGTTCGGCAGCGGCAACCTCATCGTGATGCTCGTGCTCGGCTTCGCGGCGGTCGCCCTGCTCGTCGCCGCGCTGGTCATCGCGAACACCTTCCAGGTGATCGTCGCGCAGCGCACACGGATGCTGGCGCTGCTGCGCTGCGTGGGGGCCCGGCGCAGCCAGCTGCGCAGCTCGGTCCTGCTGGAGGCCGGGATCCTCGGTCTCGCGGCGGGCCTGGCGGGCGTCGTGGTCGGGCTGGCCCTCGTGCAGGTCGCCCTCAGCGTGTTGGCACGCACGCAGGACGGCGTGCCGCTGCCCACGGTCGTGCAGCCCACGATCGGCAACGTCCTGATCCCCGTGCTGGTCGCCGCCGCGGTGACCGTCGGGGCCGCCCTGGTGCCGGCGCGCGCGGCGACCCGGGTGTCACCCGTGGCCGCGCTGCGCCCCGCCGACGCACCGACCGTGCACGCCCGGCCCGGCAGGGTCCGCCTCGCGTTCTCCCTGCTCCTGGTGGTCGGTGGGGTCGCGGCCCTCGTCGGTGGCGTCGCGCTGGCACGGGCGGGTGTCGCGGTGGACGCCATGCTGCCGCTCGCCGTCAGCGTCCTGGGGGGTGCGACGTCCTTCGTCGGGCTGCTCGTGGGGGCGCCGCTGTGGATCCCGAACGTCGTGTCGGCCGTGGGCCGGCCCGTCGCCAGGATCAGCACGAGCGCCCGGCTCGCCGCCGCCAACACGGTGCGCAACCCGCGCCGGACGTCGGCGACGAGCACCGCGCTGGTCATCGGCGTCACGCTCGTCGTGATGATGAGCACGGGCGCCGTCTCGGCGCAGGAGTCGCTGGCCCGCGAGATGGACGAGCGGGGACCGGTGGACCTGGTCGTCGTGAGCGCGCAGAGCGAGCCGCTCGCGCAGGGCATCGGCGAGGACGTCGCCGCGCTCGACGCGGTCGAGACGGTCGTCCCGGCGCGGTCCGCCCTCGTCGAGAACGCCCAGGGCGACGTCGTCGACGTGCTGGTCGTCGACCCGGCGGACGCGGGGGTCGTGCGCGACGACGTCGCGGCGGACGCGCTGGTGGCGGGGCGCAGCGTCGTGCCGGACTGGTGGTCGGGCGAGGTGACCCGCATGGACGTCGTCGGGGAGGAGACCGCCGAGCTCGAGGTGCTCCCGCGCGCGTCCGACCTGACGCTGCTGACGACTCAGGCGGCCGACGCGTTGGGGCTGCCCGACACCGGGACCGCGCTGCTGGTCCGGCTGCGGGCCGACGCCGACGCCATGGTCGCGCTGCAGGACGTCCAGGACGTCGTGGCGAGCGACTCGGTGCAGGTCACCAGCGCCGCGGCGCAGCGGCAGGGCGACGAGCAGGTCATCGACGTGATGCTCGCCATCGTCATCGGCCTGCTGGGGGTGGCCGTGGTCATCGCCCTGATCGGCGTCGCGAACACGCTGTCGCTGTCGGTGATCGAGCGTCGCCGCGAGTCCGCGACGCTGCGGGCGGTGGGCCTGTCCCGCCGTGGCCTGCGGTGGATGCTGGCGACCGAGGGCATGCTCATCGCCGGCGTCGGCGCGCTGATCGGCACGGTGCTGGGCCTGCTGTACGGCTGGGCGGGCGCGGCCACGGTGTTCGGGACGCTCGGCGACGTGCGCCTGACCGTCCCGTGGCTGCACGTGGGGGCGGTGCTGGTCGTGGCGCTGCTCGCGGGCCTGGTGGCCTCGGCGCTGCCGGCGCGTGCCGCGGCGCGGACCCCCCCGGTCGCGGCGCTCGGCGTCGACTGAACCACGGCCGCGGTCCGGCGCGGAGGAGGGCCCGCCGTACCGTCGAGCCGACCACAGCCCCGGGGCCGGGAGGTGTCACGCACACCTCCCGGCCCCGGGTCGTCGTCGGCGTCCCCCGGGGCCGATGCTCACCGGGTGCGGCTCACGATCCCCTCCCCCGTCCTGCCCGGGCGCGACGTCGACGTCGACGTCGCGCCGGGTCTGCCCGCCGGCGAGCTGCGGCGCCGGCTGGCGCTGCTCACCGGCGACGCACGGTGGGCCGCACCGGGCACGCCCCTGCAGGTCGGGGGCGTCGAGCTCGACGACGCCCATCCCGCCGGCGCCCCGCCCCTGCTCCCCGGCGCCCACCTCGGGTCCGCACCGCACGACGACGTCGTCGCGGTCGCGCACACGGGAGCCACGCACCTCGCGGTGCGGACCGGCCCGGACGCCGGACGCCTCGTGCTCCTGCCCGACGGTGCTCGCGTGCAGGTGGACGTCGACCCGCCGGGCATCGAGCCGGCGGACCGGGCGGCGCCGACCGGGCCCGCTCGCCCGGGCACCCGCGTCGAGGTCCGTCGGCGCGGGCGACGCGTGCGGGTCCGCGTCGTCCGCGGCCGCGGCACCCTGACCCCACCCCCGCACGGCCGCGCCCGGCGGCTCGACGGCGCCCGGTGGCTCGGCGGCGCCCGGTGGCTCGGGCGCGGGGCGGCGGCCGGGCGCACGGTCGGACGACGCCCGCGCAGGTGGCCGACGGACGCCCCGCTGCAGGTCGGGCGGACGACGCTGCTGCTGCGGGTCGCCCCGCCCCGGTCGGGCGTGCCGTCGCGACGGTGGCGACGGGTGCCGCCGTGGGCCTGGGCCGCCGCCGCGTCGTCCGCCGGCGCCGTCGTCCTGGCGGTCGTCCTGCGCCAGCCCGTGCTGCTGCTCACCGCGGTGACGGGCCTGGTGGGGCTGCTCGGGTCGGCGGGCGGTCGCGTACCCGACGGGGACCCGGCCGCCGGCCCGTCGGGCGGCGCCCCATCCGGCGTCGCGCCGGCCGGCGCGGAGGGCGGCGCCGCGGACGTGCCGTGCGACGTGGCCGCGCTCCGCCTCACCACGGCGCAGCGCCTGCTCGACCGGGCGGGGCCGGTCCCCGGCACCGACGCGCCGTGGCCGGTCGACGGCACCCTGGCGCTGGCGGGCCCCCGCGAGGAGGCGCTCGGCGCCGCGCGGGCGCTGGTCCTGCGCACGCTCGGCGCCGGGACTCCGACCCGGCTGGTCCTGCGCGCGGACGCCGCGACCCGGTGGCAGTGGACCCGGTGGTGGGACCCGACCGACCGCCTGCCCGGGCCCACGGAGGGCGACGTGCTCGTCGTCGTCGACGGCCCCGCCCCGGACCTCGGGGCGTGGCGCGTCGCGACCCCGGGCGCGCGCCTCCTGCTCGTGGTCCCCCCGGACACGCCCGTGCCGGCGTGGGTGTCGACCGTCCTGCGCCCGGGTCACGGCGGGGCGGAGGACGACGTCGAGGTGGTCGGGGCGCGGGTCGCCGACGCGCAGGCGCGCGCGGCTGCGGCCCTGACGTGGGTGCTCGCGACGCGGGAGGGCGCGGGGGCTCGCACCCTGCCCCGCGACGTGGCCCTCGGCGGCCTGCCCAGGGTCCCCGCGCCCGACCCGGACGCGGTCGCCACGGCGTGGCGGCAGCCGGCGCCGCGCACGCTCGCGGCGCCGATCGGCGTCGGGCCGGACGGGCGGGCCGTCGTCCTGGACCTCGTGCGCGACGGGCCGCACGCGCTCGTCGCCGGCACGACCGGGGCGGGCAAGTCCGAGCTGCTCCGGACGCTCGTGCTCGCGCTGGCGCTCGCTCAGCCGCCGCGCAGGCTCGCGGTGCTCCTGGTCGACTTCAAGGGTGGGACGGGCCTGGGCCCGCTCGCGGGGCTGCCGCACGTCGTCGACCACGTCCACGACCTCGACGTCGCGGCGGCGCGGCGCACGCTCGTCGGCCTGCGTGCCGAGCTGCGCCGCCGCGAGCGCCTGCTGGCAGCGGCGGGCCGGACCGACGTCGCCGACCTCGACCCCGCGGACGCGGCCACCCCGGCACGCCTGCTCGTGGTCGTCGACGAGCTGCGCGCCCTGGTCGACGACCTCCCGGACGCCGCGGCCACGCTCGCGCGGCTCGCCGCGCAGGGCCGGGCGCTCGGCGTGCACCTCGTCCTGGCCACGCAGCGGCCCGGCGGCGCCGTGCCCGCCGACCTGCGGGCGAACCTCGGTCTGCGGATCGCGTTGCGCGTCGCCGACGAGGACGACTCGCGCGACGTCGTCGGTACCGCGGACGCCGCTCACCTCGACGTCGCGGTGCCCGGCCGCGCTCTCCTGCGCATCGGCTCCCGGCCGGTCGTGCCCGTGCAGGTGGCGCACGCGCGGCGGCACCGCGCTCCCACGACGGTCCGGCTCGTCCCGGCCCCGGCGCCCCCCGAGCCGTGGCGAGCGGCACCCGCGCCGCAGGACGACGACGTCGGCGCCTGGGTCGCCGCGTGCGTCGGCGCCGCGCGGGGCCTGCCGGGCACGGGGGTGCCCTGGCTGCCCGCCCTGCCGGACCGGGTGCCCGCGGACGACGTCGGCGCGCCCGCGGGCCCGGCCGGGCTGCTGGTCGCCGTCGCCGACGTGCCCGCCGAGCAGCGCCGCACGGAGGTCCGCTGGTGCCCGGCCGACGGACCGCTGCTCGTGCTCGGCGGACCGCGCTCGGGACGCTCCACGACCCTGCTGACCGTCGGGACGCACGCGCTGCACGCCGGCCTGCACGTGCATGCCGTGGGCCTGCCGGCCGCCGCGCTCGCCCACCTGCACGGCACGGCCGCGCGGTCCGTCGGCACGACCCTCCCGCGTGACGACGCGCACCGCGCGCTGCTCCTGCTGGACCGCCTCGCATCACGGCGCGAGGCGCAGGGCCCCGCCGACGTGCTGCTCGTCGACGGCCTGGACGCGCTCCTCGACGTGCTCGCGGCGCACGCCCGCGGCGTGGGCGTCGACCTGCTCACCGGGCTGCTGCGGCACCCGCCGGCGGGTGTGCACGTCGCGGCGGCCGGCCCGGTGGTGCCGGCACTGACGCGGCTGCTGGGCACGTTCGGGCTGCGGCTGGTGCTCCCCGTGCCCGACCCCGGGCTCGACGCCCAGGCCGGTGTGCCCGCCGCGCTCGTCGGCCCGCGCACGGTCCCGGGACGAGCCGTGGTGTGCGTGCCCGACGGCGCGCACGTGAGCCAGGTCGTGCTGCCCTCGGACGCGACCGCGCGACCGCACGGCGACGTCGGGGTACCGGGGCCGGCGCGGATCGGCGTGCTGCCCGCGCGATCGGAGGCCCCCCGGCACGCCGGTCCACGCGGGGGCGCCGGGGCTCCCGGCATCCACCCGGTCCTGCTGGGCGTCGGGGGCGACGGCCCGGGGCCCGTCGCCGTGGCACCGGCTCGCCCGCTCGTCGTCGCCGGCCCCCCGGGCTCGGGCCGGACCGCCACGCTGCGCACGCTCGCGGACCAGTGGGCCGCGGCGGGCCGCCGCGTGCTGCTCCTGACCCCGACGCCCGACGTGCACGCGCAGGTGGCCGGGTGCCGCGAGGGCGTGGTGCTCGTGGTGGCCCCGGACCGGGGCGCCGCCGCGCTCGACGGCCTCGACGGCCTCGACGGCGAGGGAGGGCAGGGTGCCGGCCCGGCCGTCCTCCTCGTCGACGACGTCGACCTGGTCGAGCGGACGGACCCGCAGCTCACCGACCGGCTCGAGCGCACGCTGCGCGCCGCGGCGGGCGGGATGCTGCCGATCGTGCTCGCCACGACGACGGAGCACGCCGCCACGAGCTTCCGCGGCCCCGTCGCCGCTGCGCTGCGGTCCCGCCAGGTGCTCGTGCTGGACCCCCACGGCCCGGCAGCGGCCGATCTGCTGGGTCCCGGGGCGGCGCTGCAGTGCGACCCCTGGCACCGCCCGCCGGGCCGCGGCGTGCTGCGGCAGGACCGCACGCTGCTGCGCGTCCAGGTGCACGCGCCCGACGCCCCCGTCCGCCGGGAGGCCGACGCGGCACGACGGGCGTGACCCGCCCGTCACGAGGTCGGTCGGCCCCGCGGGTCCGCCCGCCCGTCAGGGCGCGGTGGTGCGCCCGCCCGCCGTCGCGGCGACGACGCGCGGGCTGAGCACGGCGACCACCACGACCAGCGCGACGACCATCGGGGCGAGCGCCCGCGCGCCTCCGCCGGCACCCCACCAGGTCGCGGCCGTCACCACGACGAAGATCTGCGCGGTCAGGACGGGCCCCCGACCCCAGCGGCGGCCCGACCACAGACCGCGGACCGCTGCAGCCAGCAGGGCCGCCGCGCCGAGCGCCACCACGACGAGGAACACTCCCTGGCCGACGTCGGCGCCGCGGGCGAGCGCGACCACGCCGGCGACCGCGAAGGCGACCAGCGCCGCGACCTCGAGGAGCACGACCGTGCACGCCACGACGAGCATCGTCGGTCGCGGCGCGGGGTCGGGACCCGCGGGCGCGCCGCCGCGACCGGTCCCACCCCCGCCGTCGGGGCGCGGGGCGCGGGACGGGCCGGCTCCGGGGGCGGGCTCGCGGCCGGCGGGCGTACGGGGCATGGCTCGACCCTAGGACCCGACCGCGCGGGCGACTGGGTCACCTCCCGCGTGACACGCCCGGATCCCGTGCCGCATACCAGAACCCGGGACCCGGTACGACCACGCCGAGACCCCCGGTGTCCAGGGACGATGGCACCGGGTCAGGCGTGAGGCTCGTCACGCCACGCCCTCGGTGCCGGCCCGGGACGGCCCGCCGACCGGCCCGCGACGGTCAGGGCACAGTGATCTCCCAGGTCAGAGGCATTGTGGCGAGCGGGAGGCGCTGACCTGGACGTTCGGGTCCGATGCCCGCCCGGCCGGACCCGCGACGGCGGCGCACCACGCGGCGGGCCGGGCCTCGATGTGATCAACACCTCAGTCGTTACCGACATGAAACGCTGCCGTAACTCTTGTGCGCGGACGGATCGGGTGTGACTCTTGGTCCAGCACGTTCCCCCCCCACCACTGATTCCATGCGCCGTTGCGCGCGCTCGTCCGGGCGCGCAGTCAGGCGTGTGCAAGGAGAGCCCCCCATGGATTGGCGCCACCGCGCAGCCTGCCTCGACGAGGACCCCGAGCTGTTCTTCCCCATCGGGAACACCGGCCCGGCTCTGCAGCAGATCGAGGAGGCCAAGGCCGTCTGCCGACGCTGCGACGTCGTCGACACCTGCCTCAAGTGGGCGATCGAGACCGGCCAGGACGCCGGCGTCTGGGGCGGCCTGTCCGAGGACGAGCGCCGCGCGCTCAAGCGCCGTACGGCTCGCCAGCGCCGGGCCAGCTGACCCTCGACGCACCCCGAGGACGCGCGTCGTCGCGCGACCTCGACCACCCGACAGGGCCGACCGTTCGCGGCGGCCCTGTCGTCGTGCCCGGCACCGTCACGCCACGGTCGCCGCGTCCCGCCCCGAGCGCAGCACGGCCTCGATGACCACGGACGTGCCGCCCCCCTCGCGGACACCCCACGCGATCGAGCCGCCGAGCTCGTTGCACACCAGCGTCTGCACGATCTGCGTGCCCAGCCCCGTCCCGGCGCCCTTGGTCTCCGGCAGGCCCGCGCCGTCGTCGGCGACCTCGACGCGCAGGTTGGTGCCGTCGCGCTCCACGACGACCTCGACGGTGCCCTGGTCCCGACCGGCGAGACCGTGCTCCACCGCGTTCGTCACCAGCTCGGTGAGCACGAGCGCCAGCGCAGTCGCGTCCTCGGCCGGGACGGCGCCGAACGAACCTCGGACGACGGTGCGCACGTGCGCACCGGCCGTCGCGACGTCGGCCGCCAGGCGCAGGCTGCGCCCGACGAGGTCGTCGAACGGGACGCTCTCGTCGAGGGTCTGCGAGAGCGTCTCGTGCACCAGCGCGATCGTCGCGACGCGGCGCATCGCCTCGCTCAGCGCCTCACGGGCCTCGGGCGAGTCCATGCGGCGCGACTGCAGACGCAGCAGCGCCGCGACCGTCTGCAGGTTGTTCTTGACCCGGTGGTGGATCTCCCGGATCGTCGCGTCCTTGGTGATCAGCTCGCGCTCGCGACGCCGCAGCTCCGAGACGTCACGGCACAGCAGCACCGCGCCCATGCGCTGGCCGCGGTCCGTCAGCGGGACCGCGCGCAGCGACAGCGCGACGCCCCGGGCCTCGACGTCGACCCGCCACGGCGCGCGGCCCATGAGCACGAGCGGCATCGACTCGTCGACCGTCGCGTTCTGCTCGATGAGGTCCGACGTCACCTCGATCAGCGACCGCCCCACGAGGTCGCCCAGAGCACCGAGGCGGTGGAAGCACGACAGCGCGTTCGGGCTCGCATAGAGCACCTCGCCCTCGCCGTTCATCCGCACGAGCCCGTCGCCCACCCGGGGCGCACCGCGGCGCGGTCCGGTCGGCGCGTCGGGGGCCGGGAACTCGCCGCGGGCGACCATGGCCACCAGGTCGTCGGCGGCCTCGACGTAGTTCAGCTCGAGGCGCGACGGGGTGCGCGCCCCGCCGAGGTTCGTCTGCCGGGCCAGGACGGCGATCGAGCGTCCGCCACGCACGACGGGCACCGCCTCCTCGCGCACGGCGTACGAGCCGAACCAGCGCGGCTCGCGCGAACGCTGCGGAGCCTGCTCCTCGAGGGCCCGGCGCAGCTGGGAGACCTGCCCCTCCGGCGGGCGCGAGCCGACGACGTCGTCGTAGTGCACCGTGGCGCCGGTCGACGGCCGGCACTGCGCGACCGCGATGAAGTCGCCGTCGGCGGTCGGCAGCCACAGCACCAGGTCCGCGAACGCGAGGTCGGAGACCACCTGCCAGTCCCCGACCAGCAGGTGCAGCCACTCCAGGTCGGGGGCATCGAGCGCCCCGTGACGGGTGACGAGGTCGCTGAGCGTGGACACAGGCCCAGGGTACGCAGCGGACGACTACGCTCGGGACGACGGGTCGCCCCGCGGGCGGACCATCCGTCGCAGGTCCGCGCGGCCGCTCGGACCGCAGGTACGCCCGCCCCGGGGGTCCGCAGTGGAGCTGCACGTCACGATCGACCTGCCCACCGACGCACGCGCCGCGGCCCGGCTCCTGGCCGACCCGGACTACGTGCACGCCAAGGTGCGCGCCTCGGGCGCCGTCGAGCAGCACGTCGACGTGACCGGCTCCGTCGACGACGCGTTCACGGTGACGACGCGGCGCGCGATGCCGACCACGCAGATCCCCGCGCACCTGCGCGGGTTCGTCGGCGACCGGATCGACGTGCGCCAGGTCGAGGCGTGGGAGGCCCCGGACGCCGACGGCTCGCGCTCCGGCACGGTGGTCGTCGAGATCGCGGGTGCCCCCGTGCGGGTGACGGGCCGGACCACGCTGGTGGACGTCGGGCCCGGTGCTGCGCGCGTGACCTACGACGGCGAGGTCCGTGCCGCGGTGCCGTTGTTCGCGGCCGCGGTCGAGGAGGCCGCCGGCGGTGCCGTGCGGGCCGCCCTGCGTGACGAGGAGGCGGTCGCCGCGCGGTGGCTCGCGGGCGTGCGCGAGGCGGCGGCCGACCCGGAGCCGGAGCCCTGATGACCGCCACCGACGGGGGACACGGATCACCCGGTCGGCGCACAGGACAAAGTGGGCACGTCGTAACAATTGGATAACGTGGGAGGCGTGGGAAATCACGCTGACCTGCGCCGATGGTGCTGTGGGACCGCTACCACCCGGGGGTCGGGGGCCGGCCTCCTTGACACCCGCCCATGTCCGGGACGAAGGTGTCCCGCAGTGCGTGGGAACGCTCCCGCGATGATCGAGGGATCGCATCCACGACGGGGCCCGACAGCCCCAACGCGCGACGCCCCACCCAGCCGTCACGGCTGCAGGCGACGCACGGACAAGATGTACGGCGACGTAGCCGTCCGACTGACAAGGGAGTCATTGTGCGCAAGACCACACGCAAGGCGTGGGCGCTCGCAGCAGGTGTGACGAGCATCGCCCTCGTCGCGACCGCCTGCTCCTCGAGCGACGACGCAGGCGAGGGTGACGAGACCGCGGACGGCGGGAGCGTCACGCTCACGGTCGCCACCTTCAACGAGTTCGGCTACACCGACGAGATGTTCGACCGCTACGAGGCGGAGAACCCCGGCGTCACGATCGAGCAGAAGGTCGCCGCGACCTCGAACGAGGCCCGCGAGAACCTCAACACGCGTCTCGCGGCGGGCTCCGGCACGTCCGACATCGAGGCCATCGAGGTCGACTGGCTGCCCGAGCTGCTGGCGTACCCGGACTACTTCGAGGACCTGGCGTCCCCCGACGTCGAGGGCCGCTGGCTGGACTGGAAGCAGGCCCAGGCCACGACGGCGGACGGCAAGCTCATCGGCTACGGCACGGACATCGGCCCGCAGGGCATCGCCTACCGCGCCGACCTGTTCGAGGCAGCCGGTCTGCCGTCGGACCGCGAGGCCGTCGCCGAGCTCTTCGGCGGCGACGCCGCCACGTGGGAGGGCTTCTTCGAGGTCGGCAAGACGTACGCCGCAGCCTCGGGCGGCAAGGCGTTCTTCGACTCGGCCAGCGCCATCTACCAGGGCATGGTCAACCAGGAGGAGGCGGCCTACGAGGACCCCGAGACCGGTGACGTGATCGCGCTGGACAACCCGCGCGTGAAGGAGATGTACGACCAGGTGACGGCCGCCGCGCGGACCGACAACCTGTCGGCGCACTTCGCCCAGTGGAGCGACGACTGGACGAACTCGTTCCAGACGGACGGCTTCGCCGTCATGCTGGCCCCGGGCTGGATGCTCGGTGTCATCGAGGGCAACGCGGCCGGCGTCACCGGCTGGGACCTGGCCGACGTCTACCCCGGTGGTGCCGGCAACTGGGGCGGCTCGTTCCTGACCGTCCCCTCGCAGGGTGCCAACACCGAGGCCGCCACCAAGCTGGCCGCGTGGCTGACCGCCCCCGAGCAGCAGATCGAGGCGTTCACCAACAAGGGCACGTTCCCGAGCCAGGTCGAGGCGCTCGAGTCCGACGAGATCAAGTCGGCGACCAACGAGTTCTTCAACAACGCCCCGACCGGTGAGATCCTCGCCAACCGCGCGGAGGGCATCGTCGCCCCGTTCAAGGGTCCGCAGTACTTCACGATCCAGGACGCGGTCGCCAGCGCGCTCAACGAGGTCGACGTCAACGGCGCCGACCCCGCCGCTCAGTGGGACAGCGTCGTGCAGGTCGTCCAGGGTCTCGGCTGACCTGACCTGACCTGAACGTGCGGGGCCGGGTCGGTGGTGACCGCCACCGACCCGGCCCCGCACGCGTCACCCCTGAGCTTCCGGAGGACCCCCATGGCCACCTCGACCACGCAGCCGCGCGCCGGGCGCCAGCTGCCCGACTCCCCGCGCGACCCGCGCCGCGTCGGCTTCAGCCAGACGCTGGGCCGCTGGGACGTCAAGGTCTCGCCCTACCTGTACATCTCCCCCTTCTTCCTGCTGTTCGCGCTCACCGGCCTGTTCCCGCTGGCCTACACGGCGTACGTCTCCGTGCACGACTGGCACCTGCTGGGCGGCCAGGGTGAGTTCGTCGGCTTCGAGAACTTCGCGTTCGTCTTCCAGGAGCCGAACTTCTGGAAGGGGCTGCGCAACACCTTCAGCATCTTCCTGCTGTCGACGATCCCCCAGCTCATGGTCGCGATCGTCCTCGCGGCGCTGCTCGACGCGAACCTGCGGGCCAAGACATTCTGGCGCATGGGCGTGCTGGTGCCCTACGTCATCGCCCCCGTCGCCGTCTCGCTGATCTTCGGCAAGGTCTTCGCCGACCAGTCGGGTCTGGCGAACGCGATGCTCGGCATCATCGGGATCGACCCGATCAAGTGGCACGGTGACGTGCTGCCGTCCCACCTCGCCGTCGCGACGATGGTCAACTTCCGGTGGACCGGCTACAACACGCTGATCCTCCTGGCGGCCATGCAGGCCGTCCCGCGCGACCTGTACGAGGCTGCGGTCATCGACGGGGCGACCCGCCTGCGGCAGTTCCTCTCGATCACGATCCCGCAGATCCGGCCCACCCTCATCTTCGTGGTCATCACGTCGACCATCGGCGGCCTGCAGATCTTCGACGAGCCGCGCATGTTCGACCAGCTCGGCCAGGGCGGCGGCGACCGGCAGTGGATGACCGTGACGATGTACATCTACGAGCTCGGCTTCGGCAACTCCAAGAGCTTCGGCCGAGCAGCCGCGGTCGCCTGGGTCCTGTTCCTCATCATCCTCGCCGTCGGCATGCTCAACTTCTGGCTCACCCGCCGCATCGCGTCCGAGTCGACACCGACGGCACGAAAGAAGGTCAAGCGATGAGCGCGCCCTCGGTCCCCTACATCCGGCAGACCGCCGGTGCCGGCGCCGCCCGGGCGGCCAAGCGCTCGCGCGGACACGGCTCGGAGCGACGCCCGGGCTGGGTGACGTACCTGCTGCTCACGGCCTCGGTCGCGATCTTCACCCTGCCGATCTACTACGCGTTCCTGCTCGCCAGCTCGGACGCCTCGACGATCGCGCAGAACCCGATCCCGTCGTTGATCCCGCAGGGGAACTTCTTCGAGAACGTCAACCGGGTGCTGACCTCGGACATCAACTTCTGGAAGGCGCTGACCAACTCGGTCATCGTCGCAGTCGTCACGTCCGCGTCGGTCGTGCTGTTCTCGACGCTCGCCGGGTTCGCGTTCGCGAAGCTCCGGTTCCGTGGGCGCAACGGGTTGCTGCTGTTCGTCATCGCCACGACGGCCGTGCCGACGCAGCTCGGCATCGTCCCGCTGTTCATCGTCATGGCCGAGCTGGGCTGGCTCAGCAAGCTGATCGCGGTCATCGTGCCCGGTCTGGTCACGGCGTTCGGCGTGTTCTGGATGACGCAGTACCTGGAGTCGGCACTGCCCTACGAGCTGATCGAGGCGGCCCGTGTCGACGGTGCGTCGATGATCCGCACGTTCTGGAGCATCGCCCTGCCGGCGGCACGTCCCGCCGCCGTCATGCTCGGGCTGTTCGCCTTCGTCGGATCCTGGACGAACTTCTTCTGGCCGTTCATCGTCCTCGGCTCGACGAACCCGACGCTGCCCGTGGCGCTGCAGCTCCTGCAGGCGTCCTACTTCAAGGACATGTCGTTGATCATGGCGGGCGTGGTGCTGTCCGCCATCCCGCTGCTGGTGCTCTTCGTGGTCGCGGGTCGGCAGCTCGTCGCCGGCATCATGGCCGGCGCCGTCAAGGGCTGATCCCGCTCGACGTGCCCTGGTCGGGCGGCCGACACCCGGCCGCCCGACCAGGGACGGAGCAGGTCCAGAGGTAGCCTCGCGTCGTGCGGCACCCGGACCATGGCCAGGAGAACGTCCACGCTGCCCTGGTGCAGCCTCAGAGGGGATGACCAACGGTGGTCGAGAACTTCTCCACGCGTGCTGACCTGCTGCGCCCCGCCGCACCCACGCTCGAACAGGTGGCCGAGCGCGCCGGGGTGTCGCGTTCGACGGCCTCCCGCGCGATCAACGGGGGTCTGCGCGTCTCCCCCGAGGCCCTGTCCGCCGTCGAGGCCGCCGTCGCCGATCTCGGGTACACCCCGAACCGCGCCGCACGCTCCCTCGTCACACGCCGCACCGACTCGATCGCCCTCGTCGTGCCCGAGCCGGACGAGCGGGTCCTGTCCGACCCGTTCTTCGCCGGCACGCTGAACGGGCTCAGCACGTCGTTGGCCGACTCCGACATCCAGGTCGTGCTCGTGATCGCGCGCCCCGGTGAGAGCGAGCGGACGATCCGCTACCTGCGCAACGGTCACGTCGACGGGGCGATCGTCGTCTCGCACCACCGCGACGACGAGCTCGACCGGGCGCTGCTCGCGTCCCGCGTGCCCAACGTCTTCGTGGGTCGGCCGTTGTCCGCACCGGACCAGGACGTCCAGTACGTCGACACCGACAACACCGAGGGCGGGCGCATCGCCACCCAGCACCTCATCGACCGCGGCTGCCGGCGCGTCGCGACGATCGCCGGGCCGCAGGACATGTCGGCGGGCATCGACCGGCTCGCCGGGTGGCGGCTGGCGATGGAGGCCTCCGGGCTGGACCAGTCGGCGGTCGTGCACGGCGACTTCACGATCACCTCCGGCGCCCACGCCGCGCGGGACCTGATCACGCGGTTCCCGGACGTCGACGGCATCTTCATCGCCTCCGACCTCATGGCCACGGGCGCGCTCGGCGTCCTCGCCGAGCTGGGCCGCGACGTCCCGGGTGACGTCGCGATCGTCGGCTACGACAACCTCGGGGTCGCGGCGTCGACCACGCCCCCGCTGACGAGCGTCATCCAGCCGGTCGTCGCGATGGCCCGCGCCGCCGGCGCCCGGCTGCTCGGCCAGCTGCACGGCGCACCCAACAGCGAGCCGCTGATCTTCGCGCCCGAGCTGGTGATTCGCGCCTCCGCGTGACCCCCGGCTTCGACGTCTGACCGACGGAAGAACGCACGGTGACCGAGTGCTGACGCGCCTTGACACGCCGCGTCCGGTCACGCCAAGGTGGTCGCGGGCGCCGCACAACGACGTGCGGCGCCCCCGCCTCGTCCGGGCGGTGCCCCGAGAGGAGCCCCCATGCGTCGCAGCACCATCACCGAGCACGCCGCTGCGCCGCTGAGCCGCCACGAGCGCTCCCGCACCGCCCGTCGTCGGCGTACCCGCCGCCGGGTGGGCGCCTTGCTGGCCGTCGTCGTCACGGTCGCGACCGCGCTGCCCGCCGCCGCGGCGATCGACGACCAGACCCCGGCGGGACCGACGGTCCTGCAGGACACGGACGGCACCGGGACGCTCCCCGGCGGCGGCACCCGACCGCAGGCCACGATCGAGGACGAGGACGCGTGGTGCTCCTACCTGTCCTCCTCCTACCTGTCATTCCCCTCCCCGTGGTCCGCACGCGTCATCAACTGCCGCGACAGCGACCTGTTCGTCGCGCCCGTGTACTCCGACGGCGGCCTCGGCATGTGCGTGCTCGTGCCCGCGCGTCACAGCCGGCACCTGGGCGGCAGCATCACCCGATGGGTCACCGACATCCGGTACTGCTGACGGGTGGCGCGGCGTCTGCCGTGCCAGGGTGAGGTCATGGGCGACCACCCTTCCCCCCCGACCACCGCCGGCACGACCAGCCACGTCGACGCGTCGTCGGCGCCGCTCGCCACCGCGCAGCAACAGCTGTCGCGCGCGGTCGAGATCCTCGGCTACGACGCCGGCCTGCACGAGGTGCTCGCGACCCCGCGGCGCGAGCTGCGGGTCGCCGTCCCGCTGCGCCGCGACGACGGGCGCGTCCAGGTGTTCACCGGGTACCGCGTGCAGCACAACATCTCCCGCGGTCCTGGCAAGGGCGGGCTGCGCTACGCCCCCGGCGTCGACATCGACGAGGTCCGCGCCCTGGCGATGTGGATGACCTGGAAGTGCGCGGTCGTCGACGTGCCGTACGGCGGCGCGAAGGGCGGGGTGACGATCGACCCGCACACGCACTCGGCGGCCGAGCTCGAACGCGTGACGCGCCGCTACACCAGCGAGATCATGCCGATGATCGGGCCCGAGCGGGACATCATGGCGCCCGACATCGGCACGAACGAGCAGACGATGGCCTGGGTCATGGACACCTACTCGGTCAACCGCGGGTTCACGATCCCCGCGGTCACGACCGGCAAGCCGCTGGCGGTCGGCGGGTCGCTGGGCCGTCCCACGGCGACGTCGCAGGGCGTCGTGCACACGGCGCGCGCCACGCTGCGCGCCGAGGGTGTCGAGCTGGCCGAGGTCAGCGCGGCCGTGCAGGGCTTCGGCAAGGTCGGGTCGCACGCGGCGCGGCTGCTGCACGACGCCGGCACCCGCGTCGTGGCGGTCAGCGACGAGCACGGCGGCGTGCGGCGGGACGACGGCCTCGACGTGCCGGCCCTGCTCGAGCACGTCGCCCGCACCGGCGAGGTCGCGGGGTTCGCGGACGCCGACCCGGTCAGCAACGCGGACCTGCTGGCGCTCGACGTCGACCTGCTGGTGCCCGCGGCCGTCGAGGGGGTCCTCGACGGCGAGACCGCGGGACGCGTCAAGGCGCGGTGGGTCGTCGAGGGCGCCAACGGTCCGACCACGAGCGAGGGTGACCGCATCCTCGCGGAGCGCGGCGTCGTCGTGGTCCCCGACGTCCTGGCCAACGCCGGCGGCGTGGTCGTCAGCTACTTCGAGTGGGTGCAGGCGAACCAGGCGTACTGGTGGACCGAGCAGGAGATCGAGGAGCGTCTCGAGCGGCGGATGCTGGCGAGCCACGAGGCCGTCGCCGGCCTGGCGCGGGCGGAGTCGGTGACGCTGCGTGAGGCGGCGATGACGATCGGCGTCCGGCGCGTGGCGGAGGCGCACCTGATCCGCGGCCTGTACCCCTGAGGGCGCACGCCGCCGGCACGACCCTCGTCAGTGCAGCGCGTGGGGGCCCGCGTCGACCGGGGCCGCATCACCGGAGGCGGGCGCCCGCACCAGCTCGGCCGCTCGACCACCCGGCGTGCGCAGGGTCAACGTGCCGTCCTGCGACGCCACGACCCCGCCGTCCTGCAGCAGCCCCAGCACCGCGCGCTCGGTCGTCGTCGCCTCCGGCGGGCCGGCCATGAGCGTCGCGACCACCGGACCGAACGACAGCGTCGACCCCTCGAGGCGCCAGGTGCCGCGGACCCGGTTGACGCCGGCGTAGCCGAACACCATGCCGTCACCGTCGAAGGTCAGCCACGGCGGTCCCTGCAGCCCGTCGGCGAGGTCGGTGCCGTCGACGCGCACCACCCGCCACGTCCCGTGCAGCCACGGGGCGTCCGGGACGGCACCCGTGGGGTCGGCGGTGGTCGGCTCGTCGTGCCCGTCGTCGCGCATGCTCGATGATGGCACCCCCGTGACGGCGCGGGCGACAGGTGCGTCAGGCGCGCGGCAGCCGCTGCACCCAGTCGGCCAGCTCGACGCGCGGGCCCGTGTAGAACGGGACCTCCTCGCGCACGTGCAGCCGGGCCTGCGTGGCGCGCAGGTCGCGCATGAGGTCGACGATGCGGTGCAGCTCGCCGGCCTCGAACGCCAGGAGCCACTCGTAGTCGCCGAGCGCGAACGACGACACCGTGTTGGCGCGCACGTCGGCGTAGTCCCGCGCCGCCGCACCGTGCTCGTGCAGCATGCGGCGACGGTCCTCGTCGGGCAGGACGTACCACTCGTAGGACCGGACGAAGGGGTAGAGGCACAGGTAGTCGCCCGCGGGCTCCCCCGCCATGAACGCCGGCACGTGCGCCCGGTTGAACTCGGCCGGCCGGTGCAGCCCGACGACCGACCACACGGGGGTCAGGTGCGCGCCCAGGGCGCTGGCCCGCAGCCGGTGGTAGGCGCCCTGCACCTGCTCGACCGTCTCCGCGTGCCACCACACCATGAGGTCCGCGTCGGCGCGCAGGCCGGCGACGTCGTACCAGCCGCGCACGACGAGCCCGTCGTCGGACCCGACCGCGCGCTCCGCGTCGGCGACGACCGCGGCGCGCGCGTCGGCGTCGGCCGGCACGGGGCCGTCGACGGCGAAGACGGACCACATCGTGTAGCGGATGGTGGCGTTGAGCGCGGCTGCATCGGGGGCGGTCGGTGGCGTGGTCACGGGGGCTCCGTCGGCTGGGGTGGGCAGGTGCGGGGTCGGCACGGTCACGAGGCGGGGTCCGTCGAGCACGCGGCCAGGCGCCCGGAGTCCTCACCGGCGCGCATGCGGCAGCAGCCGGGGGCGCACACCGAACGGAACGCCGGCAGCTCCCCCGTGGTCGCCTGGGCAGGTCGCGGCAGGCCGGCGTCGTCGGCGCGGGCGATCGCGGCGCGCTCCAGCAGCAGGTCGACCAGGCCGCTGACGAACGCGTCCCGCACGCCGACCGAGTCCGCGCGCACGGCGGTCATGCCCAGCTCCTGCGCCGTCTCCAGCGCCTCGGTGTCCAGGTCGAACGCCACCTCCATGTGGTCGGAGACGAAGCCGACCGGCGACAGCACGACCGACGTCGTGCCCGCCGCGGCGAGGACGGCGAGGTGGTCGTTGACGTCGGGCTCGAGCCACGGCTGGCTGGGCGGGCCGGAGCGCGAGCAGAACGCCAGGTCCCACTCGACCGTCCGGCCGAGTCGCTGCGACGCCGCCGCGGCGACGGTGCGTGCGACGTCGAGGTGCTGCTCGCGGTACGACGCGCCGGCGACGACCGACGCCTCCTCCATCGTGTCCGGGATCGAGTGCGTCACGAACACGAGCCGCGGCCAGGCGGCGTCGGCCGCGACACCCGCGTAGGCCTCGACGACGGCGTCGACGTTCGCGCGCACGAAGCCCGGGTGGTTGAAGTAGGAGCGCACCTTGTCGACGACGAGCGGGTGCGACCCCTCGGGGGCACCGACCTGGCCGGCGAGGTCGCCCAGCGCGGTCCAGAGGTTCTCGCGGTACTGCCGGCAGCCCGAGTAGGACGAGTACGCGGAGGTGACCAGGGCCACGGCCCGGCGGGCGCCGGCGGCGTACGCCTCGGCCAGCGCGTCGCGCGTGTACGGCTCCCAGTTGCGGTTGCCCCACACGACGGGGACGTCGAGCCCCCGGCTGCTCAGCTCGGCCTGCACCGCGGCGCGCAGCGCGAGGTTCTGCTCGTTGATGGGGCTGCGGCCACCGAAGTGGTGGTAGTGCTCGGCGACCTCGGCGAGGCGCGCGTCCGGGATGTTCTTGCCCGCGGTCACGTTGCGCAGGAACGGCAGCACGTCGTCGGGGCCGTTCGGCCCGCCGAAGGAGAACAGCAGGACGGCGTCGTACGGGTCCAGCCCGGCCGCTCCGGCCAGGGGGACGGCCGTCCGGTCGGTGGCGGGGGGCGTCGAGGGCGTCGTCACGGGAAGCACCGTCCGATCATCCCATCGAGCCCGCCGGCCGCCCGTCGGCGGTGGCGCCGGGCGGCGTGACGTTGTCACGACACCGTGTCACCTCGTCGGGATCGGCGTGACCGTTCCGGTGCGCGTGCCGTCACCCGGACGGGTGCCTCCGGGTGCGTGCGGCCCGGCGCCGCTCTACCGTCGTCCTGGCGCGACACCTGCGCGCCGGAGTCCCAGGAACCGGAGCCCGATCGATGAGCGAGCCGTGACACGTGCCGGTCGGCACGCGGCGCCTGAGCTGGCGCACCGCTACGTGCTCGGCGAACGGTTGGGCGAGGGCGGCTCGGCCGAGGTCCTGCGGGCCGTCGACACGCGGCTCGACCGGCCCGTCGCCGTCAAGCTGTTCCGGCTCACCGGTGCGGACGCCGCCCAGGTGCGGCGCTACGCCCAGGAGGCCCGCGTGCTGGCCGACCTGTCCCACCCGTCCCTGGTGGCGCTGCTCGACGTCGGCGCCGACGTCATGCCCGGCACGGGTCCCGTCGCGTTCCTCGTCATGGAGCTCGTGGAGGGGCGCACCCTGCGCGACCTCGTCGCCGACGGACCCCTGGACGCCGTGACGACCGCCGACGTCGGGCACCAGCTCGCGCAGGGTCTGGCGCACGCCCACCGCGCAGGTGTCGTGCACCGCGACGTCAAGCCGTCGAACGTGCTGGTCGCGGACACGACGCCGACGTCGGGCCGCCGTGACGCCCCGACCCTGCCGGTCGTCCTCGCGGACTTCGGCATCGCTGCCTCCGAGGCGTCGCTGCAGGCAGCCCGCCCGGACGACCGCGCGACAGCCGGGTACCAGAGCCCCGAGCAGGCGCTGGGTGCGTCGGCCGGGCCCTCGAGCGACGTGTACTCCCTCGGTCTCGTGCTGCTCGAGTGCCTCACGGCCCGGCGCGCGTACCCGGGCGACCCGCTGACGGCTTCCCTCGCCCGCCTGCTGCACGGCCCGCAGATCGCCGACGACGTCGACCGCGACTTCGCGGTGCTGCTGCGCGCGATGACGGCGTCCGACCCCGCGCAGCGCCCCACGATGGTCGCGGTGTCCGCCGAGCTGCGAGGGCTGCGTCGCCAGCGCGAGCGGACGCTGCGCGTCTCCTGAGCCCACCCTCGGCCCCCTGAGCACCCCAGGAGTCGTCAGGGGCGGTGCGCCGCCAGCGGCACCGTGGCGGGCAGGGAGTCGAGCGCGTCGGCGATCTCGTCGGCCCAGGCCGCGACGGCCCCCATGTCGCGGTGGTCCCCCTCGCGCGCCCGACCGCCGGCGATGATGGCGCGCTCGGTGAACGAGAGCACCGAGCGGTCGAGGCGGCCGCGGAAGCTGCGGTGCCCCCGCGCGCCGACGCGGTCGCACAGCGCCGCGACCTCCAGGGGCGAGTTGGCCGAGTTGGCGGGCTGCGTGGCGAGGCCGGACGAGAACGTCCACACGAGCCGCCCGCGCAGGTCGTCGGCGCACCGGTCGGCGAGGTCGCGCGCAGCGGGCAGCCAGTGGGCGGTGTACACCGCGGAACCCAGGAGGACCGCGCCGTAGCCCGTCACGCCTGCGACCTCCTCGGGGGCGCGGAGGTCCACCTCGTGCCCGCGGCCGCGCAACCGGGCCGCCGCCACCTCACCGATCTCCCAGGTGCCCTGGTGGCGCGACGCCACCGCCAGGAGGATGCGCATCGTCGCTCCTTCGCCGTCCGTCGCCCGGGCCCGGTGCCCGTCGCTCCCCCATCGTCGCCGAGGGGTCGGCGGATCTCCTGGGCCCGAGGTCCCCGCCGGGTCAGCTGCCAGGCGGCTCGTCGTCGTCGGTCGTCCTGCCTGGTGCCGGCAGGTCCTGCTGGGCGAGGCGCAGCTTGGTGCACAGGTGCTCCAGCGTGGCGAGCTCGTCGGGGTCGAGCGCGCCGCCCACGAGGGCGTCGATCGAGTGCGCGTGCCGTCGGCCGATCTCGCGCTGGCGGGACGCGCCGAGGTCGGTCAGGTGCACGGCCCGGCCGCGGCGGTCGCCCTCGACCGGTCCGCGACGCACCAGCCCGTCGGCCTCGAGGCGGTCGACGAGGCGGGACAGGCTGGGCTGCGTCAGCAGGCTCGACCCGGCGAGCTCGCGCAGCCGCAGGGCGTGCTGCGGCGCGCGGGACAGGGTGTAGAGCACGTCGTACTCGCGCATGCTCGTGCCGCCCCAGACGTCGTCGCGGGCGAACCTGCGCACGAGCGTGACCTGCGCGCGGAACAGCGCCTCCCACGCGTCGACGGAGGCCCGCACGGCGTGTCCGGCGGCGACGGGCCCGGGTCCGGTGTCGTCCTCGACCATCAACGGTTCACCCCTTGCGCGGCCCCCGCCGGTCGCCGCATCCTCGTCACCGTCGCACCTCGACGTCGGGGAGATCATGTCATCACGGACCACCGCGACCGGCGTCCGGTGGCCGCTCCTCGCCGCGCCGAGCACCGTCACCCTGGGCGGCGCCACCTGCACGGCGGCCCGCGCGGGGCATGAGCGGGGCGTCGCGGGGGCCGCGCCCCGCGGCGTCCTGGCGGAGGGTCCGGTGGCACGTGCCACCGGGCCCTCGGTCACGTCTACCCTGGGGCGATGACCGAGACGGGCACGACGTACCTCCTGGTGGACGGCGAGAACATCGACGCCACGCTCGGCTCCTCGATCCTGGGCGGACGACCCACGCCGGAGCAACGGCCGCGCTGGGAGCGCGTCCTGAGCTTCGCCCAGCAGACGTGGCAGCAGCCGGTGAAGGCGCTGTTCTTCCTCAACGCGTCGAACGGCACGCTGCCGATGTCGTTCGTGCAGGCGCTCACCGCGATCGGCTTCGTGCCGATCCCGCTGTCGGGCGAGACGTACGAGAAGGTCGTCGACATCGGCATCAAGCGCACGCTCGACGCGATCGCGGGCCGCGAGGGCGACGTGCTGCTGGCGAGCCACGACGGCGACTTCGCGCCCGAGGTCGCGACGCTGGTCGACGGCGGCCGCCGGGTCGGTCTGCTGGCTTTCCGGGAGTTCACGAGCCAGTCGCTGGCCGGCCTGACCGCGCGCGGCCTGCAGACCTTCGACCTCGAGACGGACGTCGCGGCGTTCAACGTGCAGCTGCCGCGCCTGCGGATCATCCCGCTGGAGGAGTTCGACCCGCTGCGCTACCTCTGAGACGACGACGGCCGCACCCCGCAGGGGGCGCGGCCGTCGGTCGGGCGGGGCGGAACGGTCTCCCTCAGCCCGCGGCGGGTGTGAAGCCCTGCGTCAGCGCCTCGTCGATCGTCGTCCGCACGTGGTCGGCGTGGACGCCGTCGGCCGCCATGAACTCGACCCCGTGGGCGGTGCCCGAGACCTGGATGACGATCGAGGTCTTGTCGTTGCGCACGACCAGCGCGCTGTCGGCAGCCGGCACCTGCGGGTCGTCGGTCGAGGAGAAGACCTGCAGCGGCCCGGTGAACTGGCTCGTCTCGGCGCGGGCGTCGACCTCCCCGTACTGCGCCGGCGGGCTGAGCGCGACGACGGCGACGGCACCGAGGTCGTCGGCCAGGCCGGCGGCGAGCGTCCCGCCGGCCGACGCGCCGACGAACGCGACGTCCTTGGCACCGGTCGCGTGGAGCACGTCGAGCGCGGCCTGGAAGCCGACCTCGCCGGACGCGCCCCAGTCGTAGGTCGCGACGAGGTACCCGGCGCCGGCGAGGCGGACGACCTCGGCGGCCCACTGGCACACGTCGCCGCCGACCTGCGGGGCGAAGAGCACGCCACGCTCGCCCGCTCCGGCCCACGCGACGTTCGTCGCGGCGGCGGCCTCGCCGACCTGGGCGTAGGCCACACCCTCGGTGAGGCACGCGGGCGGGGGCGCCGAGGCCATCTCGACGGGGGCGCTCTCGAGCATCGTGGGGCCGGGCGCCTCGGTCTGCTCCGCGGTGGGCGGCGCGGAGGGCGACGGCTCGGTGCCGGTCGAGCACGCGGCGAGCAGCCCGAGCGCGAGGAGGCTCACGGCGGTGGCCCGGGCGCGCGGGGCGCGCGGGAGCAGCGGACGGGGGGACGGGGGGACGGGTCGCAGACGCACATGCGATTCCTAGGCGGTGGTCGCGGATAGGACAAGGCCCGTCCGGTGCGTAAACGTTTCGGACATCCTGTGAACCACGACGCGCTAGCGTGTGGCCATGCCGACGCTGTTCACGCGCATCATCGACGGCGGGATCCCCGGCCGCTTCGTCTGGGCCGACGACCTCGCGGTCGTCCTGCTCACCATCGCCCCCATCACCGACGGTCACGCGCTCGTCGTCCCCCGTGCCGAGGTCGAGCAGCTCACCGACGCCCCCGACGACCTGCTGGCGCACCTCGTGTCCGTCGCCCGCAGCGTCGGGCGCGCCCAGCAGGCCGCGTGGGGAGCGCCGCGCGCGGCGCTGCTCGTCGCCGGCTTCGAGGTCCCCCACCTCCACCTGCACGTGCTGCCGGCCTGGGACGAGTCGAGCCTCACGTTCGCCCACGCCCGCCACGACGTCCCGCCCGCCGACCTCGACGCCGCGGCGGAGCGCCTGCGCTCCGCGCTGCGCGACGCCGGGCACGGCGCGCACGTCCCCGCCGACGTGTCCTCCCCGGCACTGTGACCGTGGCGCGCACCGTGCCGCGGACCCCCGGTCCGGACCCGCTCGCCCGGGGACGACGCTGAGCGGCGGCACCGGCCGGCCGACCCTGCGGGAGCGGATGCTGCACGGCCGTGACCTGCGGGTGACGACGCTCGCACCCGCGGTCCGCACGTTCCTCGCCACCGAGGCGGGCAGCGCCGTCGTCCTGCTCGTCGCGACGCTCACGGCACTCGTGTGGGCCAACTCGCCGTGGCGCGACGCCTACACGGCGCTGTGGCACACGCCCGCCGGGATGTTCGTCGGCGACGTGGGCATCGAGCTGGACCTGCAGCACTGGGTCAACGACTTCGCGATGGCCGTGTTCTTCGCGGTCGTCGGGCTCGAGATCAACCGTGAGGCGACCCGCGGCGAGCTGCGTGACCCGCGCGCCGTCGCCGTCCCCGCGCTCGGTGCGGTCGGCGGGCTCCTGGTGCCCGTGCTGATCTTCGTCGCGTTCAACGCCGGCACCGAGGCCGTGCACGGCTGGGGCGTCGTGATGTCGACCGACACGGCCTTCCTCGTCGGCGTCCTCGCGCTGTTCGGCCCGCGCTGCCCCGACCGGCTGCGCATGTTCCTGCTGACCCTCGCGATCGTCGACGACATCGGCGCCATCATCGCCATGGCGATCTTCTACACCGACGGCGTCGACCTGCGCGCCCTCGCCCTGGCCGCGGCGCTCGTCGCGGTGCTGCTGGCACTGCGGGTGCGAGGTGTGTGGCGCCTGGCCCCGTACGTCGCCGTCGGGCTCGCCCTGTGGGTCGCCGTGCTCGCGTCCGGGGTGCACGCGACGATCGCGGGCGTGCTCGTCGGCCTGCTCGTGCCGACGACCATGCCGCACGACCGGCGCCGTGACGCGGTCGCGGTGCACGCCCGCCGCTTCCTGTCCGAGGGCGGCGCCGCCCACGAGCACGCCGCCGAGGTCGCCGGGCGCGCCGCCGTGCCCACGGGCGACCGGCTGCAGCGCGTGCTGCACCCGTGGAGCGCGTTCGTCGTCGTGCCGCTCTTCGGGCTCGCCAACGCGGGCGTGCGGCTCGACCCCGCGACGCTCGCCGACGCGTTCTCGTCCCGGCTGACCGTCGGCATCGCGGTCGCGCTCGTCCTCGGCAACGCGATCGGCGTCACCGGCGCCGCGACGCTCGCGCTGCGCCTGGGGCTGGGGGACCTGCCCGGCCGGGTGCGCTGGGGTCACCTCATGGGCGGTGCCGTGCTCGCGGGCATCGGGTTCACGATCTCGCTGTTCATCGCCCAGCTCGCGTTCGACGACCCGGTGCTGCTGGAGCGCGCCAAGATCGGCGTGCTCGCCGGGTCGCTCGTCGCCGCCGTCGCGGGGTCGCTGCTGCTGCGCTGGCTGGGCGAGCGGCTGCCGCTGTGCACGCCGCCGAGCCTGCCCCCGACGCTGCCGCCGCTGCCGTGGCGCACGGCCGGCTGACGCGGGCCGTCGCACCACCGGGCCGTCGCGCACCGGGACCTCACACCGCCGGACCTCACACCACCGGGTCGTCGGCTCCCCACGTCGCGAGCCGCAGCGTCCGGGCGTCGGTCGCGACGATCTGCGCCGCGCGCGACCGCAGCGACTCGACCGTGTCGACCCCGGCACGCACGAACCGGCCCGACAGGTCGTCCAGGTCCCCGGACGCGAAACCGAGGACCAGCGCCGCGACGTCCCGCGGCGACGTCCACTCGGTGCGGTCGGCGTGCGCGGGCATCGCGGCGGTCATGTCGGTCGCGACGACGCCGGGCGCCAGGTCGAGCACCCGCAGGCCCGCGGCGGCGTACTGGCGGTGGAGCTGGGTGGTGAACCGCGCGAGGGCGCCCTTGCTGATCGCGTAGCCCGTGTACGTCGTCAGCGCGCGGTGCCCCGACCCGGAGTTGACGTTGAGGACGCGCCCGCCGCCGCGCGCGAGCATGCCCGGCAGCACGGCGTGCGTGACGAGCAGCGGACCGCGCACGTTCGTCTCGACGACCCGCCACACGTCCTCGACGTCGTCGGCCGCGAACGGCACCTCGGCACGCTCGATGACGCCCGCGTTGTTGACGAGCAGCCCGATCCCGCCGTGCTCCGCCAGGTCGGCCTCGACACGGCGTACCGCGTCGGCCACCGCACCCGCGTCGACCAGGTCGGCCGCCGCGACGGTCGCGGGCGCACCCAGCGCCCTCACCTCGGCGGCGACCTCGTCGAGGCGCCCCGCGGTCCGGCCGACCAGCCCGAGCGCGTAGCCCTCGCGTGCCAGGGCCAGGGCCAGCTCGCGGCCGATGCCGCGTCCGGCGCCGGTCACCAGCGCCGTGCGCGGGACCGGCGGCGTCGGGCGGGCGGGCACGTCAGGCGTCGCGTCGGTCACCGGCCCATCGTGGCGCACCGTGCACGCGCACGTCGCGCGGGGTCCGCGCGACGCCGGTCACACCGCGTCGACGACCGCGCGCAGCGCCTCGAGCTCGACGCGGCCGCGGTACGGCACGCCGTCGATCAGGAGGGTCGGCGTGCCCGGCACGTCCAGCTCGATGCCGCCCTCGTAGTCCGCCTGCACGCCGCGTGCGTAGCGGTCGGCCGCCGCACCGGCGACCTGGTCGGGGTCGAGCCCCAGCTCACGCGCGTACCCCGCGAGGTCGGCGTCCGTGAGGTCTCCCTGGTGCGCGAACAGCAGCTCCTGCATCGGCCAGAACAGGCCGTGCGCGCTCGCCGCCTCCGCAGCGAGCGCCGCCGCGAGCGCGTGCGGGTGGACCTGGAAGAGCGGGAAGTGCCGCCACACGAGGCGCACACGCCCGTCGGACTCCTCGACGAGGCGCCGCAGCACGGGCGCCGCGTCGCGGCAGTACGGGCACTCCAGGTCGCCGTACTCGACGATCGTGACGGGCGCGTCGCGATCGCCCAGCACGTGACGGTCGGGGTCGGTGCTGACCTCGGCGGGATCGGGGGACGTCATGGCCGACAGCGTGCCGTGATCCGGGCCGGCGCGCACCTGTTCCGGGCTCATCGGCGCCGGGGCCGCAACGGGGGGCTCGCGGTGCCCGCACCGTCCGCGATGCCCTGGACGGCCTCGTGCAGCGCCGCGACGCCCGTGCGCGCGGGACGCCAGTCGAGCTCGCGCTCGGCGCGGGTGGTGTCGAGCAGCGGCGCGGCCATCGCCATGTCGAGCCACCCCGGCCCCACGGGCACGATCCGTGCGTGCCACGCGGCGGACAGCGCCGCACGGGCGACGCCGGGGGGCACCTCGCGGAGCCGCGCGCCGGCCACCAGGGCCGCCACGTCGGGCCCGCGCACGACACCGGGACCGGCGAGGTTGAACGCCCCGCTCACCTGGCGGACGACCGCCTCCCGGAACGCGTCGGCCAGGTCGTCGGCGTGCACCGCCTGCAGCCGCAGCCCGCGCGGCCACGGCAGCACGGGCGCGTGGCCGTCGAGCAGCCGCGCCGGCACGGCCGGACCCAGGAAGTAGCGGGCCAGCTCGTGGCCCGCGTCCCGCTGGAAGACCAGCGCGGGCCGCAGGCGGGCCACGACGAGCGACGTGTGCGCGACCGCGCGGTCCAGCAGCGTCTCGACGGCCGCCTTGTCGACGCTGTACGACGACGATCGGATGCCGTCCGCCGGCCAGGACTCGTCCCGCAGGTGGTCGCCCGGCGACGGCGCGTACGCCCCGACGGAGGACGCCACGACGAGGTGCGGGACACCGGCCCGTGCCGCCGCCCGGACGACGCGGCGCGCGCCCACCACGTTGGTGGCGCGCAGCCGGGCCCGGTCGTGGCTCGGCTGGATGGCCCACGCCAGGTGCACCACGGCGTCGGCGCCTGCGAACGCCGTCGCGAGCCCGTCGATCACCTCGACGTCCGCGTCGTGCGCGCCGATGTCGCACGTCACCCACGTCGCGGCGTCGTACGGCGGTGGGGGGCGGTCCCTGGGCGTGCGGCGTGCGACCGCGACCAGCGACGTCACCGTGCTGTCCTGCGCGAGGCGGCGCAGCACCGCGGTGCCCACGTTGCCGCTGCCGCCCACGACGACGACCCTCATGCGGTCCCCCGCCCGGCCGTCGGCATCATGCCGCGGGGTCCGGTGCGACCGCAGGCGAGCGGTCGACCGCGGCCTCCTCGACGAGAGGACGCGCGTGCTCGCGTCCCCGCCACGTCCGTGCCCGCACCCGTCCCACCGTCCCGCCGCTCGTCCCGCCTCTCGTCGTGCCACCGTCGCACCCCCCTCCCGGGTCCGCATCCGCGCGCCGACCACCCGCGAGCGCGGCCGACGGCGTGGTGGGGACAGGAGATCGGACAAAGTTCGCGTGGCGGCTCAACATCCGGGGCGTGAGCCGCGTCTTCAGAGGGCAAGCAACGTCACCCCCCCCACCCGGAGGTAGCACCATGAACGCGAACCCCACCCACACCACCCGCCCGCGGCACCGCCGCCTCGTCGTCGTCGGCGCCGTCGCTGCCGGGCTCTCGATCGCCTGCGCCGGCGGGGCGATGGCCGTCGCACCGCAGTCCGCGGTGTCGCAGGGCGTCGTCTCCGCGCTGCAGACCGTCGGCATCGAGTGGGAGGGCATGCCCGAGGGCTACACCCCCGAGCAGTACACCGCGTTCTGGGACGCCGGGTACACGTACGGTGACGCGCAGCACCTCGCCGAGCTGTGGGACGTCGACCTGACCGAGGCCAAGGCGCGCGCCGGGCAGCTGGTCGTCGACGGGCAGACCCTGCCGATCACCCCCGCCACCTACCCCGACGCCGGCTCCGACCCGTTGTCCGTCGCGATCGACGCGCTGTGGGCCGCCGGGTACACCTTCGAGGACGTCCAGGAGCTCTCCGCGCTGTGGAGCACCGACGACTTCGAGACCAAGGCACGGGCCGGCCAGGTGCTCCTCGACGGGCAGACGCTGCCCGTCGAGCCGAGCGGCACCGCCACGTCGGGGTCCTGAGCCCATGGCGTCCGGCATGCTGGACCACCGCGCCCGCGAGGAGACGACCATCGACACGGACGGCCTGACGCTGCGCACCGGCGTCGAGATCGAGCTGCTAGCACCCGTCGGGTCCGACCGGCAGGCGCTCGCGGACGTCCTCGCCGCCCGCTCCGGCGGCAGGGTGCGACGGTCCTTCCACACCGACAGCGAACCGTCGGCCGTGCCGGGCGTCGGTGTCTTCCGACACCTGTCCCCCGCGTTCGACGTCGTCGACGGGCAGGGGCGTCCCCTCGCCCGGCTCGTCGACGACGTCACCATCGAGGCGGACCTCGCCCCGGTGCCCGGCAGGCGTGACCTGCCCGGGCACCGGGGGTGGTACCGCGTGCTGTGCGACGACGCGCGCCTGCTGCGGCTCGTCGAGCGGCACGCCGACCCCGACGCGTCCCTCGCGGACGTGCTGCGGCCCGTCGCCGACCTGTTCGGGGTCGCGGTCGACGTGCTCCCCGGCGCCGCACGCGTCAACGACGCGGCGGGCGCGAGCATCGCTGTGGCGATGCCCCTGCCGCCGGGCCGCGAGCGCCCGTGCGAGATCGTCACGCCGCCGCTGGAGCACGCGCACGTCCGCACGTTGGAGGCCCTGCTCGCCCCCGCACGCGACCTCGGGTTCACCGTGCCGCAGGAGGCCGCCGTGCACCTGCACGTCGACGGCGGCCCGTACCGGGCACCCGCACCCTTCGCCAACCTCGTCCGGCTGTTCGCGCACTGGCGCGAGCCGCTGTGGGCGGCGCTGGGCACCAACCCGGCCTGCCGCCGGCTCGCCCCGCTGCCGGACGCGCTCCTCGACCTCGTCGAGCGGGACCACGCCGGCACGGCCGAGGGCTGGGCGCGCCTGCAGCAGGACGCCCGCACGATCGGGCTCACGAAGTACGCCGACGTGAACCTCACGCAGCTCGTCGCCCGGCGCCCCGTGCGCGACACGGTGGAGGTGCGGATCCTGCCCGGCTCGATCGACGGGCACGACGTGGTCCGCCGCGCCCGGCTCGTCGAGCAGCTGCTGCTGCGCTGCCGGGAGCCGCGGCCGCTGCCCCTGCCGGGTGCGGACGCCGCCCACGACCCGCGGGCGGCGCTGTCCGCGCTCGCCGCCGACCGCCAGGAGGCCACCCGATGAGCGTCTGGACCCAGACGTCGCGCCCGGACAGCGCCGCGATCCCGGTGGTACGTCCCCTGCACGCCGTCACCGGACCGTCGCCGGCCGAGGACGGTGCCACGCACCACCTCGACGACGTCGTGCGCGCGCACCTGCCCGGGCTGCTGCGCTACGCGACCGTGCTGACGGGCGACGGCCACACCGCCGCCGACCTGGTGCAGGAGGTCCTGCTGCGCGCCCACGTGCGCTGGACCCGCATCAGCCTCATGGACCGACCCGACCTGTACCTGCGCCGGATGGTCACCAACGAGCACCTGTCGTGGCGCCGCCGGTGGCACGTGCGCACCGTGCACCCCTCGACGGAGGAGGTGCTCGCGGCGCACGCGGACCCGACGCGCGACCACGCCCACCGCGTCGTCGAGGACGACGCCATGTGGGAACGCCTGGCGGCGCTCCCGCCGCGGCAACGCACCGTCCTCGTCCTGCGCTACTACGAGGGCCTCGCCGACCTGGAGATCGCCCAGGTGCTGGGCACCTCCGCCGCCACCGTCCGCTCCCACGCATCCCGCGCGCTCGCCACGCTGCGGGTCGCCGACCTCACCACGGAGTCCTGATGAACGAGCACCTGCGAGCCGTCCCCGGCTCCCCCGGCGACGACGCCGGCACCCACCGACCCACCGACGGCGCGCCCCCCGGGCCGCCCCCCGACCTCATGGTCGAGCGGATCGCCCGGTCGCTGCGCACCCGCGACGCGCTGCAGCCCGACCCTGCGGTCGTCGCCGCGCGCCTCGAGGCGCAGCTGGCGTCCCGGGCGGCGGCCCACCGCACCCCCGTGCGCCTCATGACGAGCCGTGGGGCGCGGATCGCCGCCGCGGGGATCGTCACCTCGACGCTCGCCGTCGGCGGCGCCGGTGCAGCCGCGGCCGCGAACCCGTACTCCCCGATGGCGCGCACGGTCGAGAACGTCGTCCAGGCCGTGGGGATCGAGTGGAGCGCCATGCCGGACGGCTACACCCGCGAGCAGTACGAGGCGTTCTGGGGCGCGGGGTTCGAGACCGAGGACATCAACGCGCTCGCGGAGCTGTGGGGCACGGACACGACGGAGACGAAGGCGCGTGCCGGGCAGATGCTGCTCGACGGCGACGTGGTGCCGGTCGCGCCCGGCTCGATGACGACGGACGTGACCGCGGACCAGATCGCCGCGCTGTGGGCCGCCGGCTACGTCTGGGACGACGCGCTCGCGCTGGCCGACCTCTGGGACGTCGACGTCTCCGAGGCGAAGGCGCGCGCGGCGGTGGCGTTCGCCGCGGGGCAGGCGCTGCCCGTCGCGCCGTCCGGCGAGGTGGGCGGCGAGGGCTGAGCGAGCCTCAGGCCGGCTCGTCGGCCATCCGGGCCAGCGTCGTCACGGTGCGCCAGTTGCGCGCCGTGCCGACCGGGCCCGGCTGCCGGGCGAGCCGCGCGGCCAGCGGGCTGCGGCCCATGCCGTGCGGCAGGAACAGGTACACCTCGCGGCCCGCTGCGGCGAGGTCCTCCGGAGGGGTGACGTCGACGTCCGGGAGCCGGGCCGTCTCCCTGCCGGGGAGGAAGACGACGTGGTGGTGCGTCGGGTCGTCGTCGCGGTCGAGGAACGGGTTGCCGGCGACGACGGCGTGCAGCTCGTCGCGCGTGCGGACGATCACGTCGGGTCCGACCGCGAACGCGGCGGCGCACGCTGCCCGCAGGGTCGCGGCGACCTCGTCGGTGTCCGTGGCGTCCGTCGTCAGCAGCACGTTGCCGCTGTTGACGTACGTCCGGACGTCGCCGTAGCCGGCGTCGGCGACGACGCGGCGCAGGTCGACCATCGGCACCTTCGTGGCACCGCCCACGTTCACGCCGCGCAGCAGCGCCACCATGACGGTCATCGTCGGTCCTCCCCGTCGGTCGTGGTCACCGGTCAGAACAGCGTGCCCGCGCCGGAGGCGACGCGCGCCTCCAGGGCCAGCAGCTCGCGCTTGCGCTCGACGCCGCCCGAGAAGCCGATGAGCGTGCCGTCCGCGCCGATGACCCGGTGGCAGGGCACGACGATCGGCAGGTGGTTGGCGCCGTTCGCCGCGCCGACCGCGCGGGCGGTGGTGCGCGGGTCGAACCCGAGGACCGTCGCCAGCGCGCCGTACGTCGTCGTCGTGCCGTACGGGACGGTGCGCAGCCCCTCCCACACACGCTGCCGGAACGCGCTGCCGCGGTAGCGCAGCGGCAGGTCGAAGTCGCGCCGCTCACCGGCGAGGTACGACTCGAGCTGCCGGACCGCCTCGCTCAGGACGGGATCGTCCGCCGGGTCGGCACGCACCCCGAGGTCCCGGGTCGCGGGCGACCCGTCGGCGAGCGGGAACCGGACGTCCGTCACCGCGCCGTCGGCCACACCGACCGTCACCGCACCGAACGGTGCCTGCACCACCGCGTACGTCGTCGCCACGTGCCCATCCTCCCGCCGCCCACCGACACGCACCGCGCGCGTCCACCGGTGGGTAGACGCGCGCGGCGACGCCGACGTGAGGTCGAGCGGTCAGTTGGGTGCGTGCACGGCGTGCGACGGGTCCGACCCGTGGTCGCGGGTGGCGCCACGGACGTACAACGACGACGACGTGCTGCCCGAGAAGTGCTGCGCGATCGAGCCCGCGAACGGCGTGGTCGAGGCGTTGGCGCCCAGGGCGTCGGTGTAGAGCGTCGTCGGGCCCGACGTGCGCACGGAGTACGTGCCGGGCCGCATCTGGCGGATGGTCCCGCGGAACGGCGAGGCGACGTCGTCCCACGCGACCTGCTGACCGGTGCGCTGGGTGGTGCGGCGCGCCATGTCGCAGAACGCCCCCGCGACGCCCGAGTAGCAGACGTCGACCGTGCGGGCCAGGCGGCTCGGCCTGGTCGCGTCGTGGTAGCGGCTCGGGTTGAGCACGTAGAACAGCGGGGAGAGCTGGAAGGTGACCTGCGGCGTGGACAGCCGCACGTCGGAGAACCAGAACTCGTGCAGCTTGAACGAGTCGAACGCCGCACCGCCCGCGATCGCGTCGATGCAGGACGCGTCGGTCAGGAGGCGACCGAGCGACCGCGTGTCCGACGGGGAGGTCGCCGGGGTCGCGGTCCCGACCTGCGTGAACGAGCGGCCCAGCGGGCCGGGGCAGTCGGTGCTGCCGAAGCCGCCCGGGCGGCCCAGCGCGATCATGGCGCTGTAGCGGACCTGGGAGGTCGTCGTGCCCTGCGTGCAGTCGGCGTTGAACAGCAGCTCGTGCAGGTTGTTGGTGAACGCGTCCGGCGAGTGCGTGCCCTGGTGGAACTTCAGCAGCACGTCGCAGGTGGCGATCGTCGTGCCCGCCGGGGCGTCGACGGCGGTCCCGGTGTCGCCCTGGATCACCGCGACGTCGTCGGCCGCGAAGACCTTGTGCCCGACGTGGTCCTCGTGCCGGTGGCCGGTGGCGTCCGTGCTGCGGGCCAGCACCTCGCTGGTGTAGGCGAACGCCGGCCACCCGGTCTGCGCGAGCAGGACCGACGTGCGGGGGTCGTCGCCGTGCTCGTGGCCGAACGTGCAGCCGCTCGCGTCACGTGCCGGGTGCCACGTCGGGTACACCGTGCCGTCGGGCCCGTAGGTCCAGTAGTGGGCGTGCACCTCGACCGAGCACTCGCCGGCCCGGGGCTGGTAGCCCGACGCCGACGCGGACTGCAGCGCCTGGTACGCACGGCTGAGCGTGGCGCCGGCCGGCGGGAGCGCGCTGCCCCAGCCCGGGGCGGTCGGCGGCTGCGGCGGGAGCGGGTCCGTCGGCGCCGGGGTGGTGGGCGTCGGCGCCGGGGTGGTGGGGGCCGGGGTGGTGGGGGCCGGGGTGGTCGGAGCGGGGGTGGTCGGAGCCGGGGTGGTGGGGGCCGGGGTGGTCGGCGCGGGCGGCGTCGGGGTCGCCGTCGCGCCGAGCGTGCAGGTGGTGCCGTTGAACGTGATGCTCGTCGGCGCGGGGTTGGCGGTGGTCCACGTGCCGCTGAGCGAGACGACGGCGGTCCGGCCGGTGCCGAGCGCGCTGTTGTACCGCGTACCGGCGACGGTGACGCGGGTGCCGTCCTGCGCCGCGACGCCGTTGTAGGCGCGGACGACGCGCTGGCCGGACGCCGCGGTCCACGCGAGCGTCCACGAGCGCACGGGGTCACCGGTGTTGGTGACGGCGACGTTCGCCATGAAGGCGCCGGGCCACTGGGCCGTGACGGTGTAGGACGCCCGGCACGAGGCAGCGGCCTGCGCGCCTGTGGCGGTGATCAGGCCCGTCGCGGCCGTGGCGGTGAGGGTGGCGAGCGCGGTGAGGGTGGCGACGACGCGACGACGCGTCCGTCTGCCGAGTGGCGTGGACATGTGGTGCTCCCCTGGGTCCGGTGCTGGACCGGCGGGTGCGCTGCGCGCGCCCACCGACTCGTCACTCCCAGGCTCTCCCCTGCTGCAGCAACTCGTACAAAAACGGTAACCCCGAGGATTCGGACCGGGAACACTCCGTCACCCGTATGCCGAGGTGAGAATCGGCGTGTTCGGACGGGCAATGTCATCGCATGTCCGCATATCGCGGGACACGGGCCTGACCTGCTGTGACGGGCGTCAGAATTGGTTGTCGGTGCTCGTCCGCCCGACTTTCGACCGCACTTTCCCCAAAGACACGTGAGTGACGACTTGCCACCATTGTCGCGATTCTTCGTGCGATCGTCGCGGACCGGCCCCGGCATGACGCCGCGTGGCCGGACCACCGCTGCCCGGTGGTCCGGCCGCGCGCAACCACGGCGCTCAGCGCGTCGAGCTCAGCGCGTCGAGCTCAGGATCGCGCGCACCCCCACGACCAGTCCCGCCACCGCGGTGAGCCCGGCCGCGGCGACGCCCCAGACGACGGACGACGAGGTCAGGTCGCCGGCGAAGAGCGCGCGCTCGGCGTCGACGACCCACCGCAGCGGGTTGACGGTGGACGCGACCTGCATCCAGCGCGGGCCGGCCTCCAGCGGCAGCAGCAGACCGGACAGGATCATCAGGGGGAACAGCACGGTCTGCTGGACGGCCCAGAACATCCACTGCTGGTCCCGCACCGCGAGCGCGAGCGCGTAGCTGAACGCGCCGAGGCCGACGCCGAGCACGGCGAGCAGCGCGAGGCCCAGCACGACGCCCACCGGGTCGGGCCGCAGCCCGAACGGCAGCATGACCAGCACGACGAGCAGCGCCTGCGCGACCAGCGGGACGACCTCCTTCAGGGCGCGTCCGACGATCTGCGACGACCGGGACAACGGCGTCACGAGCATGCGCTCGTACGAGCCGGAGATCATCTCCTCCTGCAGGTTGGAGCCGGTCGTCGACGTGCCGAACAGCGTCGTCATGACCAGCACCGAGGGCACGAACCACAGCCAGACGTCGGCGCTCGGCAGGCCCGCGCCGACGGACCCGACGAGCAGCGGGCCGAACAGCGCGAGGAACACCAGGGGCTGGATCAGCCCGAACACGACCGAGAACGGCTCGCGGACCACGGGCCGCAGCTCGCGGACGAGCACGAGGGCCACGTCGGACCACCAGGATCGGCGGGGGTCGGCCGTCGTGGGGACGGTGGGGGTGGTGGTGAGCGTCGCGGCGGTCATGCGGCGTCCTTCCCGGCAGCTGCGGCCGCCTCGTCGTCGGAGCTGTCGGGTGCTGCGGTCGCGCCCGCGTCGCGCAGGCTGCGGCCGGTGAGGGCCAGGAAGACGTCGTCGAGCGTCGGGCGCTCGGAGCGGACCTCGGTGACGTCCAGGCCGGCGGCGGCGGCGGTGCGCACGACGTGCGGTGCGGCGCTCGGGGCGTCGGCGACGCGTGCGGTCACGCGCGTCCCGTCGACCTCGACCTCGCGCGCCCCGGGGACACGACCCAGGAGGCCCGCGAGCGCCCCGGCGTCGTCGGTGCGGGCGACCGTCAGCACCAGACGGTCGCCCGCGAGGTCGCGCTTGAGGGCGTCGGCGGTGTCGTCGGCGATGATCCGGCCGTGGTCGACGACGACGACCCGCTCGGCCATCGTGTCCGCCTCGTCGAGGTAGTGGGTGGTCAGGACGATCGTCATGTCGTGCTCGGCCCGCAGGCGCAGCACGTGGGTCCACAGGTTCGCGCGCGTGTGCGGGTCGAGGCCCGTGGACGGCTCGTCGAGGAACAGCAGGCGCGGGCCGTGGACGAGCCCGAGCGCGACGTCCACGCGGCGGCGCTGCCCGCCGGACAGGCTCTCGACCTTGCGGTGCGCGAGCCCGGCGAGGTCGAGCGCGTCGAGCAGGTCGTGCGCGCGGGTGCGGGCCGTCCGGGCGGTCAGCCCGTGGACCCGCCCGTGCACGACGAGCTCGTCGACCACGTGCTGCGAGCGCCCGGCGCCGTTGCCCTGGCCGACGTACCCGATGCGGCGGCGCACCGCGGCGGGGTCGGTGAGCACGTCGACGCCGGCGACGGTCGCGGTCCCCGCGGTGGGGCGGACGAGGGTGGTGAGCATGCGCATCGTCGTGGTCTTGCCGGCGCCGTTGGGGCCGAGCACCGCGACGAGCTCGCCGGGTGCGACGTCGAGGTCGATGCCGCGCACGGCGTGCACGGTCTGGGTGCGGCTGACGACGAAGTCCTTCGTCAGACCTCGGGTGCGGATCATGGGACTCCCCTGGGTGGTGCGCTGCGGAGCGGGACGGGACCATCGTGGAGGTGGTAGCGGTCAGCTTCTGTCCGCCACCGGTGCCACAGTGGAGGCATGTCGTCGCCGTCGTCCCGCCTGCTGTCGCTCCTGTCGCTGCTGCAGTCCCGCCGCGACTGGCCCGGTGACGTGCTCGCCGGCCGGCTCGGCGTGAGCGCGCGGACGGTGCGGCGCGACGTCGACCGGCTGCGCGACCTGGGGTACCCCGTGCACGCCACGAAGGGCCCGGACGGCGGGTACCGGCTGACGTCCGGCAGCCGGATGCCGCCGCTGCTGCTCGACGACGAGCAGGTCGTCGCGCTCTCGCTCGCGCTGCAGACCGGCGGCACCGGGGTGGACGGCGTCGACGAGGCGGCGCTCCGCGCGCTGACGACGCTGCGGCAGGTCATGCCGACGCGGCTGCGTGCCGCGTCGGACGCGCTCGCCGTCACGGTCGTGCGGCGCACCGAGGGCGGGGTCACGGTCGACCCGGAGGTGCTCCTGGCCGTCGGCACCGCCGTGCGGGCGCGGGAGGTGCTGCGCTTCGACTACGCCGGCGGGAGCGGACCGCTGCTCGGCGAGGGGGACTCCGCCTTCCGCCCCCCGCGCCGCGCCGAGCCCCACCACCTGGTGACGTGGGGCGGCCGGTGGTACCTCGTCGCGTACGACCTGGACCGCGACGACTGGCGGACGTTCCGCGTCGACCGCATGACCCCGCGCACACCGACCGGTCCCCGGGTGCCCGAGCGCAAGGTGCCGGGCGGTGACGTCGAGGCGTTCGTCGCCGGGCGCCTCGGCACCCGGCCGGTCGGCGCGTGCCGCGGCACGGCGGTGCTCGACATGCCCGCGGCGGACGTCGCCCGGTGGGCGGGCCACGACGCGCTCGTGGAGGCCGTCGGACCGGGCCGGGCCCGGATCGTCACGGGCGCGTGGTCGTGGGACGCGCTGGCGGCGGTCCTGGGGATGTTCGCCGTGCCGTTCGACGTCGAGGGTCCCGACGAGCTGGTCGCGGCGTGCGGCCGTCTGGCGGCGCGGTACGCGCGGGCGTCGGGGTAGCACCCGATACGCACCGGTCCCGCCCCCGGACGTGGAGGCGGGACCCGGTGCAAGAGCCGTCTCGCCGGCACGAGGCGTGGCAGGCTCCCGTGGCCCCGAGGGGCCGGTCCGGCTCTCGCCGGACCTGGTGCTGTGCGGACGTGACATGAGGTCGGACCCGCGGGTGGCCGGTCGCGTCTCAGCCACGATCGGCTACTGCCCCCGAGCATGTCACTGTGATGTGACCGGCGCATCTCGAACATGCGACCAGTTCGCTACCAGCCCTTTGCCGTGGACCGCCGACGGTGTCGGACCGCCGGGCTACCGTGACGCGGTGCGCGCCCACCTCGACCCCGTCCCGGCCCTCGCGTCCCTGGCGGCGCGCGCGGTCCCCGGCGTCGAGGTCGTCGACGTCGCGGCCGGCACGGTGCGCCGCCTCGTCGACCTCGGCACGGGCCCGGTCCCCGTGACGGCGCACGTCACGACCCAGGGCGTGCAGGTCCGGCCCGACCCGGCGTCCGGCGTCGGGGTGGTCGACCCGCCCTCCCCCGAGGCACTCGACCGGCTCGCCGCGCGCTGGTTCGGCCTCGACGACGACCTCGCCGCCGTGCACGACGCGCTGCAGGCCGACGCGGTCCTCGGCCCCCTGCTCGCCGCGCGCCCCCACCTGCGGGTGCCCGGCCACCCCGACGGCTTCGAGGCCGCCGTGCAGGCGGTGCTCACGCAGCAGGTGTCGCTGCACGCCGGACGCACCACCGGCGGCCGCCTCGCCGCGGCCCACGGTCGTCCGCACGCGTCCGGCCTGCTCGCCTTCCCCCGCCCGCAGGACGTGGCGGCCGTCGACCCCGTCGCGCTGCAGGCCGTGCTGCGGGTGCCGCACGCCCGGGCGCGGGCCGTGCACGCGCTCGCCGTGGCGTGCGCCGAGGGGCTCGACCTCGCGCCGGGTGGGCCCGTCGACGACGTCCGGGCGGCGCTGCTCGCGCTCCCCGGCATCGGCCCGTGGACGGCGGACGTCGTCGCGCTGCGCGCGCTGGGCGACCGGGACGCCTTCCCGTCGGGCGACCTGGTGCTGCGACGCGCGCTGGGCGTGCCGCACGCCCGTGACGTCGCCACCGCGGGCCGTGCGTGGGCGCCGTGGCGCGCCTTCGCGACGACGCACCTGTGGTCGTCGGTCGCCTACCGGGACGCCACGCCCCTCCCCCGTGGTCGGGCTGCCCCGCTGGGCCATCCGGGTGCGCCGGACGTCGGGGAGGACGCGATCCGGTGACGAGCGGGTCACGATCACGCCGATCCCGCCCGCGGTGGGCGGGGGGTCCCTAGCGTGCGGCCATGACGACGCGCACCCGCACCCTCGTGGCCACCCTCGCCGTGCTCGCCGCGCTGACGGGCTGCAGCTCGGGCGACAGCGGCTCCATGTCGGCCGACGAGGCCGCGGACCAGCCCGCCGGCATCGCCGCCGAGGACCTCGGCGGGGCGGTCGACGGCGCGGCCGAGGGGTCCGACGTCGCCGACGCTGCCGAGGACGGGACGGCGGCCACGGCGCAGCAGGTCGTCCAGACGGCGCGCGTCACCATGGTCGCGGAGGACCCGGTCGCCACGGCGCAGGACGTCGTCCGGCTGGTCGCGCGGCTCGACGGGCGCGTCGACGCCCGGTACGAGCGCTCGGGCACGGACGAGGACGACCCGGGCAGCGCGACGCTCACGGTGCGCGTCCCGTCGAGCGCGATGGCGTCGCTCCCCGACGACCTCGGCGAGCTGGGCGAGGTCCGGGAGTTCCAGGTCGCGACGGAGGACGTCACCAACGCCGCGCAGGACCTGGACGCGCGCATCGCGGCCACCGAGCTGTCGGTCGCACGCATGGCGGACCTGCTGGGCAGGGCGACGACGAACAGCGAGATCATCGAGGCGGAGAGCGCACTGACCGAGCGGCAGGCGAACCTGGAGCGCCTGCGCTCGCAGCGGTCGCGGCTGGCGGACCGGGTCGCTCTGTCCACGGTCGACATCGAGGTCTTCGCACCGGAGCGCGCGCCGGAGCCCGTCGTCGAGGAGGGCCCGGCGACGTTCCTCGACGGGCTGGAGACCGGGTGGACCGCCTTCGTGGCGACCGTCCGCGGCGTGCTCGTCGTCGTCGGCGTGCTGCTGCCGTGGCTCGTCCTGGCCGCGCTGGTCGGCGCCGGGGTGCTGTGGTGGCGCCGCCGGGCGGCCCGGAGGGCGACGCCCGTCGACCCCGCGGCCACGGCCCCCGGCGCCCCCGTGCGCCCCGGACCCACGCCCCCCGGGGCCAGCCCGACCCCCCCGTCGGGCGGGGCCGCCGGCCCCCGCTGAGGCGCGGGGAGGTCCGAAAGTCCCGTCAGCGGGACGTCCGGCGGTCGTAATCTCCTGGTAAAGAGCAGACCGGCCGCGCCGCGTCCCGGACTGCTCGCCGGGTGGCGCCTCGACGGCTGACCGCGCCCGGTCCCCCGAGGCGAGGAGCTGCGATGAGCGTCACCGTGACCGGTCCCCTGGCGGACGTGTCCCTCGCACCCGAGGTGCGCACCGCCCTCGAGGCCTGCCCGCGCCTGGTGATCCCCGCGACGCGCGAGGAGCTGTACCAGCTGGCGCTCGGCCCCGACGGCGGACCCACCTTCACCGTCGCGTACGACGTGGACGGGACGCCCGTCACCGAGGCGACCGTGACCCGGTGCCGCAACGGCGTCGCCGTGAACTACCCCGAGGACTACATGCGCCGGCGCGACCCGGACTGCATGCGCATCGCCGACGACCTGCCGACCGACAAGCCGCGCTACCGCGACATCTTCGACGCGGAGTTCGACCCCACGCGCACGCAGACCCTCGAGTGGCTCGCCACGCAGGAGCTCGTCGTGGTGCCGTTCAAGGCCGGCGGGCCGCAGTTCGGCTACCCGTCGCTCGCGATCATCCCGCTGAACAGCGCGTTCTTCGCGCTCACGCTGGTCGACCTGCAGGGCTGGGTGACGTTCGACGAGATCGGCCCGTACACGCCGCGCTCGATCCTGTACGTCGCGCCGCCGTTCCGCCACACGCACTTCGAGGGCCGCCAGGTCGTCGTCCACAACCGCTCGCAGGAGCTGCACGAGGTGTGGGCCTACAACCTGTACCCGGGTCCGAGCGCCAAGAAGGGCGTCTTCTCGGTGCTGCTCGACATCGGCGAGCAGGAGGGCTGGCTGACCGCGCACGCGTCCAGCGTCCGCGTCACGACGCCGTACGAGAACGAGACCGTGATCATGCACGAGGGTGCGTCGGGCGGCGGCAAGTCCGAGATGTGCCAGGAGATCCGCCGCGAGGACGACGGGCGCATCCTCGTCGGCACCAACGTCGTGCGCAACGAGCCGTACCACATCACCCTCGGCGAGACCTCCGCGCTGGCCCCCGTGACGGACGACATGACGCTGTGCCACCCGTCGGTGCAGAAGGGCAACGGCCGGCTCGTCGTCGCCGACGCCGAGGCCGGCTGGTTCGTGCGCGTCGACGGCATGACGAGCTACGGCGAGGACCCCGCGTTCGAGCGGGCAGTGATCCAGCCGCAGGAGCACCTGCTGTTCCTGTCGATCGACGGCGTGCCCGACGCGACGGCGCTGCCGTGGGAGCACACGCTCGACTCGAACGGCAAGCGATGCCCCAACCCGCGCGTCGTCATCCCGCGGTCGTTCATCAAGAACGTCATCAACGAGCCCAAGGAGGTCGACGTCCGCACGTTCGGCGTGCGCATGCCGCTGTGCACGCGGGAGGCCCCCAGCTACGGGATCATGGGGATGATGCACCTCATCCCGCCGTCGCTGGCGTGGGTGTGGCGTCTGATCGCCCCGCGCGGGGACAAGAACCCGTCGATCGGTGAGAGCAGGGACGTCAAGAAGGCGCTGCGGCACGGCGGCATGGTCGCCGAGGGCGTCGGGTCGTACTGGCCGTTCTCGACGGGCACCAAGGTGGCCGCGGCGAACCTGCTGCTGCGTCAGATCGTCGAGAACGACCGCACCCGGTACGTGCTCGTGCCCAACCAGCACATCGGCGCGTACAAGGTCGGCTTCTCCGCCGAGTGGCTGACGCGCGAGTACCTGGCGCGGCGCGGCGGCGGGCGCATCCAGCCGGAGCAGCTGACGCCCGCGCGGTGCTCCCTGTTCGGCTACCGGCCCAAGGACGTCAAGGTGGACGGGCAGCAGATCCGCCCGACGCTGCTGCAGCCGGAGTACCAGTCGCAGGTCGGGATCGAGGCGTACGACGCGGGAGCGAAGATCCTCACGGACTTCTTCCGCGCCGAGCTCGAGCAGTTCCTCACCGACGACCTGGACCCGCTCGGGCGGCAGATCATCGAGGTCGTCCTGCGCGGCGGCGGCGTCGAGGAGTACGAGGCGCTCACGCCGATGTACGTCTGACGCGACGGCACCGGGGCCGCACCCTGCTCGTGGGGGTGCGGCCCTGTGTCGCGCGGACCACCGGCGTGCCACGATGCCCAGGACGCCACGCCACTGCCACCCGCTGCCACCCGCACGGAGGGACGCATGACGAGCACGGCTCCCGACCTCACCGACGACCGCCCCCACGCCGAGGACCCCACCGCGGTCCTCGACCGCCTCGGCACGACCGCCGACGGGCTGACGTCCGACGAGGCCGCGGTCCGGCTGGAGGCCGTCGGGCCCAACCGGCTGGCGACACCGCCGCGCCCGCACGTCGTCCTGCGCTTCCTGGGGCACTTCGACGACGTGCTCATCTACATCCTGCTGGCCGCGGCCGTGCTCAAGGCGTTCCTGGGCGACTGGGTCGACTTCACCGTCATCCTCGTCGTCGCGCTGGTGAACGCGCTCGTCGGCTTCCTGCAGGAGGGGCAGGCCGAGCGCGCGCTGGACGGCATCCGCACCATGCTGTCGCTGACGGCCACCGCGCGGCGCGACGGGCAGTGGGCGGACCTCGACGCCGCGACCCTCGTGCCCGGCGACGTCGTGCGGGTGCGCCCGGGCGACAAGGTGCCCGCGGACGTCCGGCTCGTGGCCTCGACGAACCTGCAGGTCGACGAGTCCGCGCTGACGGGCGAGTCCGTGCCCGCGAGCAAGGGCGTCGAGGCCGTCGGCGCCGACGCGGGCGTCGGGGACCGCTCGAGCATGCTGTTCTCCGGCACGATCGTCGCGGCGGGCACCGGCCTGGGCGTCGTGACGACGACGGGTGCGCGGACGGAGATCGGGCGGATCCAGTCGCTCATCGCCGACGTCGACCACCTCGACACCCCGTTGAAGCAGCAGCTCGGCCGCCTGGGCACGCTGCTCTCGCGCGGGATCCTCGTCATGGCGTTCGTGATGCTCGTCGTCGGGCGCGTCCTGCACGACTTCGCGCTGCCGGACCTGCTGTCGGCGGCCATCGGGTTCGCCGTCGCCGCCGTGCCGGAGGGCCTGCCTGCGCTCGTGACGATCACGCTCGCGCTCGGCGTGCAGCAGATGGCCCGGCAGCACGCGATCACCCGCAAGCTGCCGTCGGTCGAGGCGCTCGGGTCGGTCACCACCATCTGCTCGGACAAGACCGGCACGCTGACGAAGAACGAGATGACGGCCCGCACCGTCGTCACCGCCGAGCACGTCTACGGCGTCGAGGGCCTGGGCTACGAGCCGACCGGCGGCGTGACCCTCGACGGGTCCGCCGCCGCACCCGCGGACCACGGCGACCTCGACGCGCTGCTGCGTGCCGGCGCGATCTGCAACGACGCCCTGGTCGTCGCGGACGACGCGGGCCGCTGGGGCGTCGTCGGGCCGCCCACCGAGGGCGCGCTGGTCACGCTCGCGCTCAAGGCCGACGTCGACACCTCCGCGGTGCACCGCGTCGCGGACGTGCCGTTCGAGTCGGCCAACAAGCTGTCGGCCACCCTGGACCGCCTGCCCGACGGTGCGCTGCGCGTGCACGTCGTCGGCGCCCCGGACCGGCTCCTGGACCGCTCGACGACGCAGCGCGACGCCACCGGCGCCCCTGTCCCGCTGGACCGCGCGCACTGGGAGCGCACGATCGACGAGCTCGGCGGGCAGGGGCTGCGCGTGCTCGCCGCGGCCGAGCGGCCCGCCGCACCCGGGACGGCCCACCTCGCGCTGGGGGACGTCGACACGGGCCTGACGTTCCTGGGGCTCGTCGGGATCGTCGACCCGCCGCGCCCCGAGGTCGTCGCCGCCATCGCCGACTGCCACCGCGCGGGCATCGCCGTGAAGATGATCACGGGCGACCACGCCGGCACGGCCGTCGCCATCGCCCGCGAGCTCGGCATCGTGCCCCCGGGGCAGGAGGTCCGGGCGCTCACGGGCGCCGAGCTCGAGGCGATGACCCAGGAGGAGCTGCGCGGCTGCGTGCGGGACGTCGACGTGTACGCCCGCGCGAGCCCCGAGCACAAGATCCGCATCGTGCGTGCCCTGCAGTCGCACGGCGAGGTCGTCGCGATGACCGGCGACGGCGTCAACGACGCGCCGGCGCTGACCCGCGCGGACATCGGCATCGCCATGGGCATCAAGGGCACCGAGGCCACCAAGGAGGCCGCCGAGATCGTCCTGGCGGACGACAACTTCGCGACCATCGAGCGGGCCGTGGAGGAGGGGCGCCGGATCTACGACAACATCCGCAAGTCGGTGGTGTTCCTGCTGCCCACCAACGGCGCGCAGTCCCTCGTCATCCTCGTCGCCGTGCTGTTCGGCCTCGCGCTGCCGCTGAGCCCCGTGCAGATCCTGTGGGTCAACCTCGTCACCGCCGTCACCCTGTCGCTGGCGCTGGCGTACGAGCCCGCCGAGCCCGGGATCATGGACCGCCCGCCGCGCTCACCGAAGGAGCCGGTGCTGTCGCGGCCCTCGCTCGTGGTCGTCGTGTGGGCGTCCCTGCTCATCGGCGGCGCGACCCTGGGCGTCTACCTGCTGGAGCGGGGGTTCGGCGAGGGCGACGGCGTCGCGCGGACGTCCGCGGTCGCCATGCTGGTCCTCGGCCAGATGGCGTTCCTGTTCTCCTGCCGGTTCCTCGGGTCGTCGAGCCTCACGTGGCGGGTGCTGGTGGGCAACCCCGTCGTGTGGATCGCCGTCGGCTCGCTGCTGGTCCTGCAGCTCGTGTTCACGTACGCGCCGTTCATGAACGCGTGGTTCGAGTCCGCGCCGATCGGGCCGCGGGACTGGGGGCTGGCGTTCGTCCTGGCGATCGTCGTCTTCCTGCTGTGCGAGCTGGGCAAGGTCGTCGCGCGGCGCGTGACCGCCTGAGGGGACCCGGATCAGGCGGGGGCGTCGTCCAGCACCGTCACGCGGGGGTGCGTTCCGGCGGGACGAACCAGCTGACCGACCGCGCGACGTCGCCCGCCCGCAGCCACGTGTGCCGCTCCGAGCGCGGGTCCGCGTCGTGCTCGCGCCACGCCACCATCACGTGCGTGCGCGTCCAGCGGATCGCCCGTGCCGCGCGCCACTCCTCGCCGCCGTCCGACCACACCAGCCGCACGACGACCGCGACGTCCCCCTGCGGGCGCGTCGGGATGCCGTCGGGCACCTCGCTGTTGGCGACGTCGCGCGCCGGAGGTCGGGGCGGGAGCGCGCGGTCGGACATGGTGCGAGCGTAATCGAACACCTGTTCGATCGAACCGCCGCACGCGAAGAATCACCCGCCAGGGCCCGGTGTCACGGCAACGCGTGAAGCGTTCGGGACACCCGGTGACCCGAACGCTCCCCGCCGGGTCACGGGAGCTGGTTGATGCGCACCATGTTGCCCGCCGGGTCGCGGAACGCGCAGTCGCGGGTGCCGTACGGCTGGTCCATCGGCTCCTGGACGACCTCGGCGCCGGCCGCCTGCACCGTGTCGAACACGGCGTCGACGTCCGACGTCGCCAGGACGACCGACGCGTACGAGCCCTTCGCCATGAGCTCGGCGATCGTGCGCCGCTCGTCGTCGGTGATGCCCGGGTCCGCGGCCGGCGGGTGCAGGACGATCGACGTCTGCGGCTGCGCCGGCGGCCCGACGGTGATCCAGCGCATGTCGCCGTAGCCGACGTCGTTGCGCACCTCGAAGTCGAGGACGTCGCGGTAGAACGCCAGCGACGCCTCGGGGTCATCGGTCGGGAGGAACGTGTAGTGGATGAGAAGGTCCATGCCCCCCACGCTAGGAGGGCCGGACCTCGCGGTGCTTCTCGGATCCTGACCGGTTGCGCTGCGGCCGCATCACCTGCTTGGCCACGCAGCTCGGGATGCCCGCACCGTCGCCCGCCGCGATCCGGCGGTACTCCGACGGCGAGATGCCGACGAGCTCGGAGAACCGCGTGCTGAACGTCCCCAGCGACGAGCACCCGACCGCGAAGCAGACCTCGGTGACCGACAGGTCGCCGCGCCGCAGCAACGTCATGGCCCGCTCGATGCGCCGCGTCATGAGGTACGCGTACGGCGACTCCCCGAAGGCGGCACGGAACTGCCGGCTCAGGTGCCCGGCGGACATGTGCGCGCCGCGCGCGAGCGCCTCGACGTCGAGCGGCTGCGCGTAGTCGCGGTCGATGCGGTCGCGCACGGTCCGCATCGACCGCAGCTCGCGCAGGCGCGCGTCGACGTCGGTGATCATGGGCACAGCCTGCCTCCCGCACGGCGCGGGTGACCAGTGCCACCTACGATCGACGGCACCGAGGGAACCGGGAGCGGGCGCCGCACGTTCCTCCCCCGTCCCCCGCCTGCCCGCACCACCGAGACGATCGGAGAGCCCCGATGGACCCCGACAGTCCTGGGCACAGTCCCGTGCCCCACCCCTGCCGCGCGCGTGCGACGCGACCGGAGGTGGGGCTCTGATGTGGGTCCTCACCCTCCTGCTGGGTGTGCTGGTCGTCCTGGCGATCACCGCCGCGACCGCGTACTTCGTCGCGCAGGAGTTCGGGTACATGTCCGTCGACCGCTCGCGTCTGGCGGCGCGCGCCGAGTCCGGTGACGAGGGTGCGCGCAAGGCGCTGGGCGTCACGCGCCGCACGTCGTTCATGCTGTCCGGCGCGCAGCTCGGCATCACCGTCACCGGCCTGCTGGTCGGGTACGTCGCCGAGCCGCTGATCGGCGAGTCCCTGGGCGAGGCCCTCGGCATGGTCGACGTGCCGACGGGCGTCGGCATCGCCGTCGGCACGGTGCTCGCGCTGCTGTTCTCCACGCTCGTGCAGATGCTGTTCGGCGAGCTCTTCCCCAAGAACCTGGCCATCGCGCGGCCGGAGGCCACGGCGGTGCGGCTCGCGACGTCGACCGTCTGGTACCTGCGGGCGTTCGGCTGGCTCATCCGCGTCTTCGACGCCGCGTCGAACGCGCTGCTCAAGGTGCTGGGGATCGAGCCCGTGCACGACGTCGAGCACTCCGCGACGGCGCGCGACCTCGAGCACATCGTGGCCGGCTCCCCCGACCTGCCGCGGGACCTGTCCGTGCTGCTGGACCGGATCCTGGACTTCCCGCAGCGCGACGTCGAGCACGCCATGGTGCCGCGCTCGCGCGTCGACACCGTGAGCCCGGGCACGACCGTCACGCGGCTGCGTGAGCTCATGTCCGACGGCCACTCCCGCTACCCGGTCCTCGACGCGGAGAGCGTCACCGGCGTCGTGCACCTGCCCGACGTGCTGCGGTGCACCGACCCGGCCGCGACCGCGGCGGGCCTGCAGCGCCCGGCCGCGCTCGTGCCGGAGTCGATGCCGCTGCCCGACGCGGTCCGGCTCCTGCTCGGGTCGCAGAACCAGCTCGCCGTCGTCATCGACGAGTACGGCGGGTTCGCCGGTGCCCTGTCCCTCGAGGACGCCGCCGAGGAGCTGGTCGGGGAGATCCACGACGAGCACGACCCGATGGACACGGCCGACGCGACGCTGCAGGACGACGGCTCGTGGGTCGTCGCGGGCGACGTGCACATCGACGAGGTCGAGCGGGCCCTGGGCGTCGACCTGCCGCGCGACGACTACGAGACCATCGCGGGTCTCACGATCGACGCGCACGGCGCCCTGCCCCCGCAGGGCACGGTCGTCGAGGTCCCGCTGCCCGCCGACCCGGCGCACCTGGCCGACGCCGAGGCGCCGCCGGACCTGGTGCTACGCATCGAGGTGCTCGAGGTCGACCGGCACGTGCCCGCGCGCGTCCGGCTGAGCGTCGCCCCGGCACCGCCGCCCGGTGACGGTGACGACACCCGGGCGCACGACGCCGACGACAGCCACGACGACGAGGAGGCGGACCGATGAGCAACCCCGGGGTCCTGGTGGCCGTGACGGCCGTGATCATCGCGCTGTCCGCGTTTTTCGTCGCCGTCGAGTTCGCGATGCTCGCCGCCCGCCGGCACCGGTTCGAGGACCTGGCGGCCACGAGCCGCAACGCCCGCGCGGCGCTGCGCAGCTCGCACGAGCTGACGGTCCTGCTCGCCGGTGCGCAGCTCGGCATCACCGCCTGCACGCTGGCGCTCGGTGCGCTCACCAAACCGGCCGTGCACCACTGGCTGACGCCGGTCTTCGAGTCCTGGGGCCTGCCGGCCATCGCGGTTGACGTCGCCGGGTTCGTGCTCGCGCTGATCATCGTGACGTTCCTGCACCTCGTGATCGGGGAGATGGCCCCGAAGTCGTGGGCCATCGCGCACCCCGAGACGTCCGCGCTGCTGCTCGCGGTGCCCATGCGCGCGTTCATGTGGGCGACCCGGCCCGTCCTGCGGGTCCTCAACGAGATGGCCAACGCGATGCTGCGGCGCCTGGGCGTCGAGCCGGTCGACGAGATGTCCGCCGGCACCGACCCCGCGTCCCTGCGCCACCTGCTGGAGCACTCGGCGAACGTGGGGGCGCTCGACGCCGCGTTCTCGGCGCAGCTCTCGCAGGCCCTCGAGCTGCAGCGGATGACCGTCGAGGACCTGGCGCACCCCGCGTCGGTGCCCGTCACGGTGCCGACGGACGCGACCGTCGCCGACGTGCAGCGCGCGTCCCTCGACAGCGGCCACCTGCGCATCCTCGTCGGCGACGGCCGGGTCACGGGGGTCGTGCACGTCCGCGACACGCTGACGAGCGCGCCCGACGACCCGGCGGCGCCGTTCGTCCGGCCGGTGTACGAGCTGGCGGCGGGCACGCGCGTCGCCACCGCGTTCGCCGGGATGCGCGAGGGTCGGCACCATCTGGCCGTCGTCACGGGCGGTGAGCGCACGCTCGTCGTGACGTTGGCGGACGTCGTCGAGCGGCTGCTGCCGCAGGCCACGCGCGCCGCCACGGTCTGACGCGCCCGGGCGTGCGGGCCCGTCCCTACCGGACGGCTGCCCGCACGCCCAGGGACGCGCTCCCCGCGCGCACCGGCGCCGGCAGCTCGCTGGCACCCATGAGGTACGCGTCGACGCTCGCCGCCGCGGCGCGCCCCTCGGCGATCGCCCACACCACCAGCGACTGCCCCCGGCCCGCGTCGCCCGCGACGAACACGCCCGGCACGTCGGTCGCGAAGTCGTCGGCGCGAGCGACCGCGCCCCGCGCCGTGCGGGTCACGCCGAGGCCGTCGAGCAGCGGCCCCGGCTCGACGCCCGTGAACCCCAGCGCGAGCAGCACGAGCCCCGCGGGCAGCTCACGTCGCGTCCCGGGGACGGGGCGGAACCGGCCGTCGACGGTCTCGACGTCCTCCACCTCGACCGCGCGCACCGCGCCGGCGCCGTCGTCGAGGAGCTGCACGGAGCTCGTCGCCCAGACCCGTGCGCCGCCCTCGTCGTGGGCGCTCGACGTGCGCAGCACCCGCGGGTACGTCGGCCAGGGCTGGTCCGCGGGACGCAGCTCCGGCGGGCTCGGCAGGATCTCGAGCTGCGTGACCGAGCGGGCGCCCTGCCGCAGCGCGGTCCCCAGGCAGTCGGCGCCGGTGTCGCCGCCGCCGACCACCACGACGTCGAGGCCGGTCGCCAGGACCTGCCCCGGCACGTCGTCACCGACGGCGACCCGGTTGCCCTGCGGCAGGTACGTCATCGCCTGCACGACGCCCCGCAGGTCGTGGCCCGGCACGGGCAGGTCGCGCGGGACGGTCGACCCGGTGGCGACCACGACCGCGTCGTAGCGCGCGAGCAGCTGCTCGCCCGTGACGTCGACACCCACGTCGACACCCGTGCGGAACCGTGTGCCCTCGGCGCGCATCTGCTCCAGGCGCCGGTCGATCACGGACATCTCGAGCTTGAACTCGGGGATGCCGTAACGCAGCAGGCCGCCCGGGCGGTCGGCCCGCTCGAGGACGACGACCGTGTGCCCGGCGCGCGTGAGCTGCTGCGCGCACGCCAGGCCCGCCGGCCCGGACCCGACGACCGCGACCGTGCGCCCCGACAGCCGACCCGGGACGTGCGGCGTCAGCAGGCCGCGCGCGAACCCCTCCTCGGCCACGGCCACCTCGACGTGGCGGATCGTCAGCGGCTCGTCGTTGATCCCCAGGACGCACGCGGCCTCGCACGGCGCCGGGCAGATGCGCCCGGTGACCTCGGGGAAGTTGTTGGTGGCGTGCAGCCGGTCGTACGCGTCGACCCACTGGTCCCGCCACGCGAGGTCCTGCCAGGCGGGCATCTCGTTGCCCAGCGGGCACGCGACGTGGCAGAACGGGATGCCGCAGTCCATGCAGCGTCCCGCCTGGCGGCGCACCAGCGCGACGTCGTCGGGGTGGGCCGCGCGGTGCGCGTGGACCTCACGCCAGTCGAGCAGGCGCACGGCGACCGGCCGGTCGGCGGGCAGCTCGCGGTGCCGCGTCGTCAGGAAGCCTCGGGGGTCGGCCACGGTCGCTCCGGGTGGACGAAGGGTCCCTGGGCCGCCGCGGACACGCGACGTCGGGGGTCGGCGCCCACGCTAGGACGCGTGCGGGGGCCCCCGAGGGGCCCGAGGTCCCGGGTGCTCGGCCGGGTCTGCGTCGACGTCGGTCGCGACGTCGGTCGTCGCGGGCGACGACGGGGCGACGGGGCGACCTGGCGACGACGGGACGACGACGGGGCGACGACCGGGCGACGGCGACGGCGCGCCCGTCGGGTGAAATGACCGCTGCTCGGCTCGTGCGGTGCGTGCGCCGGGCGAGAGTGGTCGTGTGCGCGCGGGCCGGGACGTCGACGACGGTCCCGGACGCGAGCCCGCACCCGTGGCGAGGCCGCGCCACCCGTACTTCGACGACCCGAGCGGGGTCGTCGCGCTCGCGCACCGCGGCTTCGCGCTCGACGGGCGGGAGAACTCGCTGACGGCGTTCGGTGCCGCCGTCGACCTCGGGTTCCGGTACGTCGAGACCGACGCCCACGCCACGTCGGACCACGTCGCGGTGGCCCTGCACGACGAGACCCTCGACCGGACGACGGACGCCGAGGGCCTGGTGTCCGAGCTGCCGTGGTCCGTGGTGAGGCGGGCGCTCATCGGTGGCGTCGACCCGGTGCCGCGGCTGGAGGACGTGCTGGGGACGTGGCCCCACCTGCGCGTCAACATCGACGTCAAGAGCGAGCACGCGATCGTGCCCGTCGCCGACGCGATCGAGCGCACCGCCGCGCACGACCGCGTCTGCGTGACGTCGTTCTCGGCTGCCCGCCGCCGCGAGACGCTGGCCCGTCTGAGCCTGCCCGTGGCCACGTCGGCCGCGACGGGCGAGGTCGTGCGGTTCCTCGCCGCGCGGCACCTGCGCTCGGCGCGGCTCGCCGCCCGGGCGCTGCGCCACGTCGACGCCCTGCAGGTCCCGGTCGCCGACGGGCGGGTGCGGGTGGTCGACGCCGCCTCGGTCGCGGCCGCGCACGCCGTGGGCCGGCACGTGCACGTGTGGACGATCAACGACCCGGCCGAGATGCACCGCCTCCTCGACCTGGGCGTCGACGGCCTGGTCACGGACCGCGCCGACCTCCTCCGCGACGTCCTGCGCTCCCGCCACCTCTGGCCCTGACCCCACCCGCCGTCTCGCGAGAGGTCGATCCAGCCCCACCCCGACCGGAACACCGGTCGCGTTCCGAGCCGCCATGCGGTGAGTCGGGTTCCGCTCGGCGGCGGCAAGGGACGGCGGGTGGACGACGGGGTCGCCGACCGGAACACCGGTCCCCGTCCGGGCCGCCATGCGGTGAGCGAGGTTCCGGTCGGCGAGACCGGTGGACGACGGGGCGTCCCGTGTCGGTGCGGTTCGCTAGCGTGCGTGCGGTGACGTCGGTGGGGTACGGACGGTCCGGCGCTCGTGCGTCGGCGGGCCGGTTGCGCGTCCACACCTCCGAGCGCGCCGACGTGCTCGTCGACGCGCTGGCCGACCTGCTCGCCGACGTGCCCGCGGGCACCGACCCGTTCGCCCGTGAGGTCGTCGCGGTGCCGACGCGCGGCGTCGAGCGGTGGGTGGCGCAGCGGCTCGCGCACCGGCTGGGTGCGGGTCCCGGTGGTGAGGCGGGGGTCTGCGCCCACATCGACCTCGAGCCGCCCGCGCGCCTGGTCCGCGACGCGGTCGCGGCGGCCACGGGCACGTCGCGCGACGACGACCCGTGGGAGCCGGGACGCCTCGTGTGGCACGTGCTGCGCGCGGTCGACGACGCCGTCGCGACCGGGGCGTCGTGGGCCGCGCCGCTCGCCCGGCACGTCACCGACGAGCCCGGCGCGCGCGACGACGTGCGCGCGGGGCGTCGGCTGCGGCTCGCGCAACGGCTCGCGGGGGCGTTCACGGCGTACGCGGCGCAGCGGCCGTCGCTCGTCGTCGCGTGGGCGGCCGGTCGCGACGACGACGGCGCAGGCGCACCCCTGCCGGCCGACCTGGTGTGGCAGGCACCGCTGTGGCGCGCGGTGCGGGCCACGCTCGACGTGCCGAGCCCCGCGGAGCTGCTGGCCGACGCCGTGCGCGTGCTGCGGACCGACCCGGACCGGGTGGACCTGCCCGCGCGGCTGTCGGTGCTCGGCCCGACACGGCTGCCGCGCGCCCACGTCGACGTGCTCGTCGCACTGGCGGCGCACCGCGACGTGCACGTCTGGCTGCCGCACCCGTCGCGGGCCCTGTGGGAGCGCGCGGGCCTGGCGGGTGCGGTCGGCGACGTGGCACCGCGGCGGCGCGCGGTCCCGACGGTCGCGGTGCACCCGCTGCTCGCGTCGGCGGCGCGCGACGCGACCGAGCTCGGGCTGCGGCTCGTCGCGACGGGCGCCGACGTCACCCACCACCCGGCCCCCGCGCCGCCGCCGACGGTCCTCGGTGCGCTGCAGGCGGCGTTGCGCGCGGACGCGCGGCCCACCACACGCGCGGTCGCCACGACCGACGACCGCAGCGTGCAGGTGCACGCGTGCCACGGCCGGGGGCGTCAGGTCGAGGTGCTGCGGGAGGCGGTGCTCGGCCTGCTGGCCGACGACCCGTCGCTGCAGCCGCGCGACGTCGTCGTGCTGTGCCCGGACGTCGAGGCGTTCGCGCCGCTGGTCGTCGCCGCGTTCGGCGCCGCGTCGACGCCGGGTGAGCCGGACGACGCGGGCGCGTCCGGCCCCCGCACCGCCGTCCACCCGGGCCGGACGCTGCGCGTGCGCGTGGCCGACCGCGCCCCTGCGCGCACCAACCCGCTGCTGCGCGTGCTGTCCGAGCTGCTGGCGCTCGCGGGGTCGCGCGTCACGGCGTCGGGCGTCGTCGACCTCGCGGGGCTGCCCGCGGTGCGTCGGCGCTACGGGTTCGACGACGCCGCGATGGAGCGGCTGCGCGCGTGGGCGCTGGAGTCGGGCGTGCGGTGGGGCGAGGACCAGGCACGGCGCGCGCGGTACGGGCTGGGCGCGGTCGCGCAGGGGACGTGGCGCACGGCGACCGACCGCCTGCTGCTGGGCGTCGCGATGGCCGAGGAGGACCACCGGTTCGTCGGGTCGGCGCTGCCGCTGGACGACGTGGACAGCACGGACGTCGACCTCGCGGGCCGGTTCGCCGAGCTGGTCGACCGGCTCACGGCGCTGCTGGGCGAGCTGGACGGGGCGCGTCCGGCGGGTGCGTGGTTCGACGCGCTCGACCGCGCGCTGGTGCTGCTGACGGCGGCCGACCCGACGGACGCGTGGCAGGAGGTCGGGGCGCGTGCGGTGCTCACGGACGCGCGCGCGTCGGCGACGGGCACGGACGTGCTGCTGCGGCTGCCGGACGTGGTCGCGCTGCTCGAGCCGCGCCTCGCGGGCCGTCCGACGCGCGCGGGCTTCCGCACCGGCGCACTGACGGTGTGCTCGCTGGAGCCGATGCGCGCGGTGCCGCACCGCGTGGTCTGCCTGCTCGGCCTCGACGACGGCGCGTTCCCCCGGACGGGCGCCCCGGACGGCGACGACGTGCTGGCCCGCGACCCGCTGGTCGGCGAGCGCGACCGCCGCTCGGAGGACCGCCAGCTGTTCCTCGACGCGGTCACGGCGGCGGGCGACCACCTGGTCGTCGTGCACAGCGGCGCCGACGAGCGCACGGGCGCGCCCCGGCCGCCCGCGGTGCCGGTGGGTGAGCTGCTGGACGCGGTCGACGAGGCCGTCGAGCTGCCCGGCGGACGCACGGCCCGCGAGGCGCTCGTGGTGCACCACCCGCTGCAGACCGTCGACGAGCGCAACTTCACGCCCGGTGCGCTGGGGCGGCCCGGGCCGTTCAGCTTCGACGACGTGGACCGGCGGGCCGCGGCCGTCGCGCGCGGCCCGCGTCACCCGCGTCCACCGCTGCTCACCGCACCCCTGCCGCCGCTGGACGAGCCGGTGGTGGACCTCGACGACCTGGTCTCCGCGCTCGAGCACCCGGTCCGTGCGTTCGTGCGCCGCCGCCTCGGCGTCGTCGTCCCGGGCGAGGTCGAGGACCTGGACGACCGGCTGCCGCTCACGCTCGCCCCGCTGGACGGCTGGGCGACGGGCGACCGGTTGCTCGGTGCGGTCCTCGACGGGGTCGACCTGCAGCGGGCCGCGTCGGCCGAGCGCCGGCGCGGCAAGGTTCCGCCCGGCAACCTCGGCGGTGCGGCGCTCGCCGACGTCGCGACGCGGGTGGGGGCCGTCGCGGACGCCGCGGGCCCGGTGCTGGGCTCCCCCGCGACGACGGTCGACGTCACGGTGCCGCTGCCGGGCGGGCGCACGCTGACCGGGACCGTGCCCGGGGTGCACGGCGACGTGCTGGTCCGCGCGGTGTACGCGCGGCTGAGCGCCAAGCACCGGCTGCGCGCGTGGGTGCGGCTGCTGGCGCTGGTGGCGAGCCCGGGAGCCCTCACCGTGCGGGGGGCCGCCACGGTGGGACGCGGCCCGGGCACCCGGCCGACGGCGGCGACGTCGTGGCTCGCGCCGCCGTCGCCGGACGACGCGCGCCGGCTGCTCGCCGACCTCGTCGCGGTGCGGGACCGCGCGCTGTGCGCCCCGCTCCCCCTGCCCGTCGCCGCTGCCGGGACGTACGCGCAGCGCCGCCACGGGCACGACGACCCGGCAGGCGCGCTCGCGGACGCCGAGCACGCGCTGCGCGACCGCTTCGAGCACACCGACGAGTACCACGTGCTGGCGTGGGGCGACGGGTTCACGCTGACGGCCGTCGCGGGCGACCCGACCCCGGGCGACCGCGCCGCCTGGCCCGACGAGCCGACCCAGCTGGGCGCGCTCGCCCGCACGGTGTGGGACGCCCTGCTGACGCACGAGGGCCGGGGGCCGGCATGAGCGCGTCGACCGGCCCGACGAGCCCCGGGAGCCCGACGAGCCCGATCAGCCCCGCGGTGTTCGACGTGTGCGGCCCGCTGCCCACGGGCACCACGGTGCTGGAGGCCAGCGCGGGCACGGGCAAGACGTTCACCATCGCGGCGCTCGCCACGCGGTACGTCGCCGAGGGACGCGCACGCCTGCCGGAGCTGCTGCTCGTGACGTTCGGCCGCATGGCGACGAGCGAGCTGCGGGACCGGGTGCGCGCGCGGCTCGTCGCGACCGAGCGTGCGTTGCGCGACCCCGTGGCCCGGACCAGCGACGACGTGCTCGTGCGGCACCTCGCGGACGTCGACGACACCGAGCTGGCGCGCCGCCGCGACCGGCTGACGGTGGCGCTGTCGGAGGTGGACGCCGCAACGATCACGACGACGCACGGCTTCTGCCAGCAGATGCTCCGCGCGCTGGGCACGACCACCGGCGGGGGCGTCGTCGAGCCCGGGGCGACGCTGCTGCCCGACGTCGCGGGCCTGGAGGCGGAGGTCGTCGACGACCTGTACCTCGCCGCGTACGCGGGTACCGACGCGCCCGTGCTCACGGTGGCCGACGCCCGCGAGGTCGCGCGCGCCGCCGTCAGCGACCACGCCGCCGCGCTCGCGCCCGACGACGCCCCGGCCGGGACCCCGCCGGACCACCGCTACCGCCTGGCGGGTGCCGCCCGGCGCGAGATGGTGCGGCGCCGACGGGCCGCGCACCTGCTCGACTACGACGACCTGCTGACCCTGCTGCACGCGGCCCTGACCGACCCCACCACCGGTGCCGCGGCGGCCGCGCGCGTGCGTGCCCCGTACGCGGTGGTCATGGTCGACGAGTTCCAGGACACCGACCAGGTGCAGTGGCAGATCCTGCGCGCGGCGTTCCACGGGCACCGCACGCTCGTCCTCATCGGCGACCCCAAGCAGGCGATCTACGCGTTCCGCGGCGCCGACGTCCACACGTACCTCGAGGCGCGGGACGTCGCGTCGACGTCGACGCTGGGCCGCAGCTGGCGCGCCGACCCGCCGGTGCTCGACGGGCTCGCCCACCTCCTGGGCGGTGCGGCCCTGGGCGACCCGCGGATCGTGGTGCACCCGGTGCAGGCCGCGCGGACCGGCCGCCGGCTGGACGGCGGCGCGCCCGTGGTCGTGCGGCGCGTGACCCGCCAGGCGCTCGGCGCGGGCAGCGCGGCCCCGCGGGTCGACACGGTGCGTGCGCTGGTGCACCGGGACGTCGCGGCGCAGGTGGTCCGCACGCTGCGCGAGTGCCGGCTGCGCGACGGCGAGGAGTGGCGGCCCGTCCTGCCCGGTGACGTCGCGGTGCTGGCGCGGCGCAACGCCGACGCGCTGGCGGTCCGCGAGGCGCTGGCCGCGGCCGGGGTGCCCGCCGTGGTGTCGGGGCTGTCGAGCGTGTTCGCGACGTCGGCCGCGCGCGACTGGCTGGTGCTGCTGAGCGCGCTCGCGTCGACCGGCGACCCGGCACGCGTCGCGGCGGCGGCGCTCACGCCGTTCGTCGGCTGGGACGCCGCAGGCCTCGCCGGTGCAGCCGACCCCGAGCGGGAGGACCTGGCGGACCTGCTGCGCGGCTGGTCGCACGTCCTGGCAGGTCAGGGGGTCGCGGCGCTGCTGCAGGCGACGGCCGCGGCCGGGCTGCACGAGCGGCTCGCGTCCCGGGTGGACGGCGAGCGCACCCTCACGGACGTGCGTCACGTGGGCGAGGTGCTGCACGCGGCGGCGCGCGACGCCGGGCTGGGTGCCGCCGCCCTGACGGAGTGGCTGCGCGCCCGCATCGACGAGGCCGCCGGTGACTACGCCGAGGAGCGCAGCCGCCGCCTCGAGACCGACGCCGCGGCCGTGCAGGTCGTCACGGTGCACGCCGCGAAGGGCCTGGAGTTCCCGGTCGTGATGGTCCCGTTCGCGTGGGACCGGTTCGTGCCCCGCACGCCCACCGTGCTGCGGTACCACGACGACGACGGCACGCGCCGCCTGCACGTCGGCGGGCCGGGCAGCCCCGGGTACGACGCGGCGCGCGCGCGCCACCAGGCCGAGGAGGCCGGCGAGGACCTTCGCCTGGCGTACGTTGCGCTCACGCGTGCGAGCAGCCAGGTCGTCGTGTGGTGGGCGCCGAGCACGGTGTCCGCGTCGGGGGCCGTGGGGCGCCTGGTGCTCGGTGCGCGCGACGCGCAGGGCCTGCCACCGGACACGGTGCCCGTGCCGCGCGACGACCAGGCCGCCGCGGGGCTCGACGCGCTCGCGGCGCGGTCGGGGAGCACCGTCGTCCACGAGGCGGTGGACGTCCCGCCGCCGGCCGTCCGGTGGGAGCGGCCGCGCGGCGAGGAGGTGCCGCTCGAGGTCGCGCACCTGCGGCGTGCGGTCGACACGACGTGGCGGCGCACGTCGTACTCGGGGCTGACGGCCGCCGCGCACGACGCGGGACCGGCGGGGCCCGGGGCGCCGGACCGGACGGGGGTCGCGGACGAGCCCGAGGACCCGGGGATCCAGGACGAGGCGGACGGCCCGGTGCCGGTGCCGCTGCCCGACGCGGGCCACGGCGACGCACCCGGTCCGGGACTCCTCGAGCACGGCCGCCTCGACCCCGCCCTCGTCGCCGCGCTCCGCGCGCTGCCCTCGCCGCTCGCGGACCTGCCGGGGGGCACGGCGTTCGGCACGCTCGTGCACCACGTCCTGGAGGGCGTCGACACGTCCGCCGTCGACCTCGCCGCGGAGCTGCGCGCGCGCTGCGCCGAGGCGGCCGGGCACGGGCCCGGCCTGGGCGTGGACCCGGGCGTGCTCGCGGGCGCGCTGCTACCTGCGATGCACACGCCGGGCGGTCCGCTGCTGGGCGGGCGGACGCTCGCGCAGATCCCCCCGCGCGACCGCCTCGCCGAGCTCGACCTGGAGCTGCCGCTCGCCGGCGGCGACCTCGACCCCGCCGGGCGGCGCCCGGCGACGCTCGGGCACGTCGCCGACCTGCTGCGCACGCACCTGCCGCCCGACGACCCGTTCGCCGCGTACGCGGACCGGCTCACGGCCCTGCACGACGACGCGGCCACGCGCCCGGGGGCGCTGCGCGGGTACCTCACGGGCAGCATCGACGCGGTGCTGCGCGCCGACGTCGACGGGGACACGCGGTACGTCGTCGTCGACTACAAGACCAACCGCCTGGGCCCGCCCGACGAGCCGCTGACGGCGTGGCACTACCGCCCGGCGGCGATGCGCGCCGCGATGCTCGATGCGCACTACCCACTGCAGCTGCTGCTGTACACGGTCGCGCTGCACCGCTTCCTGCGGTGGCGGCTGCCGGGGTACGACCCGCAGCGGCACCTGGGCGGCGGGGCGTACCTGTTCGTGCGGGGCATGTGCGGGCCGGCGACGCCCGTGGTCGACGGGTCGCCCTGCGGGGTCGTGTCGTGGCGGCCGCCGCCGGCGCTGGTCGTGGCGCTGTCGGCGCTGCTCGACGGCCGGGGATCGGGACGATGAGCGCGCCCGCGCTGCCCGGGGCGCAGGCCGACCCGGGTGACCCGCGTCGTCCCTGGCGCGCGGGGGCGCTGCTGTCGGTGTTCGCCGCCGCGGGCGTCCTGACGTCGGCCGACGTGCGTGTCGCCGAGCGGCTGGGCCTGCTGACCGGTGAGGACGACCCGACCGTGCACCTGGCCGCTGCGCTGGCCGTGCGCGCGGTCCGGTCGGGGTCGGTGTGCGTCGACCTGGCCGACGCGCCGACGCTCACGGCGGAGGGCTCCCCCGACGACCCCGACGCACCGGTGCCCGACGTGCCGCTGCCGTGGCCGGACCTCGACGCGTGGACCGCCGCCGTGCGCGGCAGCGCGCTCGTCGCCGACGGCGTCGACGGGCCTGCGGACCGGCCGGTGCGCTGGGTCGACGGGCGCGTGTACCTCGACCGCTACTGGCGGGACGAGCAGGTGGTGCGCCGGGACGTCGACGAGCGGCTCGCGTCGCTGCTCGACGTCGACGACGCGGCCGTGGGCGCCGCGGTGCAGGCCCGGTTCCCCCGGCCGCAGGACGCCCGGCAGCGGCTCGCCACGGCGACGGCGGCCCTGTCCCGGCTGACGGTGCTCACAGGTGGTCCGGGCACGGGCAAGACGACGACGGTCGCGCGGCTGGTGGCGGTGCTGCGCGACGTCGCCGGGCCGGGCCTGCGGGTCGCGCTCGCCGCGCCGACGGGCAAGGCGGCCGCGCGCCTGCAGGAGGCGGTGAACGCCGAGCTCGACCGCATGGCCCGCGACGCGGGCGACGTTGCGGCGGCCGCACCGCTGACGGCGTCGACCGTGCACCGCCTGCTGGGCTGGCGGCCGTCGAGCACGCGGTTCGCGCACGACCGCACGCACCGGCTGCCGCACGACGTCGTCGTCCTCGACGAGGCGTCGATGGTGTCGCTGCCGCTGCTCGCGCGCGTGCTCGACGCCCTGCGCCCCGACGCGCGGCTGGTGCTCGTCGGCGACCCGGACCAGCTCGCATCGGTCGAGGTGGGTGCGGTGCTGGGCGACCTCGTCGCACGCCCGGTGCGCGACGGGTCGCTGCCGGGGCGCCTGGCGGGGCTGCTGCCGGGGGACGTCCCGGGTGGTGACGGGCCGGGTGGCGACGGGCCTGGTGGTGACGGGCCTGGTGGTGACGGGCCGGTTGGCGACGGGCCGGTTGCTCACGGGCGTGGTGCCGACCCTGCGGCGGACGACGCCCGTGACCGCGCCGCCCTGCACGGCGGCGTCGTGCGGCTCGTCGTGCCCCACCGGTTCGGTCACGACCTCGGCGAGCTCGCCGACGCGGTGCGCCGCGGCGACGCCGACACCGCGCTGACCCTGCTGCGCGCAGGCGGCGCGCACGTGTCCCTCGTCGAGCCCGCCGGGCCCACGCCGACGGACGACGAGGTCCCCGGGCTGCGACTCGACATCGCCGCGACGGGCGCGCTGATCGCGGCGTCCGCGCGCGCCGGGGACGCCGCCGGCGCCCTCGAGGCGCTCGGCACGCACCGCCTGCTGCTCGCCCACCGGCGCGGTCCCGCGGGTGTGGCCCGGTGGGCGGCGCTGGCGCAGCGCTGGGTCGAGGACGCGACGCTCGACCGCGAGCACAGCCCCTGGGCGATCGGCCGTCCGCTGCTCGTCACGACCAACGACCGCACCACGGGCCTCTCGAACGGCGACACGGGCGTCATCGTGTCCGACGGCGCCGGCGGCGTGGTCGCGGCATTCGGCGAACCGCGCGCCCCGCGGCTCGTCCGCCCCCACCGCCTGCCCGCCGTCGAGCCGGTGCACGCCATGACGGTGCACCGCGCGCAGGGCAGCCAGTTCGCGCTGGTATCCGTCGTCCTGCCTCCCGCGTCGTCCCCGCTGCTGACCCGCGAGCTGCTGTACACCGCGGTCACGCGCGCCCGGGAGCACGTCCGCGTCGTCGGCTCCGCGGACGCCGTCCGCGTCGCCGTCGAGCGCCCGGTCCGACGAGCCAGCGGCCTGCGCTTCGAACGCTGACCAGCACCGAAGCTGGATTGCTCTCTCGCGCCAGGGGATGGAGCCGGATTGCTCTCTCGCGGGTAGGGGATGGAGCTGGATTGCTCTCTCGCGGGTAGGGGCAGACGGGGTGGGGCGTCAGCAGCAGCGGTCGTGGGCCATGGACTCGCGGGCGTCGTCTCGCGCGCGCCACCACTGCGCGCGCGTCAGCGGGGGGTGGTCCGGGTGCGCGCGGGCGTGCGCGGCGACGTCCCGGTCGTACGCGGCCTCGCCCGTCAGCTCCCGCACGTACCACCGCACCCCCCGCCCCACCCGCGAGAGGGCGGTCCAACCCGCACGCCCCACCCCCGAAGCCCGCGAGAGAGCACTCCAGCCCCGCTCGGGCACCGCTCCCGGTGCGCTCACGTCAGTGCTTCCCACCAGCGAGCAGGTGCGGGTCGCCGACCACCGCGTACTCCGCCTCGACCTTGCGCTCCAGCGGGTGCGCACCCAGGCCCGACGGCGCGTAGAAGTGCGACGGCACGTGCGGGTCCTCGCTGTCCCCGACGTCCTTGCCCTGCGCGGCGCCGGCCCGCAGCGCCGTCACGACCGACATGAGGGCGGCCGCCATGAGCAGCGCGACGAGCACGACGAACGCGATGGACAGCGTCCCCTGGATCGCGCTGTTGCGGACCGTGGCGGTGGCGTCCGCGAGCGCCTGCCCGCTGAGCTCCCCACCGGCGATCTTGTCCTTCGTCGCCTGGTGCAGCGCCCAGTACCCGACGGCCAGGTCGCTGGAGAAGATCTTCTGGTAGGACGCCGCAAAGGTCGTCGCGGTGTCGAACGCGAGCGGCAGCAGCGGGATCCACGCCCACTTCACGTAGCCCTTCTTCACGACCATCACGGTGACGATGGTGAGCGCGCACGCGGCGATGAGCTGGTTCGCGATGCCGAACAGCGGGAACAGGGTGCGGATGCCGCCGTTGGGGTCGGTCACGCCCATGAGCAGCAGCGAGCCCCACGCAGCGACGACGACGCCCGTCGTCAGCCAGGACCCGAGCCGCCAGCTGGGGTCGCGGAACCTGGGCAGGGCATTGCCGATCGCGTCGCCGAGCTGGAAGCGCGCGACGCGCGTCACGGCGTCGACGGCGGACAGGATGAACAGCGCCTCGAACATGATCGCGAAGTGGTACCAGAACGACATCATCGCCTTGCCGCCGACGACGTTGTGCATGATGTTCGCCATCCCGACCGCGAGCGTCGGGGCGCCTCCGGTGCGGGAGACGACGGAGGGTTCGCCCACGTCCGTCGCGACGGCCTCGAGCGCGGCCGCGCCGGTGAGCGTGACGTCCTCGCCGTCGACGACGGTGTCCCACGTGATCTCGGGCTGGTTGCCCGCGGGGTCGGAGACGCGCAGGTTGCCGATGGCGGCCTCGGCGTTCTCCTCGGGTGACGCGTCGGGCGAGAACTGCTCGCCCGCGGTCGACTGGATCGCGGCGGGCGACATGTTCATCGAGAAGTACACGCCCTGGTTGAGCGACACCGCGGCGGCCAGCGCCATGACGGCGACGAACGACTCCATGAGCATGCCGCCGTACCCGATCATGCGGGTCTGCGACTCCTTCTGGATCATCTTGGGCGTCGTCCCGGACGCGACCATGGCGTGCATCCCGGACAGCGCGCCGCACGCGATGGTGATGAACAGGAACGGGAACAGCGCACCGGCGAACACGGGGCCCTCGGTGTTGAACGCGAACTCGGTGACGTCGGGCATCTGCGCGATCGGCCGGACGACGACGATGCCGACGGCGAGCACGACGATCGTGCCGACCTTCATGAACGTCGACAGGTAGTCCCGGGGCGTCAGCAGCAGCCAGACGGGCAGCACGGCGGCGAGGAACCCGTAGATCACCATCCACACGACGAGCGACGTCGGGGCGAGGTGGAAGAACTCGCCCCACGACGACTCCGCGACCCACCGTCCGCCGATGATGGCGGCGAGGAGCGCGGCGAACCCGATGAGCGACACCTCGGTGACCCGCCCCGGCCGCAGGAACCGCAGGTACAGGCCCATGAGCAGCGCGATCGGGATGGTGCAACCGACCGAGAACACGCCCCACGGGGACTCCGCGAGCGCGTTCACGCAGACCAGCGCGAGCACCGCCAGCACGATCATCAGCATGACGAACACGACGACGATGGCGACGGTGCCGCCGAACCGCCCGATCTCGTCGCGGGCCATCTGCCCCAGGGAGCGGCCCCCGCGGCGCATCGAGTAGAACAGCACCAGCATGTCCTGGACGCCGCCCGCGACGACGACGCCGAGGATGATCCACAGCGTCCCGGGCAGGTAGCCCATCTGCGCCGCGAGCACGGGCCCGACCAGCGGGCCGGCGCCGGCGATGGCCGCGAAGTGGTGCCCGTACAGCACGCGTCGGTCCGTGGGGTCGAAGTCCCGGCCGTTGTTGACGCGCTCGGCCGGGGTCGCCCGGGTGTCGTCGGGACGCATGATGCGCCGCTGGACGTACAGCGCGTAGAACCGGTACGCGATCGTGTACGTCGCCACGGCGGTGACCACGAACCAGATGGTGTTGACGCGCTCCCCGCGGACGATCGCCAGCATCGTCCAGCCGACCGCCCCGACCAGGGAGATCGCCACCCACAGCGCGACCTTCGCTGGGGTCCACCGCGGTCTCTCGACGACGCCCACGGGCACCCCGCGGTCGTCGCGCAGGACCGCGGCCTGCTCGTCGGGCGTGTACTCGGGCAGCTGCGCGTCGCGCGTGGTGGTCATGTCGGCTCCGTCGATGACGCGGGACGCTCCGCGTCGGTCCCCCCGACGGCCCCGTCCTCCCATCATGGCCTCGACGGGGTCACCCACGAGGTGACTCGTCGCACGGCGTGTCGTGACCTCGCGACCGGGACGTCCTCGTCACGCCCGGCTCGGGAGGCGAGGCCGCGGACGCCGACCCATGCTGGAGCCTCCGAACGAAGAGGAGTCGACATGACGACCGAGGTCGAGAAGTCCGTCCTGGTGAACGTGCCGGTGTCCGTGGCCTACAACCAGTGGACGCAGTTCGAGGAGTTCCCCCACTTCATGGGCGGGGTCAAGAAGGTCGAGCAGCTCAGCGACGACCGGCTGCACTAGGTCGCCGAGATCTTCGGCGTCAAGCGGCAGTGGGACGCGCAGATCGTGGAGCAGGTCGTGGACCAGAAGGTCGCGTGGGCGGCCACCGAGGGCGCCACGAACGCCGGGGCCGTGCGGTTCGAGGACGTCGGCGGCGGGCAGACGCACGTGCACCTCAGCCTGGCGTACGAGCCCGAGGGCCTCGTCGAGAAGGCCGGCGACGCGCTGCACATCGTCGAGAAGCAGGCCGAGGGCGACCTCGAGCGCTTCAAGGCGTTCATCGAGGCCGAGGGCTACGCGACCGACGCCTGGCGCGGGTCGATCAACGAGGGCGTCGGCGTCGCCCCGGGGGTCGAGGACGCCGCCGCGACGCGCGGTGACTCCGGCTGGGCCGGGGTGTCCGGTGCGGTGCTCGCCGCGGGCGCCGTCGCGGCCGGTGCCGCGGTCGCCGGTGCGGCAGCGGCGAAGACGTCGCCGGGCGACGACACCGTCGAGGTCGTGGAGACGGTCCCCGTGACGCCGGTCGAGCCGGTCGTCCCGCTCGTGGACGAGACGGTGATCGTCGACGACACCGTCCGCCGCGACGAGCCGGGAGCCGGCGCGCCGGTGTTCTGACCGGCCCGGGCACGCATCGACCGCGCCCCGGTCACCGTGCGGTGGCCGGGGCGTCGTGCACCCTGGCACGGTCAGGCCCGGCGAGGCAGCACAGAGCGCGGGTCCCGGGCGTACGCAGCGGACTACCTCAGCCGGAACGCGACGCTGCTGACCAGGATGACGAGCACCGGCACCACCGTCAGCGTCGACCGCCGGGCCGGGGACACGCGTACCCGACCGTCGGTGACGTCCGTGCTCGCGAGCCAGGGAAGGCAGGCATTCCAGGTACTCCCTGGAATGCCGCACACGGCTTGACCCCAGCCTGGACGCGTCGCAGTTCGACGTCTGCAGGGCCGTCACCGCGAGACACCGCCCGCCCCGCAGGTGCAGCCGTAGGCCGATCATCCCGATGGAGACCCCGACGAGCGCCTGCCCACCGACCTCTTGCGTCCGCAGCAGGTTCCGCACCACGACGGAGCCGGGACGTACGTCGAGGCACGCACGCCCGCTCTGTCCCGCCAGGAGCACCACGGCGACGCCGAGCGTGGTCATGAACACGACGGAGAGTGTGTCGCTGTCCCGAACGGAGTTGGCGGCGACGGCTAGCGTCGCCATCACCAGCTCCGAGACGAGGTAGAAGGCGCGCGCGGGTTCGCTCGCGCGCCACCTCGCAAGCACCGATCCGGTCACAGGCGTCTCGGATGCCATGACGTCGGAGCGTATCGACGACGCCGAGGCCAGGCCCGCCTCGGCCGCCTGACACCCATCGACTACGAGACCATCAACACCCCTCAGGTCGCACTCGCCGCCTGGGACCCGCTGTCACCTAAACGTGCAGCAGACCCGAACGTCTCAGCGTGGACGGCCTGCGCCTCGACCAGGTCCCGCCACCCGGGTGCGCGCTGCTGCTGCACCAACGGCAACCGCGCAGGCCGCTGATACGCCGCAGGCAACCGCGCCAACAATTCCGGAGCCAGCCGCCGCTGGGCGGGCATCGAACCGTACATCGAGGCAACAATCACTCAACCCGGGGACGATGGCTAAAGCACCACGAAACTTCCGGCATTCCGGCAGCGGTTGAGAACGCGGACTAATTGGAGACCTGCTCCTCCCACGCGGCGTCGAGATGTAGTCTGGACGCTGCAATCTGGGCATCGGTCAGATGGAGCCCTATCCAGTCAGCATCGTGGATCTGCAGGAGGAGAGCCTCCGGTCCCGACAATCCTATCTCGACCCCAGCGGAGTAGGGTGCAAACGTGACTAGGTTCTTCAACGCCCGCGTGTTTTCGGGATCGACGCGGACACTCGCTCCCCCACTCGCCTGACGCGAGTGAGCGAGTTCGCGCATTGCAACCTCGGCCTGCTCGTCGATTTCACAGATTCTGTACGCGTCGATCTCCAGGTAACGGGGAGCGAGCGAGGTGATGATGCGCTCAATTATCACCCTTGTCTTCTCGACTCCTAACTCGTCGATTTGGGCAGTCCAACGCGGCCCCGAGCGGCTCATAGTCACCTCTCTGACTACGACAGGGGGTAGGCCCTGCCGGGCACACCCATCGGAAAGAGTTGGTCGACAGTCATTCCGGGAACCATCGAAACAAGCGCGCCACCGACAAATGTTACTGCACCGGTCGCACTTCCAAGGAGACTCCTTCCAGCGTAGCCATAGTAGCGCTTCAAACCCTCCCGGACACCTAGATGCTCCTTTGTGCCTGCAGGATTGTAGTGCCATCTGTTTCGACTGTCCCACTCAATCCGATTCTCATGGCCAGATCGACCACCCCAGTGCAATCCTGGAAAACCATCCCGCGTTGCACCATACACTTTGAATCGATAGACGCCATTGGGGATTGGTATGTTGCGCCTCGTGTAACGAAAACGCTGCCAGGGGTTTTCCCTGTCGATGCTTTCCCATTGAGATCGAAGGAGTTTATTGGGTCGGTCGGGTACACGTACGCGTTGTCGACCCCGCCCTCCACCGGGTCGATGGACAAGAACCTCCCCAGCCCGGCCAGGTACACCCGGGCGCCCATCTCGATCGCGGCGAGCTCCCCTGCGTGTTCGTAGAGCTTCTGATGCTGCCCGACCCAGGCGTTGTCCGCCTCGCCGGGCAGGTTGTCCGCGACCGCGTCATCCGCACCGGCGGTGCCGATCAGCCCGGTGACCGGGTCGACGGGCTGACCGAACGGGTCGTACCAGACCAACACCCCCGTGCGCGCACCGCCGGCGTCCGCGGTGGCGATCACGTCCCCGTGGATGTTCGGGTACGACCACACCGCCACCCCCGCCACTGGCAGGTTCACCACCACCCCACCGGGCAGGGTCAGCACCCGCGCCGTCACCGCACCGGCACCATCGAGCACCAGATCCGGGGAGTCCCCCACGCCGGAGAACCCGTACCGCACCACCGAGGTCTGCCCGCCCACGGTCTGCGTGCGCTGCACGATCCGATCCGAGGCATCCCGCCCGTAGACCACCTGCGCCCCACCAGCATCCGCACTCGACACATGCCGATCCGCCTGGTCGTACCCGAACGACTGCCCCGCCAACGCCGTCGTGTTCCCCGACGCGTCATACACGATCGACCCACCCGCAACCGTCCGCGACACCGGAGAAGCACCCACCGGCGGGTCCGTCACCGTCGTCGACGTCAACCGATCCGCATGATCGAAGCACGACTCCACCGTCGTGACCGCACCCCCATCGACCACATCCCGCGACTGCGTCCGGTTCCCGTTCGCCCCCGCCCGCGCACTCGCACCACACCCACCGGTCGAGGCGAACGAGTACGACAGGTCATGGCGCGGGATCACCGCACGCACCAACCGCCCCGCCCCGTCGTACCAGTACGACGACGACCCCGAGACCGACCCCTCCGACACCGTGGCCGAGAGCACGCGACCCGACCGCGACCGCACCACCCGATCCGATACCGGACCCGATCCCACGAACGACCACACCAGCTCGGACAACGCACCCACGGGATCCCGCGTCACCTGCACGCTCGTCCCGTTACCGGCCGCACCCGCACCCGCCGGGTACGCCACCCCGACCAGATCGCCACCCGGCCCGTACTGCGGGACCGCAACGACCTTCCCGCCATCCAGCAGCCGCACGGCACGCCCGTCAGCGTCGTACTCCACGCTGCTGTCGAACGCCGTCGCCCCCACAGTCGTCCGTGACGCACCCGGACGACCCGCCGCGTCGTACGTGGTCGTCGTGACCACACCCCACACGTCGGTGTACGACACGACCCGACCCAACAGGTCGACCTTCGTCACTGTCGTTCCCGATCGTGGGCCTACAGCGCGGAGGCCCTCATCCAGCCGGTGCACACGCGGAGTACGCGTCCGCGACGGACCGGATCGTCGAGTAGATGTCCCACGCCTGCAGGCCGACGCCCGCGACCGTGGCGGCGTCACGCAGGGCGGGGATGTCGATCGCTTCCTGTGCTGCGAGCGCCCCGTCGGCGACGTCGCGTGCCAGGTCCTCGGCGCCTGGGTTGATCGGGAACGTCGAGCTCTGCAGGGCCAGGTCCCGCGCCGCGGCAAGGCACGTGAAGGCTGCCTGAACGGTCGCGCACGCGTCTGCGTACAGCTCGGGGTCGGTGGAGCACGACTGCTCGTACCCGGACACGCCGTCTCGGAAGCCGTCCTGCGCCTCACCGAGGCGTACCGACGGTGTCGGCGAGACCCCGTCGCAGCCGCCGATCCACTGGTTCGAGACGTTCACCGCCGCCCCGACCCAGGGCCAGACGATGCCGGAGCCGCACATGTACTGCTGCGGCCACTGGGCGAACACGCCGTCCGCAGGCATGCCGGGGAACGGACCGTCCGGGCTGCCCCAGTCGATGTCGCGGGCGTCGACGTAGCAGTGGGCGGTCTCCCACTCGCAGCTCATGATCAGCCGCACGCCGGGGCGGGGGTTGACGAAGTCGCCCCGGACGATCGCGCTGCCTTTCCACTGGCGCAGCAGGATCGGGATGTCGGTGTAGGTGCCGTCGACCGCGACCTGCCCGTCGGTCTGCACGATCACACCTTTGCCGCCGCCCGGTGGCAGCGGGTCGAATCGATCCCCCGACCTACCGGTCGCGTCCGTGATGGCGACGTCGTCCAGCTCGAGCGAACCGGACGTCCAGATGCCGGTGAGGTGCTCGAGGGAGACGCCGGCCATCGTCACCGAACCCGTGCGGTTGACGTCCATGCCCCACCGCTTCTGCGGGTCGCTCGGGTCATCCGACGTGATGACCGACCCGGCGGCGACGTCGAGATGCCCGTTGACGACGAGGTCCCAACCCACCCGGAGGGTGGTTCCTGCGGCGACGCGTGCTGTGGCACCGGCCCGGACGACCAACGACCGGAGAGAGAACGCGGATGTCGGTGCTGCGCCGTCGTTCGGCAGCGGAAGTGTCAGAGACGTCGCGCTGACGACCTTGTCGTACACGACGGAGGTGCCTTCGGCCGTGACGTTGCCCGTCAGGGAGTCGTCGTCGAGTACGACGCTCGACAGGATGACCGACTCGCCGGGCGCGGTCATCGTGTTGTCCCGCATGCGCAGAGGTGCAGCGGGCAGATCGGCTCGATCGGAGCACCCGTCGGAGATGATCACGAACTCGTCGAAGGTGTTGCCGTCGATCGTGGCCTGCCGGCACGCCGCTACCTCGTGAGGGTCCGGGGCGACGTTGAAAGACAGGTTGGTGAACCCGTGCACGACGTTGTCCCGAGCGACCACGTCCCCCGTCCAGTCGTCCGAGGTCAGCGCACCGTACTGCCCGGTGTCCGTCAGCACGGTGCGTTCCACTGTCACGCTGCGCTGCACCTGCACGCAGGCGTTCTCCGCCTGTGCATCCTGCATGTACCCGTTCATCCTGACGGAGGGCATCTCGGAGTCCACCACGACCGCGGTGCCGCACTTGACGGCCAGTGCCGCGGCGCTGTGGACGTGACGCATCTCGAGGGACGCGTCCACGGGCTTGTCCAGCGCGATCCCCAACGAGCCCCGTGACATGACCTCGATGGGGGCTGCGCTGGTCCCGACCATGCTGAGGTGGCCGGCGACGGAGAGCGTCGTGCCGATCAGCTCGACGCGCACCCCGGGGCCGACCGTCACGGTGGCTGTGGCCGCGATCGTGGGGGCGCTCTGATCGGCTGCAGGGCAGACCCGCACGACGTCCGTCGTCGCCGACGTCCACGCGGTGTCGTCCAGCACGTCCGCGTGCACGACGGTCACGCGCGTCCCTCCTGCCGGTGCTGGACCACAGGTGGCGGTCGCGGAGGCGCTGAGCGTGCTGACCGGGTCAATCCCCTCGCGTGAGCCGGTGACCTGGACGGAGATGCGTCGGCCGATGTCCGCAGCCTGGACGAAGTACGTGCTGCCCGACCAGTGAGGGATGGGCTGCCCGTCGCGGAGCCACAGGTACTCGAACGACGCGGCCGGCACCCACGTCCCTGGGGTGGCGGTCAACCGGGCCCCGTACTCGAACACTCCCGAGATCACGGGGGTGCCGTTCGTCGTGGACGCGGAGGCTGCCACGGTGACGCCGGCACTCGTCCTGCTGGCGGTGGCGTAGCCCTGCTTCGTGCCGGTGACCTTGACCGTGACGGTCTTGCCCTGGTGCGCCGTGGTCGGGACGAACGTGACCTCGGTGGCCCCGGGCACGGCAGAGCCGGCGACGGACCACTGGTAGGTGAAGGCCGTGCCGCTGGTCCACGTGCCCGGGTGGGCCGTCAGGGTCAGTCCGACCCTGGCCGTGCCCGAGATCGTCGGCGTCGCCGCGGTCAGCGTGCGCGGTGAGGCGGCCACCGTGGCCTTCGCTGCGGTCAGCGTGTTCGCCGCGGCGACCGGCACGGTGGCCCGGGACGTCGTGGCCGCCGTCGTGTAGCCGGCCTTCGTGCCGGTGACCGTGACCGTGACGGTCTTGCCCCGGTGCGCCGAGGTCGGGACGAACGTGAGGTTCGTGGCACCCGACACCGCGGCACCGGCGACGGACCACTGGTAGGTGAAGGCCGTGCCGCTGGTCCACGTGCCCGGGTGGGCCGTCAGGGTGAGCCCGACCTTGGCCGTGCCCGCGATCGTCGGCGTCGCCGTGACGAGCGTCCCGGCGGTGCCGTTCGCGGCGGCCTGCGACGTTCTCGACGTAGACGTGGAGCCCTCGCCCGCCGAGATCGTCGTGGCGGCCGACAGCTCGGCGGTGCTCCCGGGCCGGGCCGACGTGCCGCCGTCGTAGGGCTCGAGTCCCGAACCGGCGGGAGGCAGCACGCTGTCCACGCGCGTCACGTGGTCGACACCCCCGTGAGCGACCCCCGCTCCGGCGACCAGGACGGCGATCCCGATCAGAGCCGCCACCGTCGTCCGCACCCGACCCGGTCCACGGTGAGCCCGAGCGAGAGTCCCCGCCGGCGGCCGAGTCGATGTCATTGACGCTCCTCGTGTCCCCGGATCGACGGCCTGCTTGGCGCGGACCCCGAAGAAGCGACGCACCACCCTCGGTCACCGAAACGTACTGCAGCGAGCACCGCCCCGAGCTGACGACCTTGCCGCCTGCTCGAACTTCACTCGGATGCGTGAGGCAACCAGTTCACGGCCTGCGCGATGGAGGGAACACGCGACCTCACACCATCCCGTCCCGCCGACGCACGCTCCCCGGTGCCCGTCCCGTCTCGCGCGTGAACGCCCGGCTGAACGCGGCGGCCGACTCGTACCCGGCGGCGGTCGCGGCCTGCGCGACCCCGTCCCCCTGCGCGAGCCGGTCGGCGGCGACGTGCATGCGCCACGCGGCGACGTACCGCATCGCGGGCACGCCGACGACCTCGGTGAACCGCGCCGAGAACGCCGAGCGGGACATCGCGGCCTCGCGGGCGAGCCCGGCGACGGTCCACGGGTGCGCGGGGTCGCGGTGCACGGCCGCGAGCGCCGCGCCCACGTACGGGTCACGCAGCCCGCCGATCCACCCGGTGACCGGCTCCTGCGCGTCGAGCCACGCGCGGACGGCCTGGATGACGAGGACGTCGGCGAGGCGGGTCAGCACGGCCTCGCCGCCGGGGCGCACGTGGGTGAGCTCGGCGGCCATGAGCTCGAGGGTGCGCCCCACCCACGGCGCGGACGACTCCGGCACGTGGACGACGGCGGGCAGCAGGTCGAGCAGGGGCCGCGCGGCGGGCCCGTCGACGCTCAGGACGCCGCACACCAGGCCGGAGCGAGGGCCGTCGCCGTCGTGCCGCAGGATCGAGTAGCTCTCGGTGACGTACTCCTGCGGCAGGTGGTCGACGCGTCCGAGCGAGGGGGCGTCGAGGTCGCTGGCCAGGACGTGGCCGCGGCCGTGCGGCACGAGCGCGAGGTCGCCCGCGTGCAGGTGCACCGGGTCTGCGCCGGGCACGGCGACCCAGCACTCGCCCTGCGTGACGACGTGGAACGTGAGGCAGTCGCCGAACGCGGGCATGTCGACGGCCCAGTCGCCGGCGGCGTCCGTGCGGCAGTAGAAGACCCCGGCGACGCGCAGGCGGTGCAGCGCCTCGCCGACCAGGTCGGGGGCGGGACGGGGCGGGGCGACGACGCTCACGGGCCCTCCGGTGTCGGGACGATCTGCGCTGGACGATCGGTCATGCCACGGCGACGCTTGAGCATAGACCGTCCAGGCTCTCGCTGGTTCGCTGGGCACAGCGGAGGTCGCAGGGACCTCCGGCAGTCCCTGGGAGGTCACCATGCAGGTCCTCGTCGTCGGAGCCACCGGAGGGTCCGGGCGCGCCGCGGTCGCCGCGCTCGTCGCACGCGGCCACGCCGTCACCGCACTGTCGCGCCACGCGTCGATGCTCACCGCGCCGGGGGTGCGCGGCGTCGACGGCGACGCGACAGACGCCGCCACCGTCGACGCGCTCGTCGCCGGTCACGACGCCGTCGTCGTCACGCTCGGGATCAGCGAGAACCCGGTGCGCGTGCGGCTGCGCGGTCCGTCGGCCACGGCGCTCGACGTCCGCTCGCGCGGCACCCGCACCGTCGTCGACGCGATGCGCCGCCACGGGGTGCGCCGGCTCGTCGTCCAGACGTCGTACGGCGTCGGGGCGACCCGGCCGCTGCTGCCGGCCGCGACGCGCGTCGTGTTCGCGCTGCTGCTCGCCCCGCAGATCGCCGACACGGACCGGCAGGCGCGGCTCGTGCACGCCAGCGGGCTCGACTGGGTCGAGGTGCAGCCCGTCAACCTGGTCGACGCCGACCTGCCGGGGCCGGCGTTCGCGTCGGTCTCGGGTGAGCAGCGGGGCATGCGGGTCTCGCGCGCGCAGGTCGGGCGGTTCCTGGCCGACGCGGTCGAGGACGCGACCCACGTCGGCCGCACCGTCGCACTGTCCCACGACCCTGCGGCGGTGCCCGCCCGCACCGGGGCCTGATCCGATCGGTCCCCGCACCCCCGCGTCCCTGTCGACCGGAATTCTCAACTACGGTGTTGCCGTTGAGAACGCCAGCCGTCACGACGACCAGGAGGTGCGGGGATGATCGGTCAGCGGGTCACCCGGCAGCGCGTGGCGATCGCCGAGCTGCTCGAGGACGTCGAGGAGTTCCGCAGCGCGCAGCAGATCCACCAGATGCTGCAGCAGCGCGGGCAGGAGATCGGCCTGGCCACCGTGTACCGCACGCTCAACGCGATGGCGGAGCAGGGCGACCTCGAGGTGTTCCTGCAGCCCACCGGCGAGCACACCTACCTGCGCTGCGAGCCGCGCAGCGAGCACCACCACCACCTGGTCTGCCGCGTGTGCGGCCGCACGGTCGACGTCGCGGCCCCCGAGCTCGAGCAGATCGTCGAGGCTCTCGCGTCGAGCCACGACTTCACCGACGTCGAGCACTCGATCGACTTCCTCGGCACCTGCCAGTCCTGCGCCCGCTCCTGACCACCCCACCGCCGAGCGGCACCTGACTCACCGTTCGCTACCTCGTGCGAGTACCCACGTTCCGCTCGGCGTGGCAACCCCGTGACCCGTGAGGAGACCATGACGGATCCGGTACCCCACGCGGACGCGGTGGTCGCGCTCGTCCGGCGCTGGCTCTCCGAGGCGGCGGACCTGCCCGTCGACCCGGCCGCGGCCCACCTTGCCGGACTGCTGCGCGAGCCGGAGGGGCTCGCGTTCGCCGTCGGGTTCGTCGACGGCGTCGTGCGCCCCGAGGACCACCGCGTAGCGGCACGGCGGCTGCGCGACCTCGCCGCGCACCCTCCGCGGTTCCTCCCGCTGCCGCTGCGTGCCGCTCTGCGCGTGGGCGGGGCGCTCGCCCCGGCGCTCCCCGGGATCGTCGTGCCCGTCGCGCGCCGCGTGCTGCGCCACATGGTCGGCCACCTCGTCGTCGACGCCACGGACCACCGCCTGGGCGCCGCGATCGCGCGGCTGCGCAACGACGGCACCCGCCTCAACGTCAACCTGCTCGGCGAGGCGGTGCTGGGGCAGCGCGAGGCCGCGCGCCGGCTCGCCGGCACGCGGCGGCTGCTCGCGCGCGACGACGTCGACTACGTCTCGGTGAAGGTCTCCGCGGTCGTCGCACCGCATGCGCCGTGGGCGTTCGAGGAGTCGGTGGCGGACGTCGTCGATTCCCTGGTCCCCCTGTTCGAGCAGGCGGCCGCGGCCACCCCGCCGCGGTTCGTCAACCTCGACATGGAGGAGTACAAGGACCTCGACCTGACCGTCGCGGTATTCACGCGCCTGCTGGACCGCCCGTCCCTGACGGGCCTGGAGGCCGGGATCGTGCTGCAGGCGTACCTGCCCGACGCGCTGCCCGCGATGCAGCGGCTGCAGGCGTGGGCGGCGGCGCGGCGCGCACGCGGCGGCGCGGGCATCAAGGTGCGGCTCGTCAAGGGCGCGAACCTGCCGATGGAGCGCGTCGAGGCCGAGCTGCACGGCTGGCCGCTCGCGACCTGGGACAGCAAGCAGGACACGGACGCCCACTACAAGCGGGTGCTCGACTGGGCGCTGCAGCCCGAGCGCATCGCGAACGTCCGCCTGGGCGTCGCGGGGCACAACCTGTTCGACGTCGCGCACGCCTGGCTGCTGGCCGGCGAGCGCGGGGTGCGGCACGGCGTCGAGGTCGAGATGCTGCTCGGCATGGCGCCCGGCCAGGCCGAGGCGGTGCGTCGCGACGTCGGGAGCCTGCTGCTCTACACGCCGGTGGTGGCGCCGCGGGAGTTCGACGTCGCGATCGCCTACCTGGTGCGACGGCTCGAGGAGGGCGCGTCGAGCGACAACTTCATGTCCGCGGTGTTCGACCTGGCCGACGACGACGCCCTCTTCGACCGCGAGCGCGACCGCTTCCTCGCGTCCCTCGCGGACGTCGCGACGCCCGTGCCGGAGCGGCACCGCGTCCCCGACCGGCACGCCGCGGTGCCGCCGTCGGCGCCCGGTGCCTTCACGAACGCCCCGGACACGGACCCCGCGGTCCCGGAGCACCGCGCGTGGGTGCGCGAGATCCTGTCCCGGGTCCCGCAGTCCCGCCTCGGCGCGACGGGCGTCGACGCGGCCCGCGTGCACGACGCGGGCACGCTCGACGCGCTCCTGCGCGATGCCCGGGCGGCGGGGGTGCGCTGGGGGGCGCGTCCTGCGGCGGAGCGTGCGGCGATCCTCGACCGCGCCGCCGACGTGCTCGAGGGGCACCGCGCCGACCTGCTGGAGGTCATGGCGTCCGAGGCCGGCAAGACGATCGACCAGGGCGATCCCGAGGTCTCCGAGGCGATCGACTTCGCGCGCTGGTACGCCGAGCTGGCCCGCGGCCTGGACCACGTCGACGGCGCGACGTTCGTCCCCGCGGCGCTCACGCTGGTCGCTCCGCCGTGGAACTTCCCTGTCGCGATCCCGGCGGGGTCGACGTTCGCGGCGCTGGCCGCCGGGTCGGCGGTCGTCCTCAAGCCCGCCGGTCCGACGGTGCGCTGCGGTGCGGTGCTCGCCGACGCGCTGTGGGAGGCGGGCGTGCCGCGCGACGTGCTGCGGCTCGTGCAGGTCGACGAGGACGCACTGGGCCGCGACCTGGTCGCGCACCCGTTCGTCGACCGCGTGATCCTCACGGGCGCGTACGAGACGGCCGAGCTTTTCCGGTCGTTCCGGCCGGACCTGCCGCTGCTGGCCGAGACGAGCGGCAAGAACGCGATCGTCGTGACGCCGAGCGCGGACCTGGACCTCGCGGTGCGCGACGTCGTCGCCTCGGCGTTCGGGCACGCGGGGCAGAAGTGCTCGGCGGCGTCCCTCGTGGTGCTCGTCGGGTCGGTCGGCACGTCGCGGCGCTTCCGGTCCCAGCTGCTCGACGCGGTGTCGTCCCTGGTCGTGGGCCTGCCCGACGACGCGCGCACGCAGATGGGTCCGCTCGTCGGGCCTGCGACGGGCAAGCTGCTGACGGGCCTGACCGACCTGGAGCCGGGCCAGTCGTGGGCGCTGGCGCCGCGCCGGCTCGACGACGCGGGCCGGCGGTGGACGCCGGGCGTCGTGACGGGCGTGCGGCGCGGGTCGCGCACGCACCGCACCGAGTACTTCGGCCCGGTGCTCGGCGTCATGACCGCGGAGTCGCTGGAGGACGCGATCGCCCTGGTCAACGACGTGGACTACGGCCTGACGTCCGGCCTGCACAGCCTCGACCCCGACGAGATCGCGGCGTGGCTCGACCGCGTCGAGGCGGGCAACCTCTACGTCAACCGCGGCACGACGGGCGCGATCGTGCGCCGCCAGCCGTTCGGCGGGTGGAAGCGGTCGGCCGTCGGCCCCGGCACCAAGGCCGGCGGGCCGAGCTACCTGACGGGCCTGGGGTCGTGGACGTCGGCGCGCGCGACAGCCGACGCACAGGTGACGGCGCCCGCCGTGCGACGGATGCTCGCGGCGGCGCGCGACGAGCTCGACGGCCCGGACGCCGACCGCCTCACGCGTGCGGCGCGGTCGGACGCCGCCGCGTGGGACGCGCTGTTCGCGGCGCGGGACGTCAGCGCGCTGGCGTGCGAGCGCAACGTGCTGCGGCACCTGCCGGTGCAGGCGCCCGTGCTGGTGCGCCAGGCCGACGACGCGCCGGTCGTGGACCTCCTCCGGGTGGTCGCCGCGGCGACGGAGGCGGGCGCACCGGTGGTCGTGTCGGTACCGCGGGCGCTGCCGCCGCGACTTGCCGCCGCCGCCGCGCTGGTCGGCCTCGTCCACGTCGAGGACGACGCGGCGTGGGGCGTGCGTGTCGGGGCTCTCGACGGCGGACGGGTGCGGCTGGTCGGGGCGCCGGCGTCGTCGGTCGCGGCGGCGACGGACGGGCGCCCGGACGTCGCGGTGTGGGACCACCCCGTCACCGAGGCCGGCCGCGTCGAGCTGCTGCCGTTCCTCCGCGAGCAGGCGGTCAGCGTGACGGCCCACCGCTTCGGCACCCCGCACGACCTGACGACCCGGGCACTCCCCGCGTCGTGACCTCCCCGACCCCCCGGCCCGCCACGAGTGCGGGGGAAACAGGTCGAGTGCGGGGGAAACAACCCCCGCACTCATGGCGTATCCCCCGCACTCGTGGCGGGGGTGGGGGCGTGCGGGGGGTCAGTCGCGCGTGATCGGGGGGTGGAGCCTGCCGACGTCGCCCGGACGGTAGAGGGTCGCCGGGCGGCCCCGGCCCTCCGTCCGCGTCCGGCCCGTCTCCACGAGCAGCCCGGGCACACCGGTGACCTTGCGGTGGAAGTTGCGCGGGTCGAGCGCTCGCCCCCACACGGCCTCGTACACCTGGCGCAGGTCGGCGACGGTGAACTCGGGCCGGCAGAACGCGGCTGCCAGCGGGCTGTACTCGAGCTTGGCGCGGGCACGCTCGAGCCCGTCGGCGAGCACGCGGTCGTGGTCGAACGCGAGAGGTCGTCGCTGCGCGTCGGACACCGGGACCCAGGCGGCCTGCGCGGCGTCGGTGCCGGCCTGCGGCTCGGGGAGGTCGGGCGCCAGGGCCAGGTACGCGACGGACACGACCCGCATCCGGGGGTCGCGGTCGGGGTCACCGTACGAGCCGAGCTGCTCGAGGTGCCCGGGGACGTCGCGCACGCCCGTCTCCTCCGCCAGCTCACGCGTCGCCGCGTCGTCGAGGCCCTCGTCGGGGCGGACGAACCCGCCCGGCAGCGCCCAGCGCCCGCGCCACGGCTCGGCGCCGCGCTCGACGAGGAGCACGTGCAGCTCGCCGCCGCGCAGCGTCAGGACGACGAGGTCCACGGTCACCGCGAACGGGGGGTAGGCGGCGGGGTCGTACCCGGGGAGCGTCATGGCACCACCATATCTCGTCAGGTTGACATGAAGCCATCGACAGTTTTATCGTCGGCATGACGCGAAATGGCGTCACCCCCTCACGAGGAGCGCCGACATGGCCACCATCACCCGCTACCCCTTCGTCCGGCACCTGCGCTCGACGCCCACCGCCCACGTCATGCAGCTCACCGGTGGACGGCAGCGCCGCTCCGGCGTGGGCCTCGCGTTCTGGTTCCGCCCCCTGACGGCCGTGCTCTCGGAGGTGCCCGTCGACGACCGCGAGCTGCCGCTCGTCGCCCACGCCCGCACCGCCGACCTGCAGGACGTCACCGCGCAGGTCACCGTCAGCTACCGGTTCGAGAGCCCCGAGGTCGTCGCGCAGCGTCTCGACTTCAGCATCGACCCCGCCACGGGACGCTGGACCGCCGACCCGTTGCAGCAGGTCGGGCGTCTGCTGGGTGAGCTCGCGGCCGGGCACGTCATGGACGCGCTGGCCGGCAGCACGCTGCGCGAGGCGGTCTCGTCGGGCGCCGGTCCCCTGCGCCACCAGGTCACCGCCGCGCTCGTCGCCGACAAGCGGGTCGCCGCCACCGGGCTGCGCGTGCTCGGGGCGCGTGTCAGCTCGGTGCGCGCCGACGCCGACCTCGAGCGCGCGCTGCAGACCCCGGCACGCGAGGGGGCACAGGCCGAGGCCGACCGCTCGACGTTCGAGCGGCGCGCCCTGGCCGTCGAGCGCGAGCGCGCGATCGCGGAGAACGAGCTGAACAACCGCATCGAGCTCGCGAGCCGGGAGCAGCAGCTCGTGGCGCAGGAGGGCACCAACGCCCGCGTCCGCGCCGACGAGGCCGCTGCGGCCGCGCTCATCGCGGCCCGCGCCACGGCCGAGCGTCGTCACCTGCAGGCCACGTCCGACGCCGCGGCCACCCGCCTGCAGGGCGAGGCCGACGGCGCGGCCGAGCGTGCCCGCATGGGCGCACTCGCCGACGTCGACCAGGGCGTGCTGCTCGCGGTCGCGCTGCGCGAGCTCGCCGCGCACCTCCCCGCGATCGGTCAGGTCACCGTCACGCCCGACCTGCTGACCGGTGCGCTCGCCGCGCTGACCGCCGGGAGGGGTGAGTGACGTGCCGCTCGCACCCCGGGCGGTGGTCGTGCACCGCCGCTCCGAGCTCGACGAGCTGGTCGACCGGCACGGCACCCGCGGTCAGGTCGAGTTCTTCCTGCGCACGCGCGGGCGGGACCTGGCGGCGGTGCAGGCCCGGCACGACGCGCTCGAGGGGGCGCTGCGCGAGACCCGCGCGGCTGTCCCGCCCGACTGGCGGCGTGGGGACGTCGAGCGCGGGGACCTGCACCGGTTCGCGTTCGACCCCGGCGACGTGTGCCTCGTCGTCGGGCCCGACGGGCTGGTCGCCAACACCGCGAAGTACCTGCGCGACCAGCTCGTCGTCGGGGTCGACCCCGAGCCGGGGCGCAATGCCGGCGTCCTCGTGCGGCACCGCTCGGCACAGGTCGCCGGCGTCCTCGCGGACGTCGTGCGCGGTGCGGTCGTCGTCGAGGCACGCGCCCTCGTCCACGGCGCGCTCGACGACGGCACCTCGCTCGACGCCCTCAACGACGTGTACGTCGGCCACGGCGGGCACCAGTCGGCGCGGTACCGCCTGACCGCGCCGGACGGGGCGGAGCGGCAGTCGTCGTCGGGCGTCGTCGTGACCACGGGGACGGGGTCGACCGGCTGGGCGACGTCGCTCGCGCGCGGCCGCGCCGACTCCCCCGCGCTGCCCGGACCGGGCGACGACGCGCTCGCGTGGTTCGTCCGCGAGGCGTGGCCGTCGCCGACGACCGGCGCGGCACGGACCGCAGGGCTGCTCGCCGCGGGCCAGGAGCTCACGCTCGTCGTGGAGTCCGACGCGCTCGTGCTCTTCGGCGACGGGCTGGAGGCGGACCGCCTGACGGCGACGTGGGGCCAGACCGTGCGCCTGGGCGTCTCGGACCGGCGCCTGCTGCTCGTGGCTCCGTGACCCGTCCCGTCGGTCCCGTCCCGCCTGACCCGTCCCGCCGACCTCGCGCTTCGGCGGCTTCCGGTGACGCGTGAGCCGCCGAAGGACGAGTTCGCCGGGGCCGGATCGCCCTCACGCCGGCCCACGGGACGGCGGGCGTCCGCCCCTGGCGTGAGGGGTCGATCCAGCCCGCGGACGGGTCGCGGGCTCAGGCGTCCTTGTCCTCGACGGCGCCGGACGGGTCGTCCCGCGCGACGAGGTACACGCGCCCCGACGCGTCGCGCACGCGCTCGAAGCCGCCGTGCAGCTCGCCCTCGCGGGCGCGCTCGTCGTCCGTGGAGTCCCGCCCGGCACGGCGCGGGTCGGTGACCTGGGCGGGACCCAGGAGGTACTTCGCGAGCCACGCGGTCGCGTCGGGCCGCTCCTTGCGCTGCCTGCTCACCATGGGCTCCGTCCGTGCACCGTTCGCCACCGCCCTCACTATGCCAGGACCCACCCGGGACGGCCCCGGGCTCTGGTGGGCTCACCCCCGCGCGGTGTTTCATGGTCGTCGTGACCCCGAGCGACGCACCGGGCACCGACCCGACGACCCTCACCCCCGGGTTCCGCGGACGCCCGCGGACCTCCGGGAACGCGCTGCCCCCCGGGCAGTACGAGGTGCACGACTTCCCGGTGCTGTCCGCCGGGCCGACGCCCAACATCGACACCGCGCGATGGCAGCTCGACGTCCGCAACGAGGACGACGCGACGTGGCGCTGGTCGTGGGCCGACCTCATGGCCCTGCCGCAGGACGACGCGGTCGTCGACCTGCACTGCGTGACGCGGTGGTCGAAGTTCGGCACCCGCTGGGGCGGCGTGAGCCTGGACGTGCTGCTCGCCGACGTGCCGTCCGCCGCGCAGTACGCGTTCGTCAGCTGCTACGGCGGGTACACGACCAACCTGCCCGTCGCCGACCTGCTCGGCGGCAAGGCGTGGATCGCGCACACCTACGACGGCCGCCCGCTGGACCCGGTGCACGGCGGCCCGGCCCGTCTGCTGGTGCCGCACCTGTACCTGTGGAAGTCGGCCAAGTGGGTCCGCTCGATCACGCTGCTCCGCGATGACATGCGGGGGTTCTGGGAGCGGTACGGGTACCACGACTACGGCGACCCGTGGCGCGAGCAGCGCTACCAGGGGGACTGACCGCCATGACGACCACCGACGCCACCCCGACCGGCACCGGGTCCACCGGCACCGGGTCCACCGTCGCGCGCCTCGGCGACCGCTTCGCGTCCGCGCACGGCTGGCGCGTCGCCACCGTCGTCGACGCGTGGCAGGAGACCGCGACGGCCCGCACGCTCGTCCTCGACGTGCCGGACTGGCCCGGCCACCGCGCCGGGCAGCACGTCGACCTGCGCCTGACCGCAGACGACGGCTACACGGCCTCCCGCGCGTACTCGGTGAGCGCACCGACCGACCCCGCGCACCCGCACCGCGTGCAGGTCACGGTCCAGCGCGTCATGGGGGGTGAGGTGTCGACGTACCTGGTCGACGACCTGCCCGTCGGCGCGGGCATCGAGGTGCGGGGGCCGGTGGGCGGCTGGTTCGTCTGGGAGCCGGGCACCGCGGGCGGCGCCCCCGTCCTGCTGGTCGCCGGCGGGTCCGGGGTGACACCGCTGGTCGCGATGGTCCGCGCCCGGCGCGCCGCGGGCGACCGGACGCCGTTCCGGCTCCTGTACTCCGTGCGGATGCCGACCGACGCCCTGTTCCTCGACGAGCTGACCGGGCCGAGCACCGACGGCGTCGACGCGCAGGTCTGGTTCACGCGTGCCGCACCCCCGGACGCCCCGCGCCCGCCCGCCCGCATCGGGCTGCGCGACCTGGCGCGCCACGGCTGGCCGGCCGACCTCGCGCCCGTCTGCTACGTCTGCGGGCCCACCGGCTTCGTCGAGGCGATGACCCGCATGCTGCTGGTCCTGGGCCACGACGCCCGCGCGCTGCGCGCCGAGCGCTTCGGGCCGTCGACGGACTGACGCCGTCCGCCCGTCAGTGCGCCGCGGCGTGACCCCGACGCTTGTGCACCTGGTGCATGACGAGCACGACGACCGCACCGACGACGAGGCCGATGACGGCCGACGCGAGCGTGTTGACGAACCACGCGAGGAACCCGCCGATGCCGGCGACGCCCGCGACCCCCTCCTCGAGGTGGTGGACCAGGTCGTACAGGCCGTGCCACCCGAGCTCGTCGACGCCGACGAGCAGGATGTGACCGCCGACCCACAGCATCGCGACGATGCCGACGGTCGACAGGACGGACAGGAACTTCGGCATCGCGGTGACCAGCCAGCGCCCGAAGCCGGCGATGGCGCCGTCGCCCCGCTGCGCCAGCCGCAGACCGAGGTCGTCGGCCTTGACGATCAGCGCGACCAGGCCGTACACGAGCGCCGTGATGGCGACCGCCACGACCGCCAGGATGATCGCGCGGGACACGAGCCCCTCGTCGGCGACCTCGTTGAGGGCGATGACCATGATCTCGGCGGACAGGATGAAGTCGGTGCGGATCGCGCCCGCGACCATCTTCTTCTCGGCGTCCGGTCCCTGCTCGACGGCCAGCGCCTTCGGCGTCACGTGCTTCGAGCCGCTGACGGCCTCCCACAGCTTCTCGGCGCCCTCGTAGGCGAGGTACGTCCCGCCGACCATGAGGATCGGCGTGAGCAGCCACGGCAGGAACTGGCTGAGCAGCAGGGCGGCCGGGAGGATGAACAGCAGCTTGTTGCGCAGCGAGCCGCGTGCGATCCGCCAGACCATCGGCAGCTCGCGGGCGGCCGTGACGCCGTGCACGTACCGCGGGGTCACCGCGGTGTCGTCGATGACGACGCCGACGGCCTTGGCGCTCGCCCTGCCCGCCGCCGCGCCGACGTCGTCGACCGACGCCGCCGCGAGCTTCGCGAGCATCGCGATGTCGTCCAGGAGCGCCGCGAGACCGCCAGCCATGTGCCACCTTCGTCCGTGCCGGTGCGCGTGCGGTCCGGGACTGGCCGCACGCCAGGGACAGGGTAGGCCCCGGGTGCGCCTCGCGCAGCGCTCGGTCAGGCGAGCGACAGGAAGAGCTTCTCCAGCTTGGCGACGTCCAGCGTGCTCTCCTGGGTGTCCGCGTCCTGCGTCAGGCACTGCTTCATCCCGGAGGCGATGATCGCGAACCCCGCGCGGTCCAGCGCGCGGGACACGGCGGCGAGCTGCGTGACGACGTCCTCGCAGTCCCGCCCTTCCTCGAGCATCCGCAGGACGCCCGCGAGCTGCCCTTGGGCGCGGCGCAGGCGGTTCGTGACCTTGGTCATCTCGTCGGGGTCGAGCTCCACGGTGCGGCTCCTCGGGTCGGTGCGGTCGGGGTGCGGGTCAGCGTCGGCAGGTGCAGCGCTGGTCGGACGGGACGCCGGCCATGACGTCCTGGACGTGCTGGCCGCAGCCGTCCCAGGTGGTCCTGCCGCAGGTCGCGCATCGGACGGGGTAGCACATGGTGGGTCCCCTCGGGGGGTCGGGTGGTGGTGGGAGCGGGCCCTGGGGTCAGGGTGCCAGGTCGTCGGGGCCGAGGTCCGGGCGCAGCGCCTGCAGCGTGAGCCAGCCCCCGGACAGGTTGCGCGCGTCGACGCCGGAGCCGCGCAGGACGCGGGTGGCGAGGTAGGAGCGCACGCCGCTCGCGCAGTGGACGCTGACCGGCCGCCCCGCGGCGGCGGCACGCACCTCGGCGACCCGCTCGCGCACCTCGGTGTGCGGCACGTGCAGCGACCCGGGAAGGTGGGCGACGGCGCGCTCGGCAGCCGTGCGCACGTCGAGCACGAGCGTCGTGGCCAGGGCGTCGTCCAGGTGACGCGCCTGCCACTGCGGCATCGAGCCGTCGAGGACGTTCTGGGCGACGAAGCCGAGCATGTTCACCGGGTCCTTGGCCGACCCGTAGGGCGGTGCGTAGGCCAGCTCGAGCTCCGCGAGGTCGTCGGCGCCCATGCCGGCGCGCAGCGCGGTCGCGAGCACGTCGATGCGTTTGTCGACGCCCTCGCGCCCCACCGCCTGCGCGCCCAGCAGGCGCCCGTCGGGCGCGAAGCTCGCGACGAGGTGCAGCGGCTGGGCGCCCGGGAAGTAGCCCGCGTGGTGCTGGGGGTGCAGGTGCACGACCTCGTGGGCGGTGCCGGTGCGCCGCAGGGTCTCCTGGTTCGTGCCGGTGACGGCCGCGGTGAGGTCGAAGACCCGCACGACGGCGGTGCCGAGCACCGGCTGCTGCGGCGTCGTGCGGTGGCGCGTCATCGCGTCCGCGGCGCGCCTGCCCTGCCGGTTGGCCGGGCCTGCGAGCGGGACGGGTCCCCGGTGGCCGGTCGTGGCGTGCCGCACCTCGACGGCGTCACCGACGGCCCAGATCGCGGGGTCGGACGTGCGCTGGTCGTCGTCCACCCGGATCGCGCCGGTCGGTCCCAGCTCCAGACCGGCGTCGCGGGCCAGGTCGCTCGCGGGACGCACGCCGACGTTGACGACGACGAGGTCGGCCGCGAGCGTGCGCCCGTCGGCCAGGTGCACGGTCACGCCCTCGCCCGCGGCGTCGACCACCGCGGAGACGCCGACGCCCAGGTGCACCCCGACGCCGTGCGCGCGCAGCTCGTCGGCGAGCAGGGCGGCGAGCTCGGTGTCGAGCGGCGGCAGCACGTGGTCGGCGAGCTCGACGACGTCGACGTGCAGCCCGCGGGCGACGAGCGCCTCGACGACCTCCAGACCGATGAAGCCCGCACCGACGACGACGGCCCGCGGACGGCGCTCACCGGCCGCGGCCAGCACCGCGTCGACACGCGCCCGCAGTGCGTCGAGGTCGGGGACGGTGCGCAGCGCGTGGACCGCGGGGTGGTCGATCCCGTCGACGGGTGGGCGCACGGCGACGGCACCGGGTGCCAGGAGCAGCGCGTCGTACGGCTCGTCGTACCGGCGCCCGTCGGCCTCGACCGTCACGGTCCGCGCCGCGCGGTCGACGGCGACGACACGGTGGCCCGTCCGGACGTCGAGGTCCAGCGCAGCGCGCAGGCTCGCGGGGGTGTGCAGCAGGAGCGAGTCGCGCTCGGGGATCTCCCCCGCCAGGTGGTACGGCAGGCCGCAGTTCGCGTAGGACACGTACGGCGACTGCTCCAGCACGACGATCTGCGCGCGCTCGTCCCGGCGACGGGCGCGGGCGGCGGCGCTCATGCCGCCGGCCACGCCTCCGACGACGACGAGACGACGCTGCTCATCGGGTCGGGGTGCTGCGGTGCTCGTGGTCATGGAACCACCGTACAGCATACCCCCGGGGGTATGCGGTAGGGGTCGGACGTGGGCCGAGGAGGTGGACAGACGTATAGATTGTGCTCTATTCGTCAGGTGCGGTTCCGCCGGCGTTCACCTCGAATTCAGATAGACCGCGTTCTATCAATCCCGTCCAGACGACGAGGCCCCGGTACGCCCGGTGCCGACAGAGACGGGAACACCTGTGTTCAGACTTCCGCACCGCACCGCAGCCGCCATCACGGCCACCGGCGCCGTTCTCCTGCTCGCCGCGTGCGGCGGCCAGAACAGCTCGTCGGCCGCACCGACGGGCGGCGAGGGTGGCGACGCCCTCTCCGGCGAGGTCGTCATCGACGGCTCCTCGACGGTCGAGCCGTTGAGCTCGGCCGCCGCCACCCTCTTCCGTGACGTCGAGCCCGGCGTGAACGTCACCGTCGCAACCTCGGGCACCGGCGGCGGGTTCCAGCGGTTCTGCGCCGACGAGACGGACATCTCCGACGCCTCGCGCCCGATCAAGGACGAGGAGTCCGCCGACTGCGAGGCGGCCGGTGTCGAGTACACCGAGATCGTCATCGCCAACGACGGCCTGTCCGTCGTGGTCAACCCGGAGAACGACTGGCTCGACTGCATCACGGTCGACCAGCTCGCCACCATCTGGGGCCCGGAGTCCGAGGGCACCGTGACGTCGTGGGCCGACGTCGACCCGTCCTTCCCGGACGAGCCCCTCGCGCTCTACGGCGCCGGCACCGACTCGGGCACGTTCGACTACTTCACCGAGGCCGTCAACGGCGAGGAGGGCGCGGTCCGCACGGACTACACCCCGTCGGAGGACGACAACCTCACCGTGCAGGGCGTCTCCGGTGCCCTCGGCGGCATGGGCTTCTTCGGCCTCAGCTACGCCGAGGAGAACGCCGACACGATCAAGCTCCTCGACGTCGACAACGGCGAGGGCTGCGTGACGCCCACCTCGGAGACCGTCCAGGACGGCTCGTACGCACCGCTCGGCCGCCCGCTGTTCATCTACGTCAACAACGCGAAGTACGCGGAGAACCCGGCCCTGCAGGCGTTCGTCGACTTCTACCTCGAGAACGAGGAGCAGATCGCTGCCGACGCCCTGTTCATCGACCTGACGGACGAGCAGGCGCAGACCGCGCGGGACGCGCTCGACAGCCTCGTCGGCTGACGAACCACAGGACCCTCCCATGACGACACTGCGCACGACTCCGGCAGGGGCGGCCACCACGCCGCCCCTGCCGGGGGTGCCCACCCTGAGCGGCAGGCCCCGACCGTTCGAGACCGTCGTGCGCTGGCTCCTGCGCGCCGCGGCGGCTCTCTCGGTCGTCATCACGATCGGCATCGTGCTCTCGCTCCTCGGCCCCGCCCTCGCGTTCTTCCGCGAGGTCCCCGTGCTCGACTTCCTCACGGGGACGCGTTGGGCGCCGCAGTTCGCCGACGCGTCGTTCGGCGTGCTGCCGCTGGTCACCGCGACCGCGTGGACCACGTTCATCGCGCTGCTGGTGGCCGTCCCCTTCGGTCTCGGCGCGGCGATCTACCTCGCCGAGTACGCCCGGCCCCGGGTGCGCGGCATCCTCAAGCCCGTTCTCGAGCTGCTGGCGGGCATCCCCACCGTCGTCTTCGGGTTCTTCGCGCTCAGCTTCGTCGCACCGGTCCTGCTGCGCGGGCTGCTGGGGGTCCAGGTCGGCACGTTCTCGATCCTCGCGGCCGGTCTGGTCATGGGCTTCATGATCATCCCGACCGTCGCGTCGCTCTCGGAGGACGCGATGACCGCGGTGCCGCAGGCGCTGCGTCAGGGTTCCGCCGCGCTCGGCGCCAACCGGATGCAGACGACGCTGCGCGTCGTCCTGCCCGCCGCGCTCTCCGGGATCGTCGCCGCGGTGGTCCTCGGGATCTCCCGCGCCATCGGCGAGACGATGATCGTCGCGATCGCCGCCGGCGCGCGTCCGCAGATGGTGACCGACCCCACGATGGAGGGCGCCACCATGACGGGCTTCATCGCGCGCATGGCCCTGGGCGACTCCCGCATCGGCTCGCTGCAGTACAACACCCTCTTCGCCGTCGGCCTCCTGCTGTTCCTGCTCACGCTCGTCGTGAACATGGTGAGCATCCAGCTGGTCCGACGCTTCCGGCAGGAGTACTGATGACCACCACGATCGCGCCGCACCAGCGGCTCGCGACGGACGGTCGCTCACGCGAGCGCAACCCGCGCTCGATGATCTTCCTGTTCGCGCTCTGGCTGAGCCTGTTCATCGCGCTGCTCACGCTGCTCACCCTCATCGTGTCGACGTTCATCGACGGCGCGGGCCGGCTCGACTCCCGGCTCTTCACCGAGTTCCCGTCGTCACGGCCGGAAGAGGCGGGAGCGCGCCCGGCCATCCTCGGCTCGCTCTGGGTGATCGTCACGACCGCCCTCCTCGCGATCCCGCTCGGCATCGCCGCCGCGGTCCACCTCGAGGAGTTCGCCGACAGGCACAGCAGGTTCAACCGCTTCGTCGAGGTCAACATCCAGAACCTCGCGGCGATCCCCTCGATCATCTACGGGATGCTCGCCGTCGGGTTCCTCGGGCTAATGGGCGTGGCCAACAAGAACATCGTGATCGGCGGGGCCGTCGCGCTCGCGCTGCTCATCCTGCCCGTGGTCATCATCTCGACGCGCGAGGCGCTGCGCTCCGTCCCGCGCGACCTGCGGCAGGGCTCGTTGGCCCTGGGTGCCACCGGGCTGCAGACCACCTGGCGGATCACGCTGCCCGCAGCGATCCCCGGCATCGCGACCGGCACGATCCTGTCCTTGTCCCGTGCGCTCGGTGAGGCCGCACCGCTGCTGCTGCTGGGTGCCCTCGTCTTCGTGTCGTTCGACCCGAACGGCCTGATGAGCGGCTTCACGACCATGCCGATCCAGATCTTCGGCTGGACCAACAACCCGCAGGCGGAGTTCCGCGAGCTCGCGGCCGCGGCGTCGCTGCTGCTGGTCGGCATCCTGCTGCTGATGAACGGCCTCGCCATCGTCATCCGCAACCGCTACCAGCGTCGCTGGTGACGACCCCGTGACCACCGCCGCGCGACCGGAAGGCGCCATGAACCCCATCGACCGCACCCTCGAGACCGACCGCGTCGCGGTGACCACCCAGGCCCCGCAGGCCACACGGCACGACTCCCGCGACCTCACACCCGAGCCCTCGCCGGTGCTGCAGTGCGAGGACGTCGCCGTGCGTTACGGCGACTTCGTCGCCGTGCGGGACGTGACCCTGCCCTTCGGGCACAACGAGATCACCGCGCTGATCGGCCCGTCCGGCTGCGGCAAGTCGACCATCCTGCGGTCCCTGAACCGCATGAACGACCTGGTCGACGGCGCACGGGTCTCCGGCGCCGTGCGCTACTGGGGTCAGGACGTGTACGGCGCGGGCGTCGACCCGATCGAGGTCCGCCGCCGCATCGGCATGGTCTTCCAGAAGCCCAACCCGTTCCCCAAGTCCATCTACGACAACGTGGCCTACGGCCCGCGCGTGACGGGCATGAAGGCCGACTCGATGGACGACCTCGTGGAGCAGTCGCTGCGCCGTGCCGCGCTGTGGGACGAGGTCAAGGACAAGCTCAACCAGAGCGCGTACGGCCTGTCCGGCGGGCAGCAGCAGCGCCTGTGCATCGCCCGCACGATCGCCGTGGAGCCGGACGTCATCCTCATGGACGAGCCGTGCTCGGCCCTGGACCCGATCGCGACCCTGCGCATCGAGGAGCTCATGTCCGACCTGCGCTCCCGGTACACGATCGTCATCGTGACCCACAACATGCAGCAGGCCGCGCGGGTCGCCGACCGGACGGCCTTCTTCACGACGGACGTCGACAGCACGACCGGCGACCGGACGGGCCGCCTGGTGGAGTTCGACCTGACCACCAAGATCTTCGAGAACCCCGCCGACAGCCGCACCGAGGACTACATCACCGGGCGTTTCGGGTGACCGGACGATCCGCGCACCGATGACGAGATGCTGCGGCACGAGGGGGACCCGACGATGACGACGATCCTCACCGAGCACCGGGTGGACGCGGCGCACCGCAGCGACACGGTGCGCTCGTGGGTGCGGGCGGGCGTCCCGGGACGGCTCGCGATCGTCGACCGCGAGCTGGACCCGGACGACTCGCTGGTCGCGGCGCTGCGGACCTGCGGCATCGACACGGCCGTCGACGGCGACGACCTCGCGGCGCTCGTGCACCTGGCGACGACACCGCCGGACGTCGTCCTCGTCGCCGCCACCACGCCGGGCGACGCGGGCCGCTTCGTCTCCGTCGTCCGCGAGCAGATCGGCTGCCCCGTGCTCGTGGCGTGGGAGGCGGGGCACGAGGGCCAGCTGCGGGAGGCCGTCGCCGCGGGCGCGCACCCGGTCGTGGGTCAGCCGTACCACCTGGACGAGATCCTCGGAGCGCTGCGACCCCTGTGGCCCACCAGCGCTCCCCCGGCACCGGCGGTCCGCGTCGGTGACCTGCTGCTGGAGCCGGACGGCTACGAGTGCCGGGTGCGCGGACGCACGCTCGACCTCACGACGATCGAGTTCCAGACGCTCGCGCTGCTGGCGGCGCGCGCCGACCGCGTGGTCAGCCGGCAGGCGCTGATCCGCGCGTTGTGGCCGACCGTCGGTGACCCCGACGGCGCGATGGCCGCCACGGTCACCCGGCTGCGCCGCAAGCTCGCGGCGGCGGGCGCGGGCCCGGTCATCTCCACGTTGCGGGGCGTGGGCTACCGGCTCGAGTCGCGGACCCCCCGCCTGTCGGGCTGAGGTCGGCGGGTCGTCGGGCCGAGCCTCAGCGCAGGGCGATGCGGCCGAGCAGGTCGAGCACCCGCCGCTCGATGTCCGCGACGACGGCCCGCACGCCGTCGTCCGGCAGCCCGCCCGGGTCCGCGACGGGCCAGTCCTCGTACCGGCGGCCCGGGAAGACGGGGCACGCGTCGCCGCAGCCCATCGTGACGACGTGGTCCGACGCGCGGACGACGTCGTCGGTCAACGGCTTGGGGAACTCCGCGGCGCTGTCCCACCCGCGCTCGGCGAGGATCCGGCGCACCGTGGGGTCGATGCGGTCACGCGGCGCCGAGCCGGCGGTCCGGACGCGCACCTCCGCCGGGGCGGTCGCGCGCAGCGCCGCGGCCGCGATCTGCGACCGCCCGGAGTTGTGCACGCACACGAACAGCACGTCGACCCCGGTGCGCACGGGCAGCCCCTCCGCCCGTGCGAGCGCGCTGAGCCGGTCCGCGGCGAAGCGGGTGGTCAGCGCGGGCAGGTGACGCCGGACGCGCGCGCGTGCGGCGAGCAGGTCGTAGCTCTGGCGGACGTACCGGTCGACGGTGGGACGGGCGAACGTGCCGGCGAAGGACGTCGCGAGGCGGTCGACGATCCGGTCCAGGATCACGTCGTGCTCACCGGACCCGTCGCCGTCCGACCCCTGCGTCACGGCCAGGGCGCCGAAGCGCGCGAACGCGTCGTGCGTCGGGCGGTAGACGCGTTCGCCGGGCGCGCGCTCGACCCGGTGCAGCAGCCCGACGTCCGCCATCTCCTCGAGGTGACGGCCAACCTCCCCCGGGTCGCCCGCGGGGCCTGCGAGTCGCGACGACCCCGCTTCGCCGTCCGGGTCGCTCAGCAGCAGCGCGAGCAGCTGGAGGCGGACCGGGACGGCCATGACCGCGATCTGCCGGTACGCCGGAGCGCTCACCGCGCCCCCTCGCTCGTCAGCGCAGGAGGTCGGCGATCTCCCCGATGCGGTCGGGGACGATCGAGCACCACACCTCGCGGCCCCGCGGGTCGCGCGCGACGACGCCCGCCTCCGACAGCACGTTGAGGTGGTACGTCACGGTCGGCTGTCGCAGACCGAGCGCCTGCGTGAGGTCCGCCACCCGCGCCTCGCCCGACGCCGTGTGGTGGATGAGGCTGAGCAGCTGGAGGCGCGTGGGGTCCGAGACGACCCGCAGGAGCGCCGCGGTGCGCTCGGCCTGCTCCCTGCTCAGCGTCGCGCGCAGCGCCGGGCCCGGCGTCGGGGCGTGCGCGGGACCGCCTGCCGACGCCGACCGCACGCGCGGCGAGGTGGCGTCGGGGGGCGGCTGCATCCTCCGAGGATACGGGCGCGGACACGCGGGCGACTCGCGCGCAGGCGGCGGCGAGCCGCCTCGTCGGACCGCCGTGCGCGGATGTTCGTCGTCCGTTCACTTCCAGCCCGCCTCCCGCTCGACGTGCGTTCGCCGCCCCGCTTGACCTCGACTTCGATACTCGTCAATATTGACACATGTCTCATCAAGACGTCATCTCTGCGGCGCCGCCCGCCGCCGCACGCCTGTCCTCGCTCGACAGGTGGCTGCCCGCGTGGATCGGGCTGGCGATGCTCGTCGGGCTCGCGCTCGGCCGGTTCTTCCCCCCGCTGGCCGACGTCCTGGCCCACCTCGAGGTCGGCGGCATCTCGCTGCCCATCGGGCTCGGGCTGCTCGTGATGATGTACCCCGTCCTGGCCAAGGTCCGGTACGACCGGCTCACCGCAGTCACCGGCGACAAGCGCCTGCTCGTCGCCTCCCTGGTGCTGAACTGGCTCGTCGGCCCCGCGCTGATGTTCGCGCTGGCCTGGGTGTTCCTCCCGGACCTGCCGGAGTACCGCACCGGGCTGATCATCGTCGGGCTGGCGCGCTGCATCGCGATGGTCGTGATCTGGAACGACCTGGCCTGCGGCGACCGCGAGGCCGCCGCCGTGCTCGTCGCGATCAACTCGGTGTTCCAGGTCGTCGCGTTCTCCCTGCTCGGCTGGTTCTACCTCAGCGTCCTGCCGGCCTGGCTCGGCCTGGACACCCAGGGGCTGGACGTGTCGATCGGGCAGATCGCGCTCAACGTCCTCGTCTTCCTCGGGGTCCCGCTCGCCGCCGGCTTCGCGTCGCGGGCGATCGGCGAGCGCACCAAGGGCCGCGACTGGTACGAGGCGCGGTTCATCCCCCGCGTCGCGCCGTGGGCGTTGTACGGCCTGCTGTTCACGATCGTCCTGCTGTTCGCCCTGCAGGGCGACGCCGTGACCCGCAACCCCCTCGACGTCGCCCGCATCGCACTGCCGCTGCTGGTGTACTTCGCCGTCATGTGGGGTGTCGGGCTGGCGTCCGGCAAGGCCCTCGGCCTGGGCTACGCGCGCTCGACGACGCTGGCCTTCACCGCCGCGGGCAACAACTTCGAGCTGGCGATCGCCGTGGCGATCGGCACGTTCGGCGCGACGTCCGGGCAGGCGCTCGCCGGGGTCGTCGGCCCGCTCATCGAGGTCCCCGTCCTGGTCGGCCTCGTCTACGTGTCGCTGTGGGCGGCGCGGCGGTGGTTCGCCACCGACCCGTACGCGCTGCCGTCGACACCCACCACCGACCCCGCACCGCACCCGCAGGAGGTCCGCCCGTGAGCACCCTGTCCACCGACCGTCCGGCCACACCCCCCGACGCCGACTGCACCCCGACCACCGAGGCCCACGCGATGGGCGCCGAGGCCGCCGGCCGCGTCGCCGCGATCCTCAAGGCGCTCGCCGACCCGCTGCGGCTGCGCATGCTGTCGTATCTCACGACCAGCCCGACGGGCGAGGCGTGCGTGTGCGACATCGCGACCGTCGCCGACGTCACCCAGCCGACCGTCTCCCACCACCTCAAGGTGCTCAAGGACGTCGGCGTGCTGGCCTCCGAGCGGCGGGGCACGTGGGTCCACTACCGCGTCGAGCCCGACCTGCGGGGCGCCGTGACGACGCTGCTCGACGCCTTCGCGCCGGCTGCGCTCGACACCGCCGCGCGCGACCGCGGCCGCGTCGGACTGACCGACAGCGACGCCGTCCTGGACCGGGTGACGGCCCGCCTCGTCACCGAGTTCCCCGACGCCGGGCACGACACCGTCCAGCAGCTCGTCCGCGGGTCGTACACGGCGCTGGCCCGGTCGGCGTCGATCACCACGCACCTCGTGGTCAACGCCGAGCGGTTCGCCCGGCAGCGACTGGCGGACCGCGCCCGGGCCGACACGGCCGACGCCCGTCCCCAGGTGCTGTTCGTGTGCGTCGCGAACGCCGGACGCTCCCAGCTGGCGGCCGCCCTCATGCAGCACCACGCGGGCGACCGGGTCGTCGTGCGCTCCGCGGGGTCCGCCCCCGCGGCGGACGTCCACGCCGGCGTCCTGCCGGCGCTGGTCGCGCTCGGCGCCGACGACGCCGCCTTCCCCAAGCCGCTGACCGACGACGCGGTCCGCGCGGCCGACGTCGTCATCACCATGGGCTGCGGCGACACCTGCCCGATCCTGCCCGGCAAGCGCTATGAGGACTGGGTCGTCGGCGACCCCGCCCTCGCGTCGCCCGCCGGCGTCGCCGCCATCCGCGACGAGATCGACCGCCGCGTCCGCGGCCTGCTCGCCGACCTGCTGCCCGACCTGCCGACCACGCCCGCCGCCCGTTCCTGACGACTGCTCCCGAGACGAAGGACGACCCATGACCACGACCACCCCCCAGCACAGCGCGCTGTTCGTCTGCGTGCACAACGCCGGACGCTCGCAGATGGCCGCCGGCTACCTGCGCCACCTGTCGGGCGGCGCCGTCGAGGTCCGGTCCGCCGGCTCGATGCCGGCCGACCAGATCAACCCCGCGGCCGTGGAGGCGATGCTCGAGGAGGGCATCGACATCCGCGCCGAGCGGCCCAAGGTGCTCACGACCGAGGCCGTCCAGGCGTCCGACGTGGTCATCACCATGGGCTGCGGCGACGCGTGCCCGTTCTACCCGGGCAAGCGCTACGAGGACTGGAAGCTCGAGGACCCCGCAGGTCAGGGCGTCGAGGCGGTGCGCCCGATCCGCGACGAGATCCGCTCCCGGGTGCTCGGCCTGCTGGCGTCGCTGGGCGTCGAGCCCGTGGGCACCACGGCTGGCTGACGCCGCGGCCCGGCGGGTTCTCCCGCCGGGCCCGGGCCGCCGGCGCCGTCACGGACCGGCGAGGCTCTTCTGCAGCAGGGTCGTGCCCAGCCACCGGTCGAACTTGCGGCCGACACGCTCCAGGCGCCCGGCGTCCGCGAACCCGGCGCGCCGGTGCAGCGCGAGCGAGGCGGCGGTGTCGCCGTCGGCGACGACAGCGATCGCCTCGCGCGCCCCGGCCGCCGCGGCGGCCTCGAGCACCGACCCCAGCAGCAGGCCGCCGATGCCCCGGCCGGTCGCCCCCGGCGCGAGGTAGATCGCGTCCTCGACCGTGTGCGCGTAGGCCGGCCGCGTCCGCCACGGCGCGACGTAGGCGTAGCCCACGACGTCGTCGTCGAGGACGGCGACGTGGAACGGCCAGCCGCCGCCGGTCACGGCCGCGATCTTCTCCGGCCACATCCCCGCACCGGGCGGGTCGAGCTCGAAGGTCGCGGTGGACGTCGCCACGTAGTGGTCGTAGATGCGCGCGAGCGCGTCGACGTCGCCCCGCCCCACGGGGCGCAGCCCCACGCTCATGCGGGGCCGGACCCCAGCTGCACGAGCTGCGGCTCGGACGACCCGCCGCAGCAGCCCGCGTCCGCGTCGCCGCCGGGGTCGAGGTCCGTCGAGCAGACCCCGGTCTCGGGCAGCACGAGCTCGACGGCGTCCGCGGCGGCGCGGTCGCCCGCGAGCGCTGCGGCGATCGAGCGGACCTGCTCGTACCCCGTCGCGAGCAGGAACGTCGGGGCGCGGCCGTAGGACTTGGTGCCGACGAGGTAGAAGCCGTCGTCGGGGTGGGACAGGACCGACTCGCCGTGCGCCGGCACGGTGCCGCACGAGTGCAGGTTCGGGTCGATGAGGTCGGCGAGGCGACGCGGTGACTCCACGACGGGGTCGAGGTCGAGCCGCACCTCGCGCAGCATCTCGAGGTCCGGGCGGAAGCCCGTGGCGTCGACGATCGCGTGCACGTGCAGGTCGAGCGCGTCGTCGCGCGTGCGCCCCAGGACCTGCACGGTGTCCCCCGCCGGGACCAGCTGCTCGATCGACACGCGCGTCAGGAGGGTCAGGAGCCCCGCGGCGACGGCGTCTGCGAGCCGGGTGCCGAGCAGCCCGCGGGCGGGCAGCTCGTCGGCGTCGCCGCCGCCGAACAGCCGGCGGGCCGAGCCTCCGCGGATGGCCCAGTCGATCGTCGTCCCGGGGTGCGTCCTGGCGAGCTCGACGAGGCTGAGCAGGGTGTTCGCCGCGGAGTGGCCCATGCCGACGACCAGCGTGCGCCTGCCGGCGAACCGCTCGCGCTGCTCCCCCAGGACGTCCGGCAGGGGGCCCGTCAGGTACGCCGCGGACTCGTGCTCGCCGACGGCGGGCAGCCCGCTCGCGCCGACCGGGTTGGACGTGCCGTACGTCCCGGACGCGTCGATGACGGCGCGCGCGAGCACGTCCTCGACCCGTCCGTCGGCGGTGCGGGTGCGCACCCGGTACGCGCGGCGCTCGCGACCCAGGGACCGGGTCCGGTCCGCGCCGTCGCGCGCGACGGCCAGGACGCGGGTGCGGGTCCGCAGCCGGGCGGCGATCGGCGTGGTCGCCGCGAGCGGGGCGAGGTAGTCGCGGACCAGCTCGGCGCCGGTCGGCAGCGCGTCCTCGTCGGGTGCAACCCATCCGGTCGGCTCGAGCAGCCGCCGCGCGGCCGCGTCGACGTCGTACCGCCACGGGGAGAACAGCCGCACGTGCCCCCACGTCGCGATCGCGGCGCCGGGGCCGTCGCCCGCCTCGAGGACGACCGTCTCCAGGCCGCGCTCCAGCAGGTGCGCCGCAGCGGCGAGCCCCACGGGACCGGCCCCGATCACCACGACGGGCAGGTCCTCGCGCTTGACGTCGACCACGGTCGCTCCTCGCATCGAAGTTCGTCTATCTCTCAGGGCACACCATAGCCGAGCCTCGTCGAACTACGGTCGGCGATCGGGAACCAGCGTCGTCCCCCGGAGCCTGTCCCCGACCGACTCACGTGCTCTCGTCGAGGTGACCGCTGTCGGCGAGACGCTGCGCCACGTCGCGCAGCTTCTCGTTGCGGTGCTGGCTGACGCGGACCAGCATGGCGAACGCCTGCGCGGGGGTGACCCGGTGCCGCTCCATGAGGATCCCCTGGGCCTGACCGATGACCTGCCGGGTCTCCACCGACCGTGACAGGGCCGCCTGCTCGTGGGCGGCGGAGTAGGCGACGGCCGCGTGGGCGGCGAACATCAGACCCACGTGCTCGGACTCGTCGTCGAACGCCCCGGCCGTTCGCGAGAACAGGTTCAGGGCGCCGAGGTTGTCGCCCTCCACGTAGAGCTGCAGCGCCATCATGCCGAGGGCACCGGCCTCGACGGCCCCGGCGGTGAACCGCGGCCAGCGGTCGTCGGTGGCCATGTCCGGCACCCGGACCGTGAGGTGCTCGTAGGCCGTCGTCAGACAAGGACCTTCACCCAGGCTCTCCTGCAGGTCGTCCACGATCTTCGGCAGCTCGCCCGACGCGGCCTCCGAGGTGACGTGACGGCGACCCAGGACGACGCTGATGGAGGCCTCGTCGCACCCGGGGACGAGCGCGACCGCGGCGCGCACGATCTCGACGAGCGTCTCGTGGGGGTCCTGCTGCTGCTGGACGGTCCGGGCGAACTCGCTCAGCTGCGTCGCGAGCTCGTCCTGCCCGTCGGAGGTCCCGGTAGCAGAGGAGGACGGCTCCCCCCGCCCGACGTCTTCTGACACAGTGCGCTCTCCTTCGTTCGGGGCGGTGGGGGTGAACCGAATACGGGTGACTCGTCCGATTCACCCTTAAGGCTTACAGTGGGTTTGCGCCGGTGTCGACCTTGACGATCCAGGGTGGCGGGCACCGCCAGCGGTGGAGCCGTGATGGATCCGGGCACCACGACCCGACGCAGCACCGCCGCTACGGGGCAGTCGACCTGGGGCGAGCCGCCGCCTGGCGTCCGCCAGCACCCGATGGAGCAGGACCGGCTGGACTCGCTGCGGTCCTACGGCGTGCTCGACAGCCCTTCCGACGACGCCTACGACGCGGTCGTCGCCCTGGCGGCACACGTGTGCGGCACCCCGATGGCCGCCGTGACGCTGATCGACGCCGACCGGCAGTGGTTCAAGTCCAGCCTCGGCCTGGCGGTCACCGAGACACCCCGTGACCAGTCCTTCTGCTCCCACGTCGTCGCCGACGACGCGGTCCTGCTCGTGCCGGACGCACGCGCGGACGCCCGCTTCAGCAGCAACCCGAACGTCACGAGCCACCCGCGTATCCGCAGCTACCTCGGGGTCCCCCTGGTCGGGCGGGACGGCCTCCCGCTCGGGGCCCTGGCGGTGCTGGACCGACGGGTCCGACGCTTCGGCGCGCGCCAGGTCGCCATCCTGCGGGCCCTCGGCACCCAGGTGGTCGCCCTGCTGGAGCAGGACCGGCGCGACCGGACCGGCGGCTCGCTCCAGCCCCACGTCCTGCAGGAGTCCCGCGACCCGGGCCGGCTCCGCCGGGCCCTGGAGGACGGCGAGCTCGTGCCGTCGTACCAGCCCGTCGTCGACATGCTCTCCGGCCGCCCTCACCACGTGGAGGCGCTCCTGCGCTGGCAGCACCCCGCGCTGGGCACGTTGCTGCCGCTGTCGTTCATGCCCGCTCTGGAGAGCACATCACTCGTCATCCCGGTCGGCCGGTCGGTGCTGGACGCCGCGTGCGCGCAGCTGGCAGCACTCGACCGGGTCGGTCTCACGCTGCCCGGGGGCGTCGCCGTCAACGTCTCCGGCGGTCACCTCGCACGGCCCGGGCTGGCCCGGGACGTCCTCGTCGCCCTGGAACGCCATGACGTCGTCGGCTCCCGGCTCTGCCTCGAGCTCACCGAGAGCACCGACCTGCCCGACCACGACGTGGCGTGCCGCGAGCTCGACGCGGTGGCCGCGCTCGGCGTCCACGTCGTCGTCGACGACTTCGGGGTGGGGTGGAGCAACCTGTCGCGGGTGCTCGAGCTCCCGGTCGACGGACTGAAGATCGACCGGGGCATCGCGGCAGCGGTGCTCGTCGACCCCCGTGCCGCCGCCGTGGTCACCGCGACCGTCGGCCTGGCGCACGCGCTCAGCCTGACCGTCACGGCGGAGGGCGTCGAGCACGCCGACGTCCGCGACCACCTCCGCGACGCCGGCTGCGACCTGGCCCAGGGCTGGCTGTACGGGCCCGCCGTGCCCCCGCTCGACCTCCCCGACCTGCTGCGCCGGCTCGGCGGCCCCCCCACGGCGCCCCGCGCGCGCAGCACGCCGGACGTCGACCTGGGTGCCCGCTCGTGACCGCGGGCTCCGCGGAGGCGCCGTTCCAGCACGAGCTCGTGCTGCACGACGGGACGGCGGCCCTGGTCGACCTCCTGCTGCCCTTCATCCGGGACGGCGTCGAGGGCGCCGACCGGATCGTCCTCGTCGGCGAGCCGGCCTTCGTCGACGAGATGCTGGCGGCGGTACCCGACGTGCCCGGCATCCTCGCGGTGCCCGAGTCCGGGCGGGGCCGGTTCCCCGCGCGCGCGATGCGCCGGCTCCGGCGCCTCCTGTCGTCGCTCGACGCCACGGGGGTGCGGGTCCGGGTCGTGAACCAGGTGCCGCACATGACACCGGACGAGTGGCACGAGTGGCGTCGGTACGAGGCCGCCGCCAACCGCGTGCTGGGACCCGACCGGGTGTGGGGCACCTGCGCGTACGACACGGGTCAGCTCGACGACGGCATGCAGGAGGACCTCGTCGCGAGCCACCCCCACGTCCTGACCGCGACCGGCCGTCACCCGAGCGAGGCGTTCACCCACCTCGACGACCACATCGGCCGGTACCTCGACCTGCCCCCGCACCCCATCGAGGCGACCGCGCCCCAGCTGTCGCTGCCGGACCCCTCGGCTGCCGCGGCGCGTCGGGCCATCCACGAGCTCGGGGTCTCGATCAGCCTGCCGACGTCCGCCCTGGACGCCTCGGTCCTGGCGGTGAGCGAGACCGTCACGAACAGCCTGCTGCACGGGCGGCCCCCCGTGCGCCTCAAGGCCTGGACGCGTGACGGCCGGCTCACCGTCGCGGTGAGCGACGGGGGCACCGGGCCTCACCCGCTCGTCGGCCTGCTCCCCGCTCCCCTGGGCGACGCGTCCGGGCGGGGGATGTGGATCCTGCACCAGATGCTCGACGACGTCCGTCACCGCATCGACCACGACGGCTACACGGTCCGGTTCAGCGTCTCGCACGACGTCGTCGCCACCTCACTCTGACCGGACACGCCCGGCACGCGCTGCTCCCGGTCCGATGGCATGGTGTGACGGATGAACACCCTGCAGCGCCTGGGCATGCGCTTCTGGTTCATCCCCGCGCTGATGTGCACGGCCGCGTTCGTGCTGGCGCACGGGCTCATCGCCCTGGACCGGTCGCACGCGGGCGCCGTCGCGCCCGGCTGGACGTCGCTGGTGCTGTACCGCGTCGGCGCGAGCGGCAGCCGGGACATCCTCGGGGCCATCGCGTCGTCCAGCCTGGCCGTCGCGGGCACCACCTTCTCGATCACGATGGCCGTCCTCGCCCTGACGTCGTCGAGCTACGGACCGCGGCTCGTCCGCAACTTCATGACCGACCGCGGCAACCAGGTCGTCCTGGGCGTCTACGTCTCGACGTTCCTCTACAGCCTGCTCGTGCTGCGCTCCATCCGCGTCCTCGGTGACCCCGGCGACCTCGGCGGCGACGTGTTCGTCCCCCACCTCGCGGTCAACGCCGCGGTCGTCCTCGCCGTCGGGAACGTCGCGGTCCTCATCTACTTCATCCACCACATCAGCGACTCGATCCAGATCTCCACCCTCGCCCGCCGTGTGCGCACGGACCTGCTCGACTCGATCGACCGGCTCTACCCGGCCGAGGTCGGCCACGACCCGTCCCACGAGCAGGCCGGTCCGACCGGCGACGTCCGCGCGGGGACGCTGGACGGACCCGGCGCACCGGTGACGGCCGGGCGCTCCGGGTACCTGCAGTCGGTGCGGGACGGCGCGCTGATGAAGGCCGCGATCCACGCCGACGTCGTGCTCGACCTCCGGCTCCGGCCCGGCCAGTTCGTGCTCGAGGACACCGTCACCGTCACCGTCCACCCGGCGGGCAGGGCCGACGACCGCCTGACCGCGACCATCCGCTCCGCGCTGCAGGTCGCCGACACCCGCAGCCCGCACCAGGACCCGGAGTTCTCGGTGCAGCAGCTGACCGAGATGGCCGTCCGCGCGCTGTCCCCCGGCACCAACGACCCGTACACGGCCGTCAACGCGCTCGACGACCTGTCCGTCGCCCTGTCCCGGCTGGCGGGACGCACGATGCCGTCGGCCGCCCGCGTGGACGACGGCGGGACCGTCCGCGTGGTCGCGCCGCCGGTCGACGTCGACGAGCTCGTCGCCTCGGTGCTCGACAGCATCCGCTGGTACGCCACCGGGCACCCGTCGGTGATGACGGCGACCCTGACGCTCGTCCGGCGGGTCGGTGCGCACACGCACTCCGCGTCGCTGCGTCGGGTGCTCGCCCTGCACGTCGACCTGCTGCAGCAGGCGGTCACGTCGGGGACCCAGCAACCTGCGGACAAGAAGCGGTTCGCCGCGCTGGCCGACACGGTCCGCGACGAGCTGGCCGCGGTGGTGCCGCCGCCCGGGTGAATGCGGGGGAAGCGCCCGCGCCGGGACGCCGTGCTCCCTACCGTGTCCCCTGCCGACACCCGGAGGTGACCATGCGCGCACCGGCAGCCCGCCGTGCCGTCGCCGCTCTCGCGCTGACCCTGGCCGTGGCCGGGTGCGGGATGCCCGAGAGCAGCGAGGAGCTGACCTTCGAGGAGCACTGCGCGGACGCGCACGAGGTCGTCGAGCTGACCGCGACCCTCGAGGGCGACGACGTCGTCCTGGCGTGGGCCGAGTGGCGCGGCGTCATGTTCACCGAGGAGTACTGGGTGGCCGAACGGGAGATCGGCGCGCAGGACTGGCGGTTCATCGACGAGTTCGCGCTGGAGCCCGAGGACGAGCGCCGTCACGTCCTGGCCGGGGCAGCGTCGCAGGGCCCTCGCCAGTACACCCTCGACCAGGACACCGGCTGCGTGACCGAGGCGGCACAGGTGTGCACGGCCGACACCGAGTGCCTCGTGGTGAGCGTCCCTCCGGCCACCGAGCCCTGACGCACCGCGCCGCGCGGCACGGCGGGTGCGCAGGAGGTCCGGGCCCGCGGGCCCGGACGCCGCTGGTGCCACGGCGCCCGCTGCGGCACGGTGGCACCTCATCCAGCCGATCGACCGGGAGCGCCCATGCCGACCACCGTCACCGACCCCACCGTCGCGGCCTTCGTCGCCGCCACGAACGCCGCGGACGCCCCGGCGCTCGAGGCCCTCTTCGCCGAGGACGCCGTCGTGACGGACAACGGCGTGGAGTTCACCGACCCCCGCGCGATCGCGGCGTGGATCGCCCACGACGTGGTGGGCTCGCGCATCACCTTCGATCCCGTCACGTGCACGGACGGCGCCACCCCCGTCCTGGTCACGGACGCCGACGGCGACTTCCCGGGTGGTGTCCGTGGTCCCATCCGCTTCGAGCTGCGCTTCGCCCCGCGCGGCGGCCGCATCGCCCGGCTGGACATCCGGCCGCTGCGCTGACGCGACGCCGTCACCGGAGCCGCGTGGGCGCGTACCGTACCGGTGGATCGTCGCGACGGAGCCGCGACCCGGTGCGCGCGACGTCGCCGCAGGGAGGACGTGCCGGATGACGCACACCCTCGCGCCGCCCGGCCGGCGAGCCGCCGGGTGACCGGTCCCCTGCCCTTCCTCCTGCGTCGCACCGTCACGCAGGCGGCCCTGCTGGCTGCCGTGCTCGCCGTCGTCGTGGCGGGCACCGTCCTGCTCGGGACCTGCGCCCTGCTCCTGACGACCGGCCAGGAGCAGGCCCTCGACGTGGCGCTGCAGCGCGCCGACCCCCGGGACGTGGCGGTCGAGGTGACCCTGCGGCTGAACGGCGCCGAGCCCCGCGGCGTGGTCACCGACGCGACGGGCGTGCTCACCGACGCCCTCGAGCCGGTCGACCCGGCCCTGTCCACGTGGCTGACCTCGGCGGTCCGACCGCTCGTCGTCGAGGCAGCGACAGGCACGCACGGCTACGTGGTCTCGGCCGACGACCTCACCGAGCACGCCGACCTGGTCACGGGCCGCTGGCCCGGCTCCACGTCGGCGGGTCCGCTCGAGGTCGCCGTGCCCGTCACCGTCGCGCGCCGCCTCGACCTCGCCCCGGGCAGCGCGCTCGTGCTGGACGAGCTCCGCGACGGGCGGACCCGCGAGCCCGTCCCGGGGTCGGCCGCGGTGCCGCTGGTCGTCGTCGGCACGTTCTCGCCGACCGGTGACGACGCCGGGTCCTGGGACCGCGACCTCCTGCGCGGGGCGGGGTCCGACCCGACGTGGGAGCTGACGACGAGAGCGCAGACCCCGGTCACGGCCTACGGTCCGTTCGTCGCCGCACCGCAGGCCCTGCCGGGCTCCGCCGTCGAGGTGGACCGCGTCTCCCTGGTCGCGCGGCCGGACCTGGCGGGCAGGAGCGCCGCCGACCGCGCCGCCGTCGGGCGGGCCGTCGAGGACCTCGCGGGGGACGTCCGGCGCGTCGTCGGCGACCCTGCCTCCCAGGTCCGGGTGCGGACGGAGCTGGGGCGGACCCTGGCCGCCGCCGAGACCCAGGGCCGGGTCACGGGGTCGGCCGTCCTGGTGGTGGCGCTGCTCGGTGCGGCGCTCGCTGCTGCAGCGCTCGCTCTCGCGGGCCGCCTCGTGACCGTGCGGCGTGAGACCGAGATGCGTCTGCTCACCGCGCGCGGGGCCTCCCGGTCCCAGCTCGTCGGGCAGGCGGCAGCGGAGAGCCTCGTGCTCGCGCTCGTCGCGACCGTCATCGCCGTCCCGCTCGCGAGCGCGCTGTTCCGGGCGCTCAGCCGCCTGCCGTCGATGGCCGACGCCGGGCTGACCAGCAGCGCCGGCGTCACCCCTGCGCTCGTCGTCACGGTGCTCGTCGGCGCCCTCGCGCTCGCCGGCGTCCTGGTCGCACCGTCCGTGCGCGCACCGGACAGCGGGCCGCAGACGCGCCGGAGCGTGCGCGGGCGGGTCGCGCGCAGCAGCGTCGACCTCCTGCTCGTCGCGCTGGCGGTCGTCGGCTATCTCCAGCTGCGCGGCCGGCCCTTCGCCGCGGGCGGTGGCGCCGACCCCGTCCTCGTCGCCGCACCCGTGCTCTGCCTGGTGGCGGGGGCGGCGGTCGCGCTGCGGGTGGTGCCGTGGGTGGCGCGACGGGCGGACGGCTGGGCAGGACGGTCCCGTCGACTCGTCCTCCCGCTGGCGTCCTGGGAGGTCGCGCGCCGCGGCCACTCGACGGGCGCCGCGCTCCTGCTGGTCCTCGCGGCGGCCGCCGCCACCTTCGCGACGTCGCTCGGCGCGACGTGGTCGACCTCGGCGCAGGACCAGGCCGACACCCAGGTCGGCACCGACATCACGGTGGGGCTCACCGCCGCGCCGCCGCTCGCCCAGGCGCGCGCCCTGACCGCGCTCACCGGGGCCGAGGTGGTCCCGGTGACCGACCGGGAGGTCACGCTGGGACCCGTCGCGGCCACGGGGTCCGCGACGGACCCGACGCGGCTCGTCGCGCTGGACACCACGCGCGAGGCGCAGCTGCTCCGCGGGCGGCTGCCCGCCGGCGCCACCTGGTCCGGCCTCACGTCGGGGCTGGCCCCGGCCGGTCCGGTCAGCGGCATCGCGCTCGCCGACGGCGCCCAGGGCATCGACCTCACGGTCTCGGGCGTCGTCGAGGACGCCCGCGGTCGCCCGATGCCCCACCTGACGGTCGTGCCGACGGTGGTCGTGGAGACGGCCGGCGGGGCGCGTCAGTCGCTCGAGGGCTGGTCGGTCCCGCTCGACGGGACGCCGCACGACCTGACGCTGCCGCTGCCGACCGTCGCGGACGCCGACGCGGCGGGCCAGGTGCAGGTCGTCGCCGTGGACCTCCGGGTCGGCATCGGGCAGGAGGCCGACGTCCTCGGGCTGCCCACCGAGTCCCGGCCCCTGGAGGTCACCGCGACCGTGGCCGCGAGCGGCTCGGACGACCCCGTCGCTGCGCCCGACGACGGGTGGTCGGCGACGATCGCCGCCGACAGCGTCGACCGCCTGCGGACGCCCCGTGACGTCACCCTCCGCCAGGCCGGCTCCGGCGTGTCGATCACGGGCGGGGCCGGGATCCTCGTCGCCGCCCTGCTCAGCGGCGACGCCGACCTCGTGCTGGCCGGCTTCCCGCCACCCGGGGACCTGCCCGTGCTCGTCAGCAGCGCGCTGGCCGCCGGCATCGCCGCCGCCCCGGGCGACGCGCTGAGCCTGCGAGTCGGCACGACGACCCTCGTCGCCCGCGTCGCCGGCATCGCCCCGGACCAGGCGGCGATCCCCCGCGGGGCGAGCATCCTCGCCGATCACGACGCCCTGTCCCGTGCGGTGCTCGCCCACGGCTCGTCGCCCGACGTGGTCGACGCCTGGTGGCTCGTCGGCGTCGGCGACCCGCCGACGACCGCGGCGCAGATCACCGCTGCGGGCCTCGGCGAGCCCGTCACGCGTGCGGGGCTCGCCGAGCACCTGCGGGACGACCCCTTGCGGATCGGGGTCCAGGTGGCCCTGTGGCTGCTGGTCGCCGCGGCCGTCGTGCTCGCGGTCGCCGGGACCCTCGTGCAGACGACCGCCACGCTCGAGGCCCGTGCCGTCGACGTCGCGCGGCTGCAGGGCATGGGGGTCCCGCGGCGATCCGTCGTCGCGGCGCTCCTGGTCGAGCACACGGTCGTGGGTCTGGTGGTGGCGGCCGCGGGCGGCGTCGTCGGCGCGGTCGCCGCCCTGACCGTCGGGCCCCTGCTCGTCGTCGCGCCGTCGGGCCGGGCACCCGTGCCCGCCCCCGTCGCGGTCTGGTCGTGGCCGACGCAGTCGCTGCTGCTCGCCGTCCTGCTCGTGGCGTGCGCCGGCGTCGTCGCGCCCGTGGCCACGCGCCTCGTGCGCCGCTCCACCGTGACCCACCTGCGGATGGAGGGCGGCGGGTGAGCCGGGTCCGCACGCACCGGCGCCAGGAGCCGAGCCGCCCCCGGTGGCCGGGCGTCAGCAGCGCCGGCGTGGTCGGTCGGGCACGGGCCGACCGCTGGCCACTCGTGCTGACGACCCTCGTCGTCGCCCTCGCCGTCCTCCTCGCCTGCGTCACCCCTCGCCTGGTCGCGGCCACCGGCGACGACGCCCTGCGGTACGCCGTCCGCGAGGCCGGGCCGGGCGCCGACCTCACCCTGAGCAGGCCGCTCGACGAGAACCCGTACGAGTCCCGCACCCTCCTCGTCGACCTGGCCGCCGGCACGCGGGACATGACCGAGGTCGCCCACACGGCGCTGGCGCCGGTCCTCGCCGACGCGCTGACCCCGCCGGTCACGACCGTCGCGACGCTCCCGCTGCTGGTCGTGGGGCCCGAGAACGACCTCGACCGTCCCGTGCTGCGGACGGGGTTCGTCGACCGCGACGGCCCGCCGGCGGTCACCTGGGTCCACGGCCGCCCCGCCCGCGAGACGCTCACCGCCCGGGACGTGGCGACCCGGGTCGACGGCGCACCCGTCCCGGTCGAGATCGGCTTGTCCGAGGCCGTCGCGGAGGCCCTCGGCGTCGAGGTCGGCGACACCCTGACGACCCGCAACGAGAACGGGTCCGTCGCCGTCGACGCCGCGGTGAGCGGCGTCTTCCGGGCCGACGACCCCACGGACCCCGTCTGGTCGACCGTCCCCGGCCTGCTCGAACCCCGCGCCGTCGGCACGTTCCTCACCCGCCAGACGCAGCTCGCCGGGCTGCTGTCGGACGCGTCGCTGCCCGTCGCCGTGCTCGCCATGCCGCCGGGCACGACCACCCGGGTGGTCACGTTCGAGCCGCAGGTCGACGCCCTGGGACAGGACGACGTCGCCGCGGTCACCGCCGAGATCGCGGGCCTGCGGGCCGCGGCCGACGAGCCGACCCCCGGGGGCGCGTCGCGGACGTCCGTCAGCACCGCCCTGGACACCGTGCTGCTCGACGCCCGCGACCGGTTCCGGGCCGCGGTCGCCCAGACCTCCGTCCTGCTGGCGGGCGTGCTGAGCGTCGCGCTGCTCACCGTGCTCGTCGCGGCCACGCTCCTGGTGCGGCGTCGCGCCGCGGTCCTGGCGACCCACCGGGCCCGCGGCGCGAGCCTGCCGGGGATCGCGCTGGAGCTCGGTTCCGAGTCCGTCGTGGTCACGGCCGTCGGGTGCGCCCTGGGGGTCGTGCTGGCCGGTGCCGTGGTCCCCGGCGCGGTCCCGTGGCCGTGGCTGGTCCCGGTCGTCGCCGTCGCCGTGCTCGGGCCGCCGACGCTCGCGGTGCGGCTCGCCGCCCTGAGCACGGGCGGGCGGCGGGGCGCTGCGGACCGCACCGAGCGGTCCATGGCGGACAAGGACCGGCGGGCGGCGCGGGTCGCCGCGGAGGCCGCTGCGGTCCTCCTCGCGGCCGGCGCCTTCGCGGCGCTCGGGACCCGGGGCGTCACCGGCCCCGGGACCGGGGGCACCGACCCCCTGCTGGCGCTCGCACCGACCCTGGGCGCACTGGCGGGCGCCGCGCTGCTGCTGCGCGTCCTGCCGCCGCTCCTGCGCTGGGGGGTGACGGCCGCGGCTCGCTCGCGGCGGGCCGTCCCCGTCCTCGCGGCCGCCCGCGCCCACGCCACCGCCGGCGCCGCGCTGCCGTTCCTGACGCTCACCGTCGCGACGAGCCTGGTGGTGCTCGGTGCGACGTTCGTCGCCACCGTCCAGCAGGGCGAGGTCGATGCGTCGTGGCTCGCCGTGGGCGCCGACGCCACGGTCACCTCCGAGCCGGACTCCGCGCTCACGGACGTCGCCGCCACGCTGCGCACGCGCGACGGGGTGGAGACGGTGCTCACCGGCCGCGTCGAGGACCACGCCCAGGTGTTCGGGCCGTGGGGCGGGCAGATCGTGCGGCTCGTGGTGCTGCCGTCCGCCGAGTTCGCGGACCTCCTGGCGAGCACACCCCTGCCGGACGCCCCAGAGCTCGCTCAGCTCGACGCGGCGGGCGCGGCGGGACGGCCCGCCGCACTGCTGAGCGCGGGACTGCGCACCGAGGGCGACACCGACGTCGTCCTGGCCTGGGACGGCACGCGCGTGGACCTCACGACGGTCGGCACGGCGTCGCCGGTCCTGGCCGCGGGCGAGGACACCGTGGTGGTGGACGGCGCGTCGCTGGGGCCGGCGCTCGGTGCGCCGGTCGAACCCGACCGGCTGTGGGCCGTGGGGCCGGGGGCGGAGGCAGCCGTCGCGACGACGCCGGCGCTCGAGGGCGCGACCGTCGCGACCCGGAGCGCGTGGCTCGCCACGCACCGGGCCGAGCCGATCACCGTCGGCGTCCAGCGGCTGGCGGCGGCCGCGGCGGTCGTGCTCCTGCTGCTGGCCGTCCTCGTGGTCGTCCTCGCCGCCGCGATCAGCGCCCCGCACCGGGGAGTCACCCTGGCGACGCTGCGCACGCTGGGCCTCGGGGGCCGCGGGGCCCGCGCGGTCACCGCCGGTGAGCTCCTCCCGGGTGTCCTGCTGGCCTCGGTCGGCGGCGCGGGCCTCGGGGTCCTGCTGGCCGTCCTGGCCACCGGGCCGCTCGCGCTGCGCCTGGTGACGGGCCAGCCGACGGACCCGAGCCCCGTCCTGCCGGCATGGGCGGCGGCACCGCCGGTCGTGGTGTGCCTCGTCGTCGTCGTGCTGGTGCTCGCGGAGTCCTCCCTGCGGCGCCGGGAGCGCCTGGGCGAGGTGCTGCGCGTGGGCGGCGGAGGGTAGCGGGTGACGCGGACGACGGTCGGACACACAGACAAGGCCCCGATCCACGTCTCCGCAGATCAGGGCCTTATCACTTGTAGCGGGGGCAGGATTTGAACCTGCGACCTCTGGGTTATGAGCCCAGCGAGCTACCGAGCTGCTCCACCCCGCGTCGGTATCTCCACTCTACGACACTCCGGGCCGAGCGTCCAAATCGGTTCGCCGGTCGTCGGCGGTGACGGCGGTCACGGCGCCGGCACCCGTGGCCGGCGCAGCGACCGCCGGGCGACGCGCACCCCGCTGCGCCACGACGACCCCCAGCACGACGACCAGACCCCCGACCGGCTCGTACCAGTGCAGCTGCTCCCCCAGCACGAGGATGCCGAGCAGCACACCGACGAGCGGTGTCAGGTACGTGACGGTGGACGCGCGCTGCGGGCCCCAGGAGTCGATGATGCGGGCCATCCACACGTAGGCCAGGCCGGTGCCCAGGGCGCCGAGGCCGAGCATCGAGAGCACGACGGGCCAGGTCAGGTGCACGGGTCCCGTTGCGACGATCGGCGAGGCGAGCGTGAGCAGCAGGGCACCGGCACACACCTGGCCGGCGGCGACGGTCTCCGGCGGCAGACGCAGCGGCACGACGAAGCGGCGCTGGTAGGTCGTGCCCAGCCCGTAGCAGGCCGTGGCACCGAGGCACGCGAGCACCGCAGGCAGGGGCGCCGCGGTGGCGACGTCCGCGAGGTACGCCCACGGACCCACCACGACCACGACGCCGACCCCGCCGACGGCCAGGCCGAGGCGCTGCACCGCCGTGAGCCGCTCGACGGGCAGCAGCACGGCCACGGCCGCCGCCGTCATCAGCGGTGTCGTCGCGTTGAAGATGCTCGACAGCCCCGACGCGAGGTGCTGCCCCGCCCAGGCGAACAGCAGGTACGGGACCATGCACAGCAGCACGCCGAGCACCGTCAGGTGCCCCCACGTCCGCCGGTCCCGCGGCCAGGCCCGGCGAGCCACGGCCATGACCACGACGAGTGTCAGCGCACCCAGCAGCAGGCGCGCCAGCGCGACCTGTGCCGACGAGAGCCCGTCGAGCCCGACCTTCATGAACAGGAAGCTCGAGCCCCACACGATCGCCGCGGCCAGGTACTGGGCCACGACGCGGTTGTCAGCGGTCATGCCTCACAGGGTCGCGCACGACACCGACATGCAACAAACAGATCAGATTCATGGCCCCATCGGCAGCGCTCATGCCGCGCACCACCCTTCTCACGCCCTGACGGACTCGCCCCGCTCCACCAGCCGCGGCACCGCGTCGAGCAGCTCCCGCGTGTACGCCTCGCGCGGCGCCGCGAACACGTCGTCGACGCCGCCCTGCTCCACGACCCGCCCACGCTGCAGCACCGTGACCGTGTCGGCCACCTGCCGCACCAGCCCCAGGTCGTGCGTGATGAACAGGTAGCTCAGCCCCTGCTCCTCCTGCAGGGACAGCAGCAGGTCGACGATCTGGGCCTGCACGCTCACGTCGAGCGCGGACGTCGGCTCGTCGAGCACCAGCACGTCCGGCTCGAGCAGCAGCGTGCGGGCGAGCGCCACCCGCTGCCGCTGCCCCCCGGACAGCTCACGCACGCCCCGGACCAGCACGTCCGTCGGCAGGGCGACCTGATCGAGGATCTGCGCGATGCGCGCGCGGCGTGCGGAGGGCTCCACCACCCGGTGCACCCGCAGCGGTTCCTCGAGCACGCGCCGCACGCTGTCCCGGGGGTCCAGGGCGGACAGCGGGTTCTGGTGGACCAGCTGGAGCCGGCGGGCGTACGGGTTGGCGTACGGCGGGTCGGCGGGCAGCTCGCGCCCGCCCACGGTCACGTCACCGGCGTCGAACGACGTCAACCCGGCGACGACGCGCCCGAGGGTCGTCTTGCCGGACCCCGACTCCCCCACCAGCGCATGCACCGACCGGCGGTGCAGCGTCAGGGACACGTCGTCGAGCGCCTGCACGGCCGCTCCGCCGCCGCTGCGCGCGGCGAACGCCTTCGACACGCCGGCGACCTCGACGACGGCGTCCCCCGTCGACGCCCCTCGGGCCTCCACCCGGTCGCGGTACCGGTCCGGGGCCGACGACGGCGCGTCGCCCAGCAACGTCACGGTGTACGGGTCGCGCGGTGCGACCAGCACCTGCCGGACCGGCCCGTGCTCCCGCACGACGCCGTCACGCAGCACCACCACCTCGTCGGACCGCTCCTGCGCGAGCGCCAGGTCGTGCGTGATGAACAGCACGCCGAGGCCGAGCTCGGCGCGCAGTCCGTCGATGAGGTCCAGGATCCGCTTCTGCACGGTCACGTCCAGCGCCGACGTGGGTTCGTCGGCCACCAGCAGCGCGGGCTCCGCAGCGATCGCGATGGCGATGAGCACCCGCTGCAGCTGCCCTCCGGACAGCTCGTGCGGGTACGCCCGTGCCTTGTGCACCGGGTCGGGGATGCCGACGTGGTCGAGCAGCTCGACGACCCGCTCGGCCACGCGGTCGCGCGGGAACCCCGTGGGCACGAGAGCGGCCGCCACCTGGGTCCCGATGCGCTGCAGCGGGTCGAGCGAGCTGAGCGGGTCCTGCGGGACGAAGCCGAGCGCGTGCCCGCGCAGCGGGCGCCACTGCCGCCGCGTGTAGGACGACACCTCGTGCCCGGCGACGTGCACGACACCGCCGGTGACGGCGCCGTTGGCGGGCAGCAGCCCGGCGACGGCCCGCGCGACGGTGCTCTTGCCAGACCCCGACTGCCCGACCAGGGCGACCGTCCGTCCCGCCTCGATGGTGAACGACACGTCGTGCACGACGTCCGCGGCGCGTGCTCCGCGCCTGCGGCGGTACCCGACGCGCAGCCCGCCGACGACGAGCGGCGCCCCCGGCGACACGCGGGGTGGTGCGGTGCGGTGCGCGACGGCGCGATCGGCGATGGCGGTCATGCCTCGTTCCCTTCCTTGATGGTGCGGCTGAGCCGGCTGATCGCCAGGACGGACGCCGCGATGACCGCGCCCGGCACGATGGTCAGCCAGGGCGACGACACGACGTACTCCCGTCCCTCGGCGACCAGCAGGCCCCACTCCGGGAGCGGTGGCGGCGCGCCGTAGCCGAGGAAGCTGAGCGAGGAGATCCAGATGATCGACAGGCCGAACTGCAGGGCGGTGAGCGAGAGCACCGCGGTCCAGGCGTTGGGCAGGATGTGCCGCAGCAGGACGTGCGTGCGGCTGCCGCCCAGGTGGTGGCTCGCCTCGACGAACGGCAGGTCCTTGACCGTCAGCACCTCCGAGCGCATGAGGCGCGTGAACGCCGCGATCGACGCGATGCCGACGGCCACGGCCGCGTTGAGCGCCCCGAACCCGAGCGCGACGACGACGACCATCGACAGCAGCAGCCCCGGGATCGAGAGCAGGACGTCGACGACCCGGGAGATCACCGCGTCGACCACACCCCCGACGTAACCGGCGACGAGCCCCAGCAGGGTCCCCACGCCGAGGCCGATGACGACGGCCACGGCCGACCCGAGCAGGGTCCGGACGGTGCCGTGCACGATCCGGGAGAACAGGTCGCGGCCGAGGTAGTCGGTGCCGAACCAGTGCGCCGCGGACGGCGCCTGCAGGACGCGCGTGCCGTCCCCGTGCAGGGGGTCGTGCGACGTCAGCAGACCGGGCGCCACGACCGCGACCACGAGGAACAGCACCACGAGCAGCGCGACGTGGTCGAGGAACCCGAGGCGCGCGACGAGCGCCCGGAACGACCCGGCCTCGGCGGGTGCAGCGCGCCGCTGGGCGGACCACCGCGTGGCGCGGTCCAGGGTCGAGGTCAGGGTGCTCATGCGACGGCCACCTTCGGGCTCGGGCGACGACCGGGACGCGCGCGGCGCACGATGCGCGGGTCGAGGCGCGGGTACAGCAGGTCGGTCACGAGGTTGACCAGGACGTACAGCGTCGAGACCAGGAGCACGACCGCGAGGATCACCGGGGTGTCCTGGTCCCGCACGCTCTCGAAGGTCACGAAGCCCAGGCCGGTGCGCGAGAACACCGTCTCGACGACGACGGCACCGGCGAACAGCTCGCCGACGACCAGCGCGAGCATCGTCACCGACGGCACAGCGCCGTTGCGCAGCACGTGCCCGAGCGCGATGCGGCGCTCCCCGACACCCTTGGCGCGCAGCACGTCGACGAACGGCTCGCGCCGCGCCCTCGTCAGGCCCTGGACGAGCACCTGGCTCAGCGGGCCGTTGACGGCGATGGCGAGCGTCGCGGCGGGCAGGACGTACGACAGCAGGCCCTGGTCGCGGATCGACGACACCCAGCCGAGCTGGAACGAGAAGACCGTGAGCAGCACGAAGCCGACCAGGAAGCTCGGCGCCGAGATCGACAGCACGGGCACCGCGGCCGCCAGGCTGCGCAGCGCGCCCCACGGCGCGAAGACCGCGGTGAGCGCGACGGCGAGCGACAGGACGACCGTGAGGACGAACGCGAGCGCCGCGAGCACGAGGGTGTCGGACAGCCCTTGCGCGAGCACGTCGACCACGGGCCTGCCGCTGACCAGCGAGAACCCCAGGTCGCCGCGCACGAGCCTGCCCAGGGCGACGGCGAACTGCTGGAGCGGCGCGAGGTCGAGCTGGTAGTACCGCACTAGGTCCTCGGCCGCCGACGGCGGCAGCGGGTTCAGCGGGCTGGTCAGCTTGTTCTCGACCGGGTCGCCCGGCAGGACGAACAGCGTGAAGAACACGATCGTGTAGACCAGGACGACGACGAGCAGCGCCTGGCCGACGCGCCGCACGACGTAGGTGCGCTCGGGCATGGGGACTCCGGGAGGTCGGGGCGGGGCGGCGGCCGGGACCGCCGCCCCGCAGGTCACGACGTGACCGACGTGGTGTAGAACTCCGGCAGGGCGCCGTCGGTGAGCCGGAAGCCCTCGACGCGCTCGGCGGTGACGAAGACCTGGCTGTCGTCGAGGATCGGGACGACGTAGCCCTGGTCGACCAGGTGCTGCTGGGTCTGCGCGAGCAGGTCCTCGCGGGTCGCGTCGTCGACGGCCGGTGTCTGTGCGTCGAGCAGCTCCTGCAGCCGCACGTCGCCGCCCTCGAGCCCCAGCAGGTCCGACCCGTCCTTGCTGTAGTACTGCTGCAGCCCGCGCGACGGGTCGGGGTGCGGCCAGCCGACGCGCAGGAACCCGACCTCGGGGTCCGCGAACGCGGTCGACCAGTACGTCGAGTAGTCCAGCTCGTGCAGCGTGAGGTCGACGCCCGCCTCCTTGAGCTGCTGCTGGACCGCCTGGAACAGGCTCTTGGCCGTGTTGTCGTACACGTCGATGTAGGTCTTGACCGTCAGACGCCGGCCGTCCTTGGTGCGGTACCCGTCGGCGTCCCGCTGCGCGAAGCCGGCCTCGTCGAGCAGGGCGGCGGCCTCGTCGGGGTCGAAGCCGACGTCGTCGGACAGGTCGGTGTAGCCGAACGTGCCGGGCGCGAGCACGGACGTCGCCGGGCTCCAGCTGTCGGTGTACAGCGTGTCGACGATCGTGTCGCGGTCGACGAGGCGCTGCAGCGCGCGCCGGACGCGGACGTCGTCGAGGAACGGTGCCGACCCGCGCAGGAACCACTGGTTCGACAGACCGACGCCCGTCCCCGCGACGATCTCGAAACCGGCGTCGACGAGGCCCTTCTCCTCGCTGGGCTGCACGTACCGGATGATGTCGCCCTCGCCGGCACGCAGCGTGCCCAGCCGGACGCTGTCCTCGAGGACGGGGATCACCACGACCTTCGCGAGGTACGCCTCGCCCTGGTTGGGCGAGCTCGGCGGCGCCCACGCGTAGCCGTCGCGGCGGACCAGCACGATCTCCTTGCCGTACTCCTCGGACTCCACGACGAACGGCCCGGACCCGATGAGGTTGACGAACCTCTGCTGCTCCTCCTTCGGTGCGTCGATCGTGGCGTCGGCGACGAGTCCCGACGCCCAGCCGGTGAGCACGTTGAGGAACGGCGCGTACGGGGTCTCGAGGGTGACGACCACGGTGCGCGACGCGTCGTCCGCCTGGGCGCTCAGCGCCTTCGGGAACTGCGGGTTGGCGGTGGTGCCCTTGTCCGGGTCGCCCGCCGACTGCCACTCGAGGTTGCGTGCGACGCTCGTCGCGTCCACCGCGGTGCCGTCGCTGTAGGTGACGCCGTCGCGGACGACGAACGTGTACGTCAGCCCGTCCGGCGCGACCTCCCAGCTCTCCGCGACCCACGGCTCGAGCTCACCGGTCTCGGCGTTGCGGTAGACGAGCCGGTCGGTGATGTTCTGCTGCAGCGCGCGGGTCTGCCAGGTACCGGACTCCTGCACCTGCGCCGAGACCGGGATCTCGGCATCGAGGTACGTCAGCGTGCCGCCGTCATCGGGCTCGCCGCTGCCGGTCGCCGCCGTCGCGCAGCCCGTCAGGGCGAGGGCGAGGGCGGTCAGGGTGGTGGCGACGACATGTCGTCTGATCACGGGGTGTCTCCCAGAGGTGTGTCGACGGGCGTGGGGCCCGAGGGGCCAGGACGGGGTGGCGGGCGGAGCCGCAGGTCAGGGCGCCTCGTGGCGGCGCGCCCACGGGAACGGGTCGGTGCCGTTGAGGTACCAGTCGCCGACGAGCGCGGCCTTGTACGGCACCGGGTTGTGCGACGTGAGCGTGCGGGCGTTACGCCAGTGCCGGTCGAGCTGGGTGTGGCGCTCCACGGCCGACGAGCCGAGGGCGTCGAACAGGTCGGTGCCGGCCCGCAGGGCGGCGTCGGCGGCGACGATCTGCGCCTCCCACGTCGCGACGGCCGCGTCGCGCAGCGGCTCGGGCGTGACGGGCACCCGCCCGGCCTCGTCGGTCCGCACGTCGGCCGCCGCCGGGTCCGCCGCGAGCCGTGCCAGACCCGCGTCGATCGCGTCGGCGGCCGCGAGCACGACGGCACGCGCGGCCGCGCCGTGCGCGGCGACACGCCCCACGACCTCCTGCACGATCGCGTCCTCGCGGGGGGCCGCCGCGAGGCCCTGCGGGTAGTTCCGCACGCGCCGGCGGACCGCGACGGTCGCGTCGTCACGTGCCGCGAGCGCGACGCCCGCGAGCGCGGTCAGCAGGACGAGCTGGAAGACGATCTCCTGGTGCGGCGACCGCCCCCCGTCGCGGTACAGCGCGTCGGGTACGACCGGCACGCCGTCCAGCACGGTGGTACCGCTGCCGGTCAGCCGCTGGCCGATGCCGTCCCAGTCGTCGTGCAGCGTCACCCCCGCGTCGTGCGCGTCGACGACCACGAGCACGTCGCCGTCGGCGGTGTCCTTGCCGGTCACCGTGATCCAGTCCGCGTACACGCTGCCGGTGCTGTAGTACTTCGTACCCGTGACGGTCGCCGGGGCGGTGGTGTCGTCGACGCGCGTCGGGACCGCCTGCTCACCGGGAGCCGGGGCCTTCTGCGACCACGCGCCGCCGACGACCTGCCCGGCGGCGATGCGGGCGATCCACCGCTCGCCACCGGGTGCGTCGCGGTGCCACAGCCGGTCCTCGACGAACGCGACGTGGTTGCGCCACACCTGCGGGTGGTTGGCGTCGGCGCGGCCCAGCTCGATCAGCAGCTCGGCGAGCTCGCGCACGCTCAGGCCCGCGCCGCCGTCGGCGACCGGCAGCCGCACGGCCCCGAACCCGGCGTCAGCCAGCAGCCGGACCTCGTCGTGGGGCAGCTCACGCGTGCGGTCCCGCTCGCGGGACCGCTCCGCGATGGTCGCGAGGACGGGCGCGAGGTGCTCGCGGACGGCCGCGAGGCCCGCGGGCAGGCCCGTGGCCGGCAGTCCGATGTCGGTGGTCGTGATGCTCATCGGGCACTCCCCAGGACGAGGTCGGTGGCGGGCCGCGTGCCGCCGAGTCCGCGGCCGCCGCGGTAGGCCGCGGCGGGGTGGGTCTGCGGCAGGCGGTCGTGCGTGCCGGTCAGGCGACGCCGGAGCGTCTCGCCCGGGACGTAGCTCTCGCGCAGCCGCCCGCGCCGCCGCAGCTCGGGGACGACGAACTCGACGAAGTCGCGTGCGGTGTCGAACGAGTGGTACTGCCGCAGGTTGATGCCGTCGATGCCGACCTCGTCGAGCCAGCGCTCGATCTCGTCGGCGACGGCCGTCGGTGTGCCGGCCGCGAAGAAGTCGCGCTCCATCTGCTCGGAGGCGGACGCCGCGAAGTCCCCGACGGTGCTGTCCAGGGCTGTCGGCGGCACCGCGTCCTGCGGCGCTCCCTCCCGCTCGAGCGCCTCGCGCACCGTGATGTCCTGCGGATGGGCGGTGGGGTCGAAGCGCAGGCCCGCGTGCACGAACCGGCCGACCACGCTGCGGTGCTCGCGGTACTGCGCGAGCTTGCGCTCCACGTCCGCGTCCGTCCGCCCGACGACGACCGCGGCCTGCACGATGACCTTGAGATCATCGGCCGCCCGGCCGGCGGCGACCGCGGCCTGGCGGAACTGTGCGAGCAGCGCGCCGAACGCGCCGGCCCGCGCGCCCGTGAACACGACCTCGGCGTGCCGCGCGGCCTGCGCGATGCCCGCGGGTGACGCCGTGGCCTGGAAGAGGACGGGGGTGCGCTGCGGCGAGGGCTCCGACAGGTGCGGTCCGGCGACGGCGAAGTGCTCGCCGACGTGGTCGATGTACCGCACCTTCTCGGGGTCGGTGTAGACGCCGCCGGCGGCGTCACGGACCACCGCGTCGTCGTCCCACGAGCCTTCCCACAGCTTGTAGAGGACGGTGAGGTACTCCTCGGCGATCGCGAAGCGGGTGTCGTGCTCGATCTCGTCCGCGAGGCCGAAGTTGCGGGCCGCGTTGGGCAGGTAGGAGGTCACGACGTTCCAGCCGATGCGACCGGCGGTCAGGTGGTCGAGGGTGCTCATGCGACGGGCGAAGGCGAACGGCGGCTCGTAGCTGGTCGACGCCGTCACCCCGAACCCGAGGTGGTCGGTCACGGCCGCCATCGCCGGCACGACGAGCATCGGGTCGTTGTTCGGGATCTGCAGGCCCTCGCGCAGCGCGTCGGCGGGGCCCCCGCGGAACACGTCGTACGCGCCGACGACGTCCGCGAGGAAGACCGCGTCGAACCCGCCGTCCTCGAGGATGCGCGCGAGCTCGGTCCAGTACCGGATGTCGGTGTAGCGGTGCCGGTTGTTGCCGGGCAGGCGCCACAGCCCGTGGGTGATGTGGCTGACGCAGTTCATCTCGAACAGGTTGAGGATCAGGCGCTTGGGGAGGGCGGCAGGGGGCGTGATGGTGTGCTCCAGGGGACGTCGGGCGCGGTCGGGGCGCCAGCGGGGGGTGTGCTCGTCCGGCAGCCGCAGCCCAGGCGGGGCCTGCGCAGGGTGGGACGAGGGGACGTGCGGGGGCGACGTCAGGCCGTCGCGCGGCGCGGCTGCGCCGGACACGACCGGGCGCCGCGGACGCACGCCGGACAGGCGTGCGCGGCCACCGGGAGGTGGCGCTGGGCGCACGCCGACCCGGTGGGGCGGCGGCTGGGGGTCGTGGTCACGCGACGGACGCTAGGCATCACCGCGGCGCGGCGTCCAACAACGATCGGTGATGACCGGCCATCAGACCCCGTCGTCATGGGCATCCGCCCGACACCGCGTCCATAAAATGAGACTGATCTGGTCAACATTTGGCCACGCACCTAGATTCGGCCCATGGCGGACACCCTCGACCTCGGGCAGCTGCGCAGCCTCGTGGCCGTCGCCACCTGTGGCGGCGTCGGCCGCGCAGCAGCAGCGCTGCACCTGAGCCAGCCCGCCGTCAGCCAGCACGTGCGTCTGCTCGAGCGCCGGCTGCAGCGCGCCCTCCTCGTGCGAGACGCCCGCGGCGCACGGCTCACCGCCGCCGGGCAGCAGCTCGTCGAGGAGGCTCGGCGCATCCTCGCCGTGCACGACGAGGCCCTCGCGCGACTCTCGGCGGCGACGCCGGCGCCGCTGGTAGTCGGCTGCGCGGAGGCGGCGGCCGAGCAGGTGCTCCCCGCCGTCCTGGCGTCGCTGCGTGCCGCGTGGCCGGACCGTCGTGTGCGGTTCCTGGTCGACCGGTCGGCCTCGCTCGCCGCCGGGGTCGCCAGGGGCACGGTCGACCTCGCCGTCGTGCTCGGGGCCTCGGGCGATGCACCCGGGCGGCTCGTCGGCCGGCTCCCGCTGCGGTGGTACGCCCACGAGCACGCCGCGCCCGACGACGGAGGCGTCGTGCAGGTCGTCGCCTACACCGAGCCGTGCGCGCTGCGGACCCGCGCCCTCGCCGAGCTCGCCGATGCCGGCCGACGCGCGGAGGTCTCGACCGAGTCGACGAGCCTCGAGGGCGTCGTGGCGGCGGCCCGTGCGGGACTCGGCGTCGCGGCCCTGCCCGGTGCGGGGGCCCCGCGCGCGGGGCTCGTGGAGCGCCTCGACCTCCCCTCGCTGGGCGTGGTGGGGATCCACCTGGCGACGCGTCGAGGGCTCGATCTCGACGTGGAGGCGGCAGCCCTCGGCGCGCTCGAGCGCGGAGGTGAGGTCGCGACGGACGTGGCCCCAGCACGGCATCCAGCCATCACGCTCACCGCACCCTGACGCGCGGTCCGACGCCCCGCGTCACCTCGTCAGGTCATGCAACATGAGCATATGCGATATGACCGCTATGGCCGATAGAATCTGCTCATGCCGTCCGTCGTGCAGCTCCGCCTCCTCGTCGCGGTCGTCGAGCACGCGTCGTTCACGGACGCCGCGATCGCGCTCGGGGTGAGCCAGTCGGGCGTCTCGCACGCGATCGCCACCCTCGAGAAGGAGTCGGGCGGACGCCTCGTCGAGCGCGACGCCCCGGTACGCCCCACTCCCCTCGGCCAGCGCCTGCTGCCCCACGCGCGCGCCACCCTCGCCTCCGTCGACGCGTACACCGCGGAGAGCGCGGCCTCCCGGCACGTCGGCACCGTGCGGCTCGCCGCCGTCCCCACCGTCTGCCAGGGCCTCATGCCGGCCCTGCTGCACCACTGGGCGCCGCGCCTGCCCGACATCCGCGTCCAGGTCTTCGAGGGCGACGACGAGGAGCTGCCCGTCTGGCTCGAGAGCGGGACCGTCGACGCCGCGGTGCTGGTCGACCCGACGCCCTTCCCGCAGGGCGCGCGGCTCGTCGCCCGCGACGACTTCCGGGCCGTCGTGCGCCGCGACCACCCGCTCGCCGAGGAGCCCGTGATCGCCCTGGCCGAGCTGCACGAGGACGGTCTGCTCGTCTCCGCCGGGGGGTGCGAGGCGCAGGTCCGCAAGATGCACGCCGACGTGGCCCTGCCGTTCGCCCCCGCCCAGCGCGTCCGCGAGCTCGCGACGATGATGCGGATGGTCGCCGAGGGCATCGGGGTGTCGATCATGCCGGCGCTCGGGGGCGCGATGCTGCCCGCCGAGCTCACCATGCGGCCCCTGACGCCCGTCCTGACGCGCGAGCTCGTCATCACCGGGCCCCTGCAACGGCCCTGGCACCCCCTCGTGCACGCCGTCATCGACGCGACCGACGTCGACCCGGTGGACGCGACGTCGGGCGCGGCGAGCATCGCCCGGTAGTCCCGGGCCCCACGACGACGCCCGCCGCACCCGCCGATCGAGCAAGGCGGTGCGGCGGGCGTCCTGTGTGGTCAGCTCCCGAGACGCTCCTCCGCGGCGATCGCGTCGGCGATCGCCTGGTCGAGCCGGGTCTGCGCCTCGCCGTACGCGGCGAAGTCGTTGTCCGCGAGGGCAGCCTGACCGTCCGCGATCGCCTGCCGGGCCCGCTGCAGCGCCTCGTCCAGCGCCGCGCGCGCGTCCGGGTTCTCCGGGGCCACGGCCCCGTCGGTGGGCTCGGCCGTCGGCTCGCCCGTGGGATCCGCCGTCGGTCCGGCCGTCGGATCGTCGGTCGCACCGTCCGCCGGGTCCTCGGTGACCGGATCGGTCCCGGCGTCGCCCGCGTCGGCACCGGAGTCGCCCCCGAACACCTGGTCGAGCGCGCCGTCCAGCGTCTCGGCGAACCCGATCTCGTCACCGAACGACACCAGCACCCGCTGCAGCAGCGGGAACGTCGTGCCGCTGGCCGCCTGGACGTACACGGGCTGCACGTACAGCAGGCCCCCGCCGACGGGCAGCGTGAGCAGGTTGCCGCGCCGCACGGTCGAGTCCCCACGCTGCAGGATGTTCAGCTCGCCCGAGACCGTGGAGTCGGCCGTGAAGTTCGCGCTCGCCTGCCCCGGCCCGGGCACCGTGGCATCACGGGCCAGCTCCAGCAGGCGCATCTTGCCGTAGTCCTCGGAGACCTCGCCGGGGGTGTTCCCCGCCTCGGCGTCGACCGCGAGATACCCCGTCAGCACGTTGCGTGCGTTCGAGCCCGTCGGGATGAACGTCGACATCAGCGAGAACGTGGCCTCGTCCTCCCCCGGCATCTGCAGCGTGAGGTAGTACGGCGGCTGCGGCACGTCGACGCTGGTCACCGTCGGGTCGGCCGGGTTCTGCCAGAAGTCGTTGCCGGAGAAGAACTCGGCCGCGTTGGTCACGTGGTACTGGCCGAGCAGGGCCCGCTGCACCTTGAACAGGTCCTCGGGGTAGCGGATGTGGCTCATCAGGTCGCCCGAGATCTCGGACATCGGCTTCAGCGACGTGGGGAAGACCTTGGTCCACGCCTGCAGGATCGGGTCCTCCGTGTCCCACGCGTACAGCTCGACCGACCCGTCGTACGCGTCCACCGTCGCCTTCACGGAGTTGCGGATGTAGTTGACCTGCTTGGGCAGCAGCGCCTGGACCGTGCTGCTGCGCTCCGTCAGCGAGTCGGTCGTCGCGTCCTCGAGGGAACGCACCGCCGCGTACGGGTACTGGTCCGACGTCGTGTAGCCGTCGATGATCCACTTGACGCGACCGTCGACCACGGCCGGGTACACCCGCCCGTCCAGGTCGAGGTACGGCGCGACCTTCGCGACGCGCTCGCGCGGCTGCCGGTCGTACAGGATCTGGGAGTTCTCGTTCACGCGCTCGGAGAACAGGATCTGCTCGTCGCCGAACTTCAGGGCGTACAGCGCCTTGTGCCACAGCCCCCCGATCGACGGACCCGCGGAGTCCTCCTGCGTCGGGAAGCGGAACGGCACCGAGCCGGTCCCCGTGTTGTCGTCCGGGTAGTCGAACTCCCAGCCGTCCGTGCCGTCGGCTGCACCCACGATCGAGTACTCCGGCGACTGCTGACCGAAGTAGATGCGCGGCTCGTACTCGCCGAGCGCACCCTCCGACGGGATGCCGCCCTCCCAGAACGCGGGTGCGCCACGCGCGCCGCGCGTGTTGCCGTAGGCGGCGACCACACCGAAGCCGTGCGTGTACACGGTCGTGTCGTTGGTCCAGTTGCGCTGGGCGTCGTTCAGCCCGGCCAGGTCGAGCTCGCGGACCGCGATGACCGTGTCGCGGCTCTCGCCGTCGATCGTGTAGCGGTCCACCGACAGCGAGTCGGGGAAGTTGTAGAACCCGCGGATCTGCTGCAGCTGCTTGAACGACGGCGAGACGATGTTCGGGTCGAGCAGACGGATCGACGCGGTCGTCTCCGCGTTCTCGCGCAGCGCACCCGGCTCTGCCGTGACCTTGGCGTCGTACTCGCTCGTCTCGACGTCCTCGAGGCCGTACGCCGTCAACGTCGCCTCGATGTTGCGCTGGATGTACTCCGACTCCGCGTCCTGCTGGTTCGGCTGCACCTGGAAGCGCTGGACGATCGCCGGGTAGACACCGCCGACCACGATCGCCGCGACGACCATGAGGCCCACGCCGATCGCCGGCAGGCGCCAGTTGCCCGTGACCGCGGCTGCGACGAACGCCCCCGCCACGACGACCGCGGCGACCGCGAGGATCGCCTTGGACGGGATGACGGCGTTCACGTCGGTGAAGCCCGCGCCCTGCCAGCGCTGCTCACCGGTCTGCTGCTTGGTGAGGATCGAGTACCGGTCGAGCCAGTAGTTGGCGGCGATGAGCAGCAGCACGAGCGCACCGAGCACCGACAGGTGGACGCGGGCCGCGCGCGTCGTGCGCGGAGCGCCGGCACCGCCACCGACCCGCAGGCCCCCGTACAGGTAGTGCGTGGCCACCGCGGCGACCGTGGAGAGCACCAGCACGGCCATCAGGAACGACGTGACGAACCGCAGACCGGGCAGCGTGAACAGGTAGAAACCCAGGTCGACGCCCCACTGCGGGTCCGTGACGCCGACATCCCCGCCGTTGATCCACAGCTGCACGGTCGTCCACTGCTGGGACGCGGCGCCGCCCGCGAACAGGCCCAGCACCACGGGACCGACGATCAGCACCAGGCGGCGCAGCGGCTCGATGGCCTCGCGGTACTGGTCGAGGTTCGCCTGCTCCTGCGTCGAAGGCGCGTACACCGGACGCGCGCGGTACGCGAAGCTCAGCGAGAAGCCCACGCTCGCGGCCATGACCACGAAGCCGAGGACGAACAGCAGGCCGCGGGTGACCCACTCGGTCCGCAGCACCTCCGTGTAACCGAGCTGCGAGAACCACAGCACCTCGGTCCAGACCTGCGCGAGCAGCAGCAGCAGGACGGCGAGCACGCCGAGCGTGATCAAGGTCGGGACCAGCGGACCGCGGCGGCGCGGCGCGACAGGTCGGGGGCGGGGCGGGGAGGCGAAGGTCACGGCGTGGCGGTCCTCGTCGGTCGGCGGGCGACGGGCGCACAGCGCGCCCACCAGGCGAACGGACCCGGCGCGTCACAGGTTCCCACACGGGTGCGACCATGGGCGCGTGAGCACGTCACCCACCCCGCAGCCGACCGCCGACGACCCCTCCCCCGAGGCCCGCGCCCACCGCGCGCTGGCCGACGCGGTCCGGGAGATCGAGCACCACGTGGCCGCCGCCGGCTGGGACGCCCCCGTGCGGCTCTTCGCCCTGGTGCGCACGCAGGACGCGCTCGCCGCCGAGCCCGGACTCGCCGACCAGCTCACCCCCGAGGTGCTCGCTGCTGCCCGCGCCGACGACCAGCACCTGACGTCCGTCGAGCAGGAGGGCGTGCCCGCCGCCGACGACCTCGAACGCCTGCTCGGTGGGCTGACCTGGCCGTCGACCGTGCACGGCGCTGCCGTGACCGTCGAGCGCGTCATGCTGCCGCCGGGTGCCGAGGAGGACCTGCCGACCGACCACGACGCCGCGCTCGCCGCGCTCCTCGCGCACCCCCAGCGGCAGGACGTGCGGCTCGCCGTCGGGGTGCTGCGGAGCGGGCCGGCGTGGTGCGCCGTGCGCACCCGTGCGCACGACAGCGACGACGCCGTCGGCCAGGGACCGGACCTCGTGCCCGGCCTCGTCGAGGCGGTGCGCGCGACGCTGGGGTGACCCGCGCCGCCGCGCCGGTCAGTCCGCCGTGCAGGTGGGCAGGTCGTCCGCGGTGCCCGCACCGATCGCGGTCATGGCCTCGCGCGCCTCGTGCAGCGTCGCGATCTCGACCACGCGCAGGCCGTCCGGCACGTGCCCGACCACCTCCTCGCAGTTGCCGGCCGGTGCCAGGAACCACGTCGCGCCGTCCCGCACCGCCCCGAAGAGCTTCTGCCGGATCCCCCCGATGGGACCGACCGCACCCGTGACGTCGATCGTGCCGGTCCCCGCGATGACCTGCCCCGCGGCCTCGTCCTCCGGCGTCAGCAGGTCCACGATGCCCAGGGCGAACATCGTGCCCGCGCTCGGTCCGCCGATGCCGTCGATGCTGATGCTCACGTCCAGCGGCATGTCGAACGACGGGTCGATGAAGACGCCGATCTGCGCGCCGCCGTCCTCCCGCTCCCCCGTCACGACCGGCACCTCGAGCGCACGCGAGTGCCGCGTGACCGTCAGCGTCACGGTGTCCCCCGGCACGACCTCCTCGAGCCGCTCGACGAGCAGCTGGTAGTCGGGCAGCGCGACACCGTCCAGGGCCGTGAGCACGTCGCCCTCCTCGAGCTTGCCCTCGGCGTCCGTGCCCTCGACGGTCCCCGCGACGACCAGCGTCGCCGGCACCTCGTACCCGAGCTCGGTCAGCGCGGCGACGCTCGCGTTCTCGTACGACGAGACCATCTGCCCCGCGTTCGACTCGTCGATCTCCTCCTGCGTGAGGTCCTGCGGGTAGACCTCCTCGACGGGCCGGACGAGCGAGGACGGGGAGAACCAGCCCTGCAGCACGTTGAGCGCGTACGCCGGGTACCCCGGACCCCCGGTGCCGGAGATCGTCGTCAGGAGCAGCTCACCCGTCGAGGGGAAGGTCTCCGCCCCGTCGACCTCGATGAGCGGCGTGCCGTCGACCTCGCCCAGCACGTCCTTGGTGGGCCCGGGCCCGTTGACCGCGTACGGCGCCGGCACGACGGCGAGGATGCCCACGAGCACCGACACGGCGAGCATCCCGAACGACAGGACGAGCGCGCGGGGCGTCGGGCGCGGACGCTCGAACCCGTCGGGCTCACCCTCGGGGGACTCCTCGAGCTCGTCGGCGGGCCGGGAGGCGACGGAGAGGACGGGGTCGTCGGCGGGGACGGAGTGGGCGGGCGCGGCAGCGTCGGCGGGCGCGGAGTGGGCGGGCGCGGCAGCGTCGGCGGGCGCGGAGCCGTCGTGGACCTCGGTGCCGAGGGTGGGGGTGGTGACGTCGTCGGGGACGGCGTCGGCCTGCGCGACGTCCGCCGCCGGGCCGTCGGCCGCGGCACCACCCTCGACCGGCTCGACCTCGACGTCCGGCTCTTCGTTCAGGTCTGGCTCGGCGTTCAGGTCCGGCTCGACGAGCACGTCCGGCCGGTCCTCGCCCTCGTCCTCGACCGCGTCGTCGGCGGGATCGAGCACGGTCGCAGCATCCGCGTCCAGCGGCGGCGTGCCCGCGACCCCGTCGGACGTCGCCCGGGCCTCGGGCGCGTCGGTCTCACCCGGACCCGGGTCGTCGGCGGGGTCGGGCGTCGGCGTGTCGTCGAGCACGTGGACGATCATCCCTCACCTCCGCGTCGCTGCCGCGCAGCACGCGTGTGCGCCGTGAGCGAACCCGGGCCACCTGCCCGCCGGACCCCGCCGCGGCGCGGCTACCGTGGAGATCCCCCGGCCAGCCAGGAGGCCCGCATGAGCCCCGACGTCCCCGCCGACGGTCCCGACGGGACCGGCCCGCAGCAGTGGGAGCAGATGCTGCGCGCGATGCTCGGCCCCGCAGCCGACGACGCCATCCGTGAGATGCGCGCGATGGGCGTGGATCCCGCGGCCATGGCCGCGGCGTCGGGCCTGCCGACCGACCCCGTGGCGCTGCAGCAGGCGCTCGCCCAGGTCCAGCGCATGCTCGCCACCTCCGGCGACCAGCCCGTGAACTGGCAGATGGCGCACGACCTCGCCCGGCAGCAGGCGGCCGCCGGCGGTGACCCGACCCTGTCCCCGGCGCGGGTCAAGGAGGTCCGCGACGCGCTGTCCGTCGCCGAGCTGTGGCTCGACGCGGCGACCGACCTGCCCCCCGCGCCCGGGCCCGTCCAGGCCTGGAGCCGCGCCGAGTGGGTCGAGGCGACCCTGCCGACGTGGCGCACCCTCACCGAACCCGTCGCGACGTCCCTCGCGGCCGCCCTGGCGGGCGCGATCGGACCCGCGCTCGGCGAGATCGGAGCCGCGTTCCCCGGCGGCATGCCGGCCGGGCCCGGCGCGGGCGACCCCGCCCAGATGCTGCGCGGGCTCGGGTCCGCGGTGTTCGGCCTGCAGGTCGGGCAGGCCGCGGGGACGCTCGCACGGGAGGCCTTCGGCACCACGGACATCGGGCTGCCGCTGCTGGAGCACCCCGCGCCGGCGCTCGTCGCCGCCAACGTCGACGCGTTCGCCGAGGGTCTCGACGCGCCCGTCGAGGAGGTCCGGCTCTACCTCGCGCTGCGCGAGGCGGCGGCGAGCCGGCTGTTCGCGCACGTGCCGTGGCTCCGCGCGCACCTGCTCGACGCCGTGGCGGAGTACGCGCGCGGCATCGCGATCGACGTCGAGCACCTCGAGGAGGCGGTCTCCTCGATCGACCCGACCGACCCGGCGGCGCTGCAGGCGGCCCTGTCCGGGGGCGTGTTCGCCCCGCAGACGACGCCCGCGCAGCAGGCCGCGCTCGCCCGCCTCGAGCACGCCCTCGCGCTGGTCGAGGGCTGGGTCGACGAGGTCGCGACGACCGCCGCCACCCCGCACCTGCCGCACGCCGTGCCGCTGCGCGAGATGGTGCGCCGTCGCCGCGCCGCCGGGGGGCCGGCCGAGCAGACGTTCGCGAGCCTCGTCGGCCTCGAGCTGCGACCTCGTCGGCTGCGCGACGCGGCGACCGTGTGGGCGCACCTCACGGCCACCCACGACGTGGCCGGGCGCGACGCCGTCTGGACCCACCCGGACCTCGTGCCGACGTCGCAGGACCTGGACGACCCCGCCGGGTACGACGCGCGCCGGCAGGCCGAGGTCGACGGCTCCGTCGACCTCGACCGGGCGCTCGCGCAGATCCTGGACGACGCCGAGGGCACGACCGACGAGGGGACGACGGGCACCCCGGCCGCCTGACCGCCGCGGACGGGGTCGGGCTCAGTCCGCGGCCGGCCGGTCGCCCGCGGGCGTCTCGTCGATGGCGGTCGCGAGGTCGCCCGCGTCGCCGCGCGATCCCACGTCCGGGTCGTCGTCGGCCGGCTCGTCGGGCAGCTCGCCGTCGTGCCCGTCGCGCGTGAACGCGCACCCCTCGAGGAAGCCGCGGGCGCGCTGCGTGTGCGGGTAGGTCGCCAGCTCCGCCCAGAACGCCTCGCCGTGCCCCGGCTGCAGCAGGTGCGTCAGCTCGTGCAGCAGCACGTAGTCGAGCACCCACCGTGGCATCCCCTGGACCCGGTCGGAGATGCGGATGGTCCCCTCCGACGGGGTGCACGACCCCCAGCGGCGGCCCTGGTTCGACGACCACCGCACGCTCGTGGGCACCGCGCGTCCGCCCAGGTACCGGCGGGACAGCTCGGTCGCCCGTGCGACCAGCTGGACGTCCGACGGGCGGCGCCGGCGCTCCTGGGCGGCGAGCCGGTCGACCATCCGGCCCACCCACTCCCGCTCCTGGGCGCGGGTGAACCGGGCGGGGATCGCGACGATCGTCCGGCCGCCCTCACGCCACGCGCTCACGGTCCGGGCGCGACGCCGCGACCGGCGCACCTCGACGACCGGGCCGGCGTCGAGGGCGTCCTGCGGCGCGCCCGCAGGGTCGCCGTCGCGGCGTGCAGGACCGCGCGGCGTCGCATCACGCGATGTCGGCACCCTCGCACGCTAGCGCGCGCAGCATCACGGGGTGCGGACGACACCCCTGTTCACCCTCTCTCGTGGCGCGCCGCGGCCCGCCGCACGCCTGTCCGATCCGCTCCAGGACTACTGTGTGAGCGCACGGAGGCCGTCATGGTCCCTGCCCCGGGCGCGATGCCACCGCCCGGTGAGGAGCACGAGGAGGGACCACATGGCCGAGACCTGGGCGGGCGAGTTCTACTGCGTCAAGTGCAAGGAGAAGCGGGAGACGGAGGGCGAGGTCGTCGTCTCCGAGTCCGGCCGCCGCATGGCCAAGGGCACGTGCCCGGTGTGCGGGACCAAGCTCAACCGGATCCTCGGCAAGGCCTGACGCCCCGGACCGACCTGGCGACGGCCCCGGCCGGGACCAGCCACGAGGGCACCGTCGCGCGCGACGGTGCCCTCGTCATGTCCGGCGACGCCGTCGGCGCCGCCGCGGCGGCGCGGGCCTGTGGACGACGCCGCACACCCACGACCTCGTCGGTGCCATCGTGACCCGGTGACCCGTCCGACCCCCGCGCCCCTGCTGCTGCGACCCGGCCTGCGTGTCCTGCCACGCGCGGACGACGAGGTCCAGGTCGGGACGGACCCGCGCTGGGCCGTGCGGCTCGTGGGGCTGCGCCCCGCCGAGGCGCGGCTGTGGGCGGGCGTCGACGACGCGACCGACCTGGCCGCACTGCCGGCGCGCGCCCGGGCGGTGGGCGCCGACGCCGCGTCCGTGGCCGCGACGGTCGCCGAGCTGTGCCAGGCCGGCCTGACGCGGGCGCGCCCCGACCCGACGACCACGGCCCGCGGCCCCACCGCGGCGGACGCCGCCGCCTGGACGCTGCTGCGGCCGGACGCGACGGGCGACGACGTGGTCGCGCGTCGGGCGGACGCGGTCGTGGGCGTCGTGGGACTCGGCCCGACCGGGCTGGGCATCGCGCAGCACCTGGCCGTCGCGGGCGTCGGCCGCGTGCTGCTCGACGACGACACGCCGGTGCGCTCACCCGACGTCGCCGCCGGCGCGCACCGCTGGGCCGACGTCGGGGTGCCGCGCGCGGCCGCCGCGCGGCGTGTGCTGCGGGACGCCGCCCCCGGGGTGCACGTCGACGGGGACGGCGACCCGGACGTCGTGGTGGTCGTCGAGCACGAGGCCGCCGACCCGTGGCGCGCCGCCCTGCTGATGGCCGACGACGTCCCGCACCTGTCGGTCGTCGTGCGCGTCGCCGACGCCCTGGTCGGCCCGCTCGTGCGCCCCGGCACCGACCCCTGCCTGCGCTGCCTGGACCTGCACCGCGCGGACGCCGACCCCGGGTGGCCGGCCGTCCTGGCCGCGATCGGCCGGGGCCGCGGCGACCGTGCGACCCCCGCGGGTGAGGTCGGGGTGCTGGCCGGGGCGTGCGCGGCCCTCGCGGCGGCGCAGGTCCTCGCCCTGCTCGCCGGGGCCACGCCCGCTCTGTGCGGCGCGACCGTCGAGCTCACGCTGCCCGACCTGGTCGCCCGCGAGCGCCGGTGGCACGTGCATCCGGGGTGCGGGTGCGTGACACCCCCGGGCGCGACGCACGCCGGGCCGCGCGAGGGGTGACCTCGCACGACCCGGCGTGGGTGGTGGTGCCGCGACGACGACCGGACGGGCCGTCGCCTCAGGCGGCGGCGTCCTTGCGCGGCCGGCCACGGCCACGCTTCGTCGGGACGACGACGCCGCCGACGAAGACCTGACCGCCCCAGACGCCCCAGGGCTCCGCCCGGTCGATGGCGCCGGCGAGGCAGCCCTCGATGAGCGGGCACTCACGGCACAGAGCCTTGGCACGCTCCACGTCGGCCTGACGCTCGGCGAACCAGAGCTCGGGGTCGGACGACCGGCACGGCATGAGGTCGGCGACCATCTGGTCGAACTGGTCGTTCGTCGTCGCGGTGCTGCTGGTGGGCCAGGGACCCGATCCGCCCTGGTTCACGGTGTCGAGCAGCGTCGAGAGCCGCACGATGTCCTCCTGGTGTCCTACGGGGTGAGCTGTGGGTGCCGGATCAGGGCCGCTCGCCCCCGGTGGAGACCGGGTGACATGAGAAAGGCCGCGGATCCGAGATTCGGACTCCGCGGCCTGCCTGCAGATGAGGCTGGTGCTACAGAGTCCTGTGTCGAAGATCGGTGCTGGACGTCGTGTGACGCTGACCGCGCTTGCGCCCGGCAGCGGGCACAGCGATCCCCCGGAAGGAGCCGCCGGTGGGCGCGAGGATGCAGGCGTACGCGTGCTGCGCAGCTGCCATCTCGATCGTGATGCTCTTCACGTGCTCCCACCTCCTCTCCAGGGACGGGTCCTGCCTCTCGGCAGCACCCCGCGAACTCGGACGTGACCACAGTAGGGCGGCCCGTCGCGGCGTCACAAGCAATTAACGGAACTTCGTCCGACCCGCTTCTCCGGTGCCGGGCGAGGGCGCGTCGGCGACCACCCGCAGCAGCGCGTCGCCGTACTCCCGCAGCCGTGTCTGGCCCAGGCCCTGCACGTACCGCAGGTCCGCCGGTGCGGTCGGCATGGCGGCCGCGACGGCCTCGAGGGCCACGTCGGGCAGGACGCGGAACGCGGGCACACCCCGCTCGTCGGCGACCTGCGCGCGCCACTGCCGCAGGCGGTCGAGGACGGCCGGGTCCGCGGCGGCCGACGCGCGGCGTCCGGCCCCCCGCCCGGCGTCCTCGCCGGGCCAGAGCCCCGCCAGGAAGCGGGAGCGCGTGCGTGACGCGCGTGAGCCCGGCGTGCGCGCGGCGGCGAACGACAGCTCCAGGTGACGCCGCGCCCGCGTGACGCCGACGTACAGTAGGCGACGCTCCTCGGACACCGCGGCCTCGGTCTGGGCGAGCGAGATCGGCAGCAGTCCGTCCGACACCCCGGCGAGGAAGACCGCGTCCCACTCCAGGCCCTTCGCGGCGTGCAGCGACGCGAGGGTGACGCCGTCGACCGTGGGGGCGTGCTGCACCGACGCGCGGTCGTCGAGCTCGGCGACGAGATCGGGGAGCGTCGCGCTCCCGCGCGTCTCGACCAGGTCGTCCGCCAGCGTGACGAGCGCCTGCATCGCGTCCCACCGCTCGCGGGCGGCCCCGCGCGCCGCCGGCGGCTGCGGGGCCCAGCCCGCGGAGGTCAGGATGTCGCGGGTCGTCTGCCCGAGCGGCACGTCGGGGTCGGCGGACCTCGCCCCGCCGCGCAGCAGGACGAGCGCGTCCCGCACGTCGCGCCGCGCGAAGAACCGTTCGCCGCCGCGCACCTGGTAGCCGAGGCCCGCGGCGGCCAGCGCCTGCTCGAACGCCTCGGACTGCACGTTGGTCCGGTAGAGCACGGCGATCTCGCTGGCCGGCACGCCGGACGCGACGAGGCGCGCGGCGCGCGCGGCGATCCCGGCCGCCTCCGCCTCGTCGTCGTCGTAGCCGGTGAAGCGCACCTGCGGACCGTCCGGCTGCTGCGCGACGAGGTGCAGCGGCACGGGGTCGCCCGGACGTCGCGTGGCCGTGAGCACGCGGTTGGCCAGCCCGACGACCTGCGGCGTCGAGCGGTAGTCGCGCACCAGGCGCACGACCTGCGCACCCGGGTGCTTGCCGGCGAACGTCAGCAGGTGGTGCGGCGTCGCACCCGCGAAGGAGTAGATCGTCTGGCTCGGGTCCCCCACGACGCACACGTCGTGCCGACCGCCCAGCCACTGGTCCAGCAGGTACTGCTGGAGCGGGCTGACGTCCTGGTACTCGTCGACCACGAAGTGCCGGTACTGCGTCCGCACCTCGTCCGCGACCTCGCCCCGCTGCGCGAGCATCGCCGCGAGCAGCAGCAGCACGTCCTCGAAGTCGATGACGCCGCGCTCCGTCTTGACGTCCTCGTACGCCGTGATCAGCCGGGCGACCGCCTGCGCGTCCTGGCCGGCCGGCGCGGGCCGCCGCACGGCCGCCGCTGCCCGTTCGTAGTCCTCCGCGGTGACGAGCGACACCTTGGCCCACTCGATCTCCGAGGACAGGTCGCGCACCGCGATCCGGTCGACCGCCACCCCCACCCGCCGCCCCGCCTCCGCGACGAGCGTCGCCTTCTGCTCCGCGAGCCGCGGGGGCGCGCCACCGACGACCCGGGGCCAGAAGTGGCCGAGCTGGCGCAACGCCGCCGCGTGGAAGGTGCGGGCCTGCACGCCGCTCGCCCCCAGGTCACGCAGCCGCACCCGCATCTCGCCGGCGGCCCGCGCAGTGAACGTCACGGCCAGGACCGACGCCGGCCGGTACACGCCGGTCCGGACGCCGTAGGCGATCCGGTGCGTGATCGCGCGGGTCTTGCCCGTGCCCGCACCCGCGAGCACGCAGACGGGTCCCGTCAGTGCGGTCGCGACGGCGCGCTGCTCGGGGTCGAGCGCGTCGAGGAGGGAGTCGGCGGACATGATCGATGAGTCTCCCAGCCCCCACCGACAGCGCGTGCGAGGATCTGTGGACGAGAAGCCCGTCAGCACTGCGAGGAACCATGACGACCACCACGCCCGCACCGGGCACCGTGACGATGTACTCCACGACCTGGTGCGGCTACTGCCACCGCCTGCGCAAGCAGATGGACTCCGCCGGCATCGCGTACGACGTCGTCGACATCGAGCAGCAGCCCGCGGCCGCGCAGTTCGTCGAGTCCGTCAACGGCGGCAACCAGACCGTGCCGACCATCGTGTTCCCCGACGGGTCCGCCGCGACCAACCCGTCCCTCGCGCAGGTCCGCGAGCGCCTCGGCGTCTGACGTCTCGGGGTCCGACGTCTCGGGGTCCGACGTCCGGGCGGCACCGGTTCCGCCGGGTCACCCGGCGATCGGACGCCCGAACCACTGCTCGACGAGCGCGCGCGCGATCGACGTCGGGCCGGGCAGCAGCACCTCGCCCGACGCGACCGCGGACGCGAGCCCGTCCCGCGTGAACCAGCGGGCGTCGGCCATCTCCACGCCGTCGACCTGCACGAGCGTGCTCGTCGCGCGCGCCCGGAACCCGAGCATCAGCGACCCGGGGAACGGCCACGGCTGGCTGCCGGCGTACTCGACGTCGCCGACCAGCACGCCGGTCTCCTCGTGGACCTCGCGGCGCACCGCCTGCTCCGCGGACTCGCCCGCCTCGACGAACCCCGCGAGCGTCGACCAGCGACCCGCCTGCCACGCCGTCGCGTGACCCAGCAGCAGCCGGTCGGCGTCGTCGACGACCGCCATGATCACCGCCGGGTCGGTGCGGGGGTAGTGCTCCGAGCCGTCCACGTCGCACACCCGCGACCACCCCGCCTGCGCGACTCGGGTGGGCGTGCCGCAGCGCGGGCAGCGCGGGTGGCGGTCGTGCCAGGTGTCGAGCGCCACGGCGGCCGTCGCCAGGCCCGCGTCGTGCGCGGGCAGCGCCGCGCCCACCGTCCGCAGCGAGCGCCAGCTGCCGCGCGCCACGGGGCCGTCCGGCAGGTGGACCAGGACGTCGGCCGGCTCACCGCGCGCCGGCAGCGGGTGACGGTCGGGCAGCCGCACCGCGAGCACGCACGCGCCGTCGTCCTCGGCGCCCAGGAGGAGCCACGCCTCGGGGTCGGGGCCCGTCACGGCTGCGTGGGGGGCGTCCGGTCCGTCCGCCGCGGCCAGCAGGTCGCGCGCGGCGTCGGCGTCGAGCCACCGCAGCACCGCGCCGGTGACGTCGGCCTCGGCCTCGGCCTCGGCGAGGAGGAGGCCGCCGTCGCGCACCGCGAGCACGCGGGTGCGGGTGTCGGCGAGCGCGTGGGCGATGACGTCCGGCACCTCGCGCAGCTGCGCCGCGCGGGCGACGGAGGACCGCGCGAGCGGCAGGTCGGCGAGGGCGTGGCTGGTCACGCGCGCCACGCTACGCGCGCCACGCCATGCGTCGGTGCACGCCGCCCGCCCGACCCCTGCGGCAGCGGCACGACCCCGCCCACGCCCCGGTCGCCGGCCCCTCACCTGCCGCGCGCCGCGCACCACTGGACGAACCGGACGCCAACACGCCGGGCGTGGCGACGGGAGGGACGGCGTGAGGGCACCTACGCTGGCGGCCGTGACCCGTTCGCCGCTCGCACTCGCCGCTCTCGCGACCGTCGCCGTCCCCGGCCTCGACGCGTACGACGTGCGGCGCCCCCTGCACCCGGGGTCGGACTTCGACGTGGCCGTGGTCGTCGACTCGGTCCGCCAGCGGTGGGTCGTGCGTGCGCCGCAGCACCCGGGCGCCGGCGCCGCGCTCGAGGCCGAGGTGGTCCTGCTGGACGCGCTCGGTCCCTTCGTCGACGACGGCCGGCTGCCCTTCGCGATCCCCCGCCCTGCCGGCTTCGCGCACCTGCCCGAGGGGGGCCGTGCGAGCGTGCACCGCGAGGTGCCCGGCCGGCCGCTGCAGCTGGAGACCCTGCGCCCGGGTCCCGGCCTGGCGGCCGCGGTGGGTCGGGCGGTCGCCGCCGTCCACGAGCTGCCGACGTCGATCGTCGAGAACGCGGGCCTGCCGGTCTACGACGCGGCGGGGTACCGCGAGCGGCGGCAGGCGGAGGTCGACGAGGCCGCCCGCACGGGCCTCGTCCCGCCGTCGCTGCTGCGACGCTGGGAGGAGATGCTCGAGGACGTCGCGATGTGGCGGTTCCGTCCCACGGTCGTCCACGGCGACCTGTCGAGCAGCCACCTGCTCGTCGCCGACGGTGCCGTGTCCGGGATCCTGGACTGGGGGTCGACGCTGGTCGCCGACCCGGCCGACGACCTGTCGTGGCTGCTCGTCGCGGCGCCGCAGGACGCGGTCGACGCGATCCTCGAGTCGTACCTGATGCGCCGCAGCGAGCTCACCGACCCGCACCTGGCGGACCGTGCCCTGCTCGCCGGCGAGCTGGCGCTCGCGCGCTGGCTGCTGCACGGTGTCCGGGCGCAGCGTCAGGACGTCGTCGACGACGCCGTGCAGATGCTCCGCGACCTCGAGGAGCACACCCGCGTCGACGAGGCCGCCGCGGCCTACTGAGCACCGCCCCACCGGGGCGCTCCCACCCGGTGCACGCCCACCTCGGCACGCCCACCCCGGGCACCCCCACCCCGGCGCGAGGGGTGTCCGCACGGAGTCCTGCGGTGACGGCGTCACGGTGAGGTCAGCGGCTCCTGCGTCGGTGCGACCGCCGCGAGGAGGGTCGCGACCTCGTCGGCGTCCGGCAGCCGGTCCGGCACGACCGTGAGTCCCGTGCCCACGTAGCAGAACGCCGCACGGACCAGGTCCGGGTCGGTCCCGGTCAGGCGCGACCACGCGATCCGGTACACCGCGAGCTGCAGGTCGCGGGACGCCCGGCCGGCCGTGCCGCTCGGTGGAGCACCGGTCTTCCAGTCCACCACGACGACCGCGCCGGGCACGTCCGGCCGGTCGGGGTCCGGGAACACCGCGTCGATCCGCGACCGCAGGACGTACCCGCCGATGGTCGTCTCGACGTCGACCTCGACCGCGACCGGTGAGCGGTGAGCCCAGGGCGTGCGCAGGAACGCCGCCCGCAGCGTCGCCTGGTCCGGGTCGTCGGGCAGGACGTCGTCGTCGGCACCCGGCAGGTCGTCGACGTCGACCAGTGTCGCCTGCCCGTACCAGGCCTCGACCCACGCGTGGAACGCGGTGCCCCGGCGCGCCTGCGGGGACGGCTCGCGCGGGACGGGGCGCCGCAGGCCGAGCGCGAACTGCTCCGGCTGGGCGTCGAGGCGGACGAGCGACGACGCCGACAGGTGCGCCGGCAGCGCGACGCGCGCGTCCCCGCGGCGTCGGGCGGCCTGCTCCGCGAGCAGCCGGTCCGCGAGCAGGTCCCAGTCCTCACCGACACCCGCGGTCGCGTCGCCCGCGTCCTGGTACCCGGCGTCGGGGTCGTCCGCGCCGGGGTCCCCCGCGGAGTCATGCGCACCGCGGTCCTCCGCGACGTCAGGCCCCGCGTCACCGCGCACCTCGGCGGCGCGGGGTGCGGTCGCACCGTCGTGGAGGTCCGCGAGTGCGGCGCGCACCGCGTCGGCCGCGGCCACGACCGCGTCCCGTCGGGGTGCGGCGCCGTCGCGGGCGAACGGGTCGGCCGGCCAGACGGCCGACGGGGTGAGCGCGGCCCGCGGGTTCGGTGCGCCGCTCTCGGGCTCGTCGACGCGGGCGACGACCTCGACGAGCCCGGCGTCGACGAGCTCGCTGAGGAACGGCGACAACCGTCGGGGAGCCTTCGGCTCGCCCCAGTACGCGGCCGACAGCAGCAGGTCCTGCCGGGCCCGCGTCACTGCGACGTAGGCGAGCCGACGCTCCTCGGCGACCTCGTGGTCTCCGGCATCCAGGCGGAACCGGTCCAGCCGCTCGGCGAGCTCCTTCGGGGACTCCGCGCCGGCGCACTCGAGGCGGGGCAGGTCGTCGGCGTCGCCGCGCAGCGGGTACGGCAGCACACCGAGCCCGGTGAGCCACGCGGAGTCCTTGGGGCCGTCCTTGCCGAGCATCGCCGTCGCGGGCAGCCCGCCGTCGACGAGCCCGGCCACGGCGACGGCGTCCCACTCCAGGCCCTTGGCCGCGTGCACCGTCATGACCTGGACGGCGTCGGGGTCGGGCTCGGTGACGGGCAGCTCGAGGCCGTCCTCGCGGGCGTCCGCCGCCTCGAGCCACGCGAGGAAGGCACCCAGCGTCGGGCGGTCGGCGCCGCGGGCGAACTCGGCGGCGACGTCCGCGAACGCGTCGAGGTGCGCGCGGGCGCGTCCGGGAGTCGTGTCGGCGCGCGCCTGCACCTCGATGTCGAGACCGACGAGCCGCTCGGCCTCCGAGACCAGCTCCGGCAACGACAGGCCCTGCTGCTGGCGGACGGCGCGCAGCACCCCCGCCAGGTCGGCGAGCCGCCGGCGACCCTCCGGGGTGAGGGTGCGACCGGCGGGACTGCGCCACCCGCGCGGCGGTGGGTCGTCGAGCGCGTCGACGAGGCTGCGCTCGTCGACGACGTCGGCCTCGACCCCCTGCGCCGCGGGCACGCGCCCGCCCGCGGGCCGCGCGCCCTGCCGCGCCCAGTCGCCGAGGGCGTGCAGGTCCGCCGCACCCAGCCGCGTGCGGGCCCCGGTGAGCAGGCGGACGGCCGCGTCGCCCCGGGTGGGGTCGTGGGCCGCCTGCAGCACGGCGACGAGGTCGACCACCTCGGGCGTCGCGAGCAGCCCGCCCAGCCCGACGACCTCGACCGGCAGGCCCGCGGCGCGCAGCGCACGCCGCAGCGGCTCGAACTGCGAGCGTTTGCGGCACAGGACGGCCGCCGTGCGACGCGTGGCGGGGTCCGGCCCGCCGCGCCACCGCTGCGCGACCCAGGAGGCGACCGCGTCCGCCTCGTCCTCGACGGTCGAGGCCACCAGTCCCTGCACGGCGCCCGCACCGGCACCCGGCCGGGGCGCGAGCCGCGGCACGTCGACGCGCGCCCCGCCTGTGCGCAGGGGGGCGGCGACCTCGTTGGCCGCGTCCAGCACCGCGACGTCGTTGCGCCACGACGTGGAGAGCTGGGCGACAGGGGCCGGCCGGCGCCGCGCACGCCCGGCGGTGCCGGGCTCGACGACCGGGAACGCCGCCGGGAACCGGGCCAGCCCGCCGGGGCTGGCGCCGCGCCAGCCGTAGATCGACTGGTGCGGGTCACCGACGGCGGTCACCGGGTGCCCGCCGGCGAACAGCGCCTGCAGCAGCACGAGCTGCGCGTACGAGGTGTCCTGGTACTCGTCGAGCAGCACGACCCGGAACCGGTCGCGCTCCCCCGCACCGACCTCCGGCACGTCGCGCGCGATGCGGGCGGCCAGGGCGACCTGGTCACCGAAGTCGAGGCTGTCGGCGGCGCGCTTGCGTGCGCGGTAGTCCGCGACGAGGTCGAGCACCCGGGCGCGCTCGCCCAGCGACGCGACGAGGTCCCGCACCTTGGCGTACGGGGCGCGGGCCGGCGTGCCGGGGGGTGTGGCCTCGAGGTCCGCGACGAGCCCCTCGATGCCACGCCGGGCACCCGGCGGGTCGAGCAGGTGCTCGTCGAGCGCACCCGACAGCGCGAGCACGGCGTCGACGACCGTCGACGTCGCGGCGGACGTGTCGAGGTCCCCGGCCCACGCCTCCACGACCTGCGACGCGAGCTGCCACTGCGCGGCCTCACCGAGCAGGCGAGCCCCCGGCTCGACGCCGAGGCGCAGCGCGTGGTCGGTGACGAGCGACGCCGCGTACGCGTGGTACGTCGACACGTGCGGCCGCGCGAGCTCGTCGACGGCGTCGGCGCCGGTCGGCAGCACGACGCCCTCGGCGGCGGCCGCGCGGACCAGGGCACGCAGCCGGCGGCGCACGCGCTCGGCCAGCTCGCCGGCGGCCTTGCGCGTGAACGTCAGGCCCAGCACCTGCTCGGGCGCGACCATGCCGTTGGCGACGAGCCACACGACGCGCGCCGCCATCGTCTCGGTCTTGCCGGACCCGGCACCGGCGACGACGAGCGAGGGCTGCAACGGTGCCTCGATGACCGCGCGCTGCTCGTCGGTCGGCGGGTGCTGCCCGACCAGGTGCGCGATGCGGACCGCCGACAGCCCGGTGCGGACGGGCGCCCCGGCGACGCTCACGCGACCACCTGCCCGCCCTCGCCGCGCAGCGGGCACGAGCGGCGCACCGGGCAGCGGTCGCACAGGTCGTTCGCGCGGGCCTCGAAGCTCGACGCCGCCATGCGGTCGGCGACGTCGTCGACGAGCTCGCGCGCCCAGCTGGAACCGTCGTCCTGCGCACCGAGCCCCTCCTGGCGACGCTGCGTGGGGCCGCCCGACCCCTGCGCGAGGTGCACGAGCCGCGCGCCCACGCTGTGCGCGCCGGGCTCGAGCCCGGGGACCGCACCCGCGTCGACGGCGAGCTGGTAGGCGCCCAGCTGCGCGTGCTCGGCGGCCTGCGCGAGCGTCGGCACCCGCGTCCCCGTCTTGAGGTCGACGACCTCGACGGCACCCGGCGCGCCGTCGCCCTCCGCGACCGCGCGCTCGACCCGGTCGACCGAGCCGCGGAGCACCGCGCGGTCCGTCTCCACCGTGAACGCCGCCTCGACGAGCACCGGCTCACCCGCCTCGCGCAGGTACGCGGCCAGCCGCGCGACCATCGCGTCCGCCCGGCGCCGCGCCGCGACCGACGGCCAGCCCTCCCCGAGGCCCAGCTCGTGCCAGCGCCGGTCGAGCTCGGCGCGCAGCGTGGGCAGGTCGGCCGTGGGGTGCTCCTGCGCGATCGCGTGCACGAGCGTCCCGAGGGACTGCTGCGCGGACGACGCGGGGGTCCCGCCCGCCGCCTCGAGGGCCCAGCGCAGCGCGCACCGCTGCGCCGTCTCGAGCCGGGAGGGAGACACCGGGACCTTGACGTCCGGGGGCCACAGCGCCGCCTCGCTCGACGGCTCGGCCAGACCGAACCACGACGCGGGGTCCGCCCCGGGGACGCCCCGTGCCGCCAGGCGCGCGAGCGTGCGGGCCGCCGCCACGTCGGGCCGGCCCGACGCGGCCGAGCGCTCCATGGCCGCCCGGAGCCGGGCGACGAGACCGCGCAGGTCGAGGGGCGCCGGGGCGCTCGTGCGCCGGGGGTCCGGGGCGCCGTCGTCCCCGCCGGGCTGCACGAGGTCGACGAACGGGGACGGGGTCGCGTCCTGGTCGTCGACCGCGGTGACCACCAGGGACGTCCGGGCGCGGGAGCAGGCCAGCGCGAACGCCCGCAGCTCGTCGGCGAGGACGGCCGCCCGCGCGGCCCGCGCCCGCTCCTCGTCCGGACCGGCGGCGGTCGCACGGCCCGCGAGCACGTCCACGAGCACCTGCGCGCCCAGGATCGAGTCGCGCAGCCGCAGGTCAGGCCACGTGCCCTCCTGCACCCCGACGACCGCCACCACGTCCCACGACCCGCCCGCGGCGCCCGCGGGCGTCAGCACGCTGACGCCCGCGGCGCGGGACGCGGGTGCCAGGGAGTCCGCCGGCAGGTCCTGCGCGAGCACCCAGTCGACGAACGCGAGCGGCGTCGCCTGCGGCACCCGCTCGACGAACGTCTCGGCCGCGCGGAACAGGGCCAGGACGGCGTCGAGGTCCCGGTCGGCCCGCTCGCCGCCGGAGCCACCCGCGAGCGCCGCGCGCCGCCACGGGTCGGCGAGCCCCGCACGGTCCCACACCGCCCACAGGACGGCCTGGACGTCCGCACCCGGTGCCGCGGCGGCGTCCCTGCCGGCCTGCAGCAGCAGCGCCAGCCGCTGCACCGGCCGGCCGACGTGCGGCTCGAGGGTCGCCGCGCGGCCGGGCGCGGACAGCGCCTCGACGAGCAGCACGTCGCTCGACCGTCCCCCGCCGCCCGCGAGCTCCTCCGCCCGCAGCGCACGCCGTACGCGTCGCAGACCAACGGCGTCGAGCCCGCCGAGGGGTGAGCACGCGAGCCGGGCGGCGACGTCGGCGTCCAGCTCGTCGGGCAGCAGAGCGACGCGCACCGCGTCCAGCAGCGGACGCACCGCGGGCTCGTCCCGCAGCGGGACGTCGCTGCCGACCACGCGCACCGGGACGCCTGCCTGCGCGAGCGCGCGCCGCACCGCTGTCACCCGGCTGCCCGAGCGCGCGAGCACCGCCATCTCGTCCCACGGGACCCCGCCGTGCAGGTGGGCGCGGCGCAGCCGGTGCGCGACCCAGGCCGCCTCCTGCGCGGCGCTGGGCAGCACCGCGACCCGGGGCACGGGACCCGCCGCACGGTCCTGCGGGACGTCGGCCCGCCGGTGCGCCACCGTCCCCGACGCGGGCACGCGCTCGGTGATCCGCGCCGTCACCTCGCGCAGCGGCGCACTCTGTCGCCACACGGTGCGCAGCACCAGGTGCTCCGCCGCCAGGTCGCCCGCGCCGGAGGCCGCCGCGCGCGCGACGAGCGCCGGCTGCGCACCACGGAAGGTCTGGACCGCGACGTCAGGGTCGCCGAGCAGCAGCAACCGCGCGCCCCGGTCGGCGAACGCCCGCAGCAGCCGCGCGGTCGCGGCCGTGCTCTCCTGGTGGTCGTCGACCACGACCAGCCGACGACGCGGGCACGGCACGCCCGGCACGTCGTCGTCCCAGCCCCGCAACGCGGCCACCGCGGCGTCCACGACGACCGCGGGGTCGAGCCGCTCACCGGCGTCGGGGGTGGCCGCCGCGAGCGCCATGACGTCGAGGTACTCCTCGTACACCCGCGCGGCCGCGACCCACGCGGGCCGCTGCTCGCGGCGCCCGAGCGCGGCGAGGTCGGTCGGCGCGAGGCCGCGCTCGGCGGCGCGCATCAGCAGGTCGCGCAGCTCGTCACGGAACGCCCGCGTGCCGAGCGCGGCCTCCGGGACACCGGGCGGCCACGTCGGCCCGGGGACCTCGCCCGACGCGTGGCCCGCGAGCAGCTCGGCCAGCGCGAGGTCCTGCTCCGGGCCCGAGACCAGGACGGGCGGGGGCTCGCCCAGCGCGCCGGCGCGCGCCCGGAGCACCGCGAACGCGACAGCGGCCGGCGTCTGCACCAGCGGGCGTCCGGCCGTGCGACCGAGCCGCACCGCGAGCCGGTCGCGCAGGTCGGCCGCCGCGCGCCGGCTCGCGGCGAGCACCAGCACGTCGTCCGGCGCCAGGCCCGCACGGACCGCCGCCGCCGCTGCCTCGAGCGCGACGGTCGTGCGCCCGGTGCCCGGCGCGCCCGTGACCAGCAGCGCCCGGTCCGCTCCCGCGGCGACCCGCTCCACCACCTCGCGCTGCTGCGCGTCCAGCGCGGGGCGGGCACCGGCACCGAGCGCGGCGCGCTCGACGAGCGGTGCCGCCACGAGCCGGGTCGTCGGTGCTGTCGTCACGGCGCCGATCACACCACGCACCACCGACATCGCCGCGCACGCGCGCCCGACCCGCGCCGCGACGTCACATCCGTGTCCACAGGTCCACGGACGCGACTCCTGCACGCAACACGCCGTGGCTACCATCGGCGGATGACCGACGGCCGGGACACCTCGGGGGCCCGCGCACGCGGGCCCCGGATGGCGCGCGCCGAGCGCCGGTCCCAGCTCCTCGCGACCGCGCTCGACCTGTTCGCCACCGAGGGCTTCCACCACGTCTCCATGGACGACATCGCCGAGCGGGCCGAGGTCAGCAAGCCGGTCCTGTACCGGCACTTCCCCTCCAAGCTCGACCTGTACCTCGCGGTCGTCGACGAGCAGGGCGCCGCGCTGCTCGCGGCCGTCGAACGCGCGGTGGCCCCCATCGAGGTGGGTCCCGTCGCGCGCGGCGAGGGGCGCGCCGTCGTCGTCGCCGTGGTCGAGGCGTACCTCGCGTTCGTCCAGGTGGCCGGCGAGTCCTCGACGCTGCTCTTCGAGTCCGACGTCACCCACGACCGGCAGGTCCGCGGTCGGGTGGAGCACGCGACGGCGGAGGCGACCCGGCGGATCGCCGAGGTCCTGGTGGGGGTCACCGGCCGCGACCGCACGGACACCGACGTGCTCGCGGCGGCGCTCGTCGCCACCGCGCAGGGCGCCGCCACCTACTGGCTGCGGCACGGCGACGGGCAGAGCACCCGGCGGATCGTCGACCTCGTGTCCGACCTGCAGTGGCGCGGCCTCGCGGGGCTCGTGCGTCCCGACTACCCCTACGAGGACGCCTAGGATCGGTGGGACCCGCCCGGCGCCGCGCGCCGGGCCCGCCCGATGAGGAGTACCCGTGGAGATCACGATCGGCGTGCAGAACCTGACGCGCGAGCTGACGCTCGAGTCCGACCAGTCGGCGGACGAGCTCGCCGCGGCGGTGCAGGCCGCGCTCAGCGGCAAGGCGACGACGATCGAGGTGACGGACGTCCGCGGACGTCGCATCATCGTGCCCACCGCCGCGCTCGGCTACATCGAGATCGGCGCCGAGGCCAAGGGCCGCGTGGGCTTCGGCCAGGCCTGAGCCGCACCGTCCGACCGCGCCCCGACCCCCGGTGACCGCCCGGGGTCGGGGCGCGTGACCTCGTCGGGTGCGCGTCAGGCCGTCAGGTGCAGCCGCGACATGCGGCGCGTGTGCTCGGCCGTCAGCTCGTTGAACACCGTCGCGGGCATCTGGGCGGCCGGGCCGTCGGCAGCCGTCCCCGCGGCAGGCCCGCTCCCCGCGCCCGCCCGGTCGAGCACCCGCGCCACCTCCGGACGCTGCGCGACGCGCTGCACCACGCCCAGCGCCTCGCCGACCAGCCGGCGCCCCCACAGCGCCAGCCGCGACGAGAGCACGTCGTCACCGGCGCACGCCCGGTCGAGCTCGTGCACGGCCAGCTCGGCACGCGACGGGTCGTCGAGCAGATCCGCGACCAGCCGCGCCGACTCGCCGTCGAGGCCCCGCGCGACGAGCCGGCAGAAGTCGTCCGCGACGCCGTAGCCGACGTAGGCCTTGAGCAGCCGCTCGGCCCACGTGCTGGGGGGCGTGCGGGCCTCGAAGTCGTCGAGGAGCCCGTCGAACCGGCCCAGCGCCATGACGGGGTCACCGCCGAGCTCGGCGATGCGCTCCAGCACGCGGTCGCGGCGCTCGGTGCAGCGCGCGGCGAGCCGGCTCAGCGTCAGCGACTGCTCGAGGCCGGGCGCCTGCAGGGAGTCGCCCGCGAGCCTCCCGAACGCCTGGTGCTCGATGCTCGCGACGAGCGCGAGGACCTCGACGGCGTCGGCGACCTCGGCGGTCCGGACGGCGCCGGCGTCCTTGCCGGTGCGGTTGGCCGACCGGTCGTCGGGGTTCGCGTGCGGCAGGCTCGGGGGGCGGGCGTCGCCGGCGCTCGTGGTCATCCGGTGATCGTAGCCCGGCCGGGCGCGCCGCCCCCGGCCTTCACCAGGGCTCCGGGACGGTCGTCCGGTAGGCTGACCCCGTACATCGGTTGCCCGTTCGTCTCGGTTCACCGGTCCGGCATGTCGCCGCGACCCTCCCCGTGCGACGCGCACCGGCCCGCCGTCCGTCGGCTCCAGCCCGCGGACACGCCGGCAGGGTGCGCCGCGTGGGGCGACTTCTACGATCGGCTGCCGGCCAACCCGCGTGGCGCAGCCCGCTGTCGCCCGGGGCGGACGAGCGCGTGCCGCGCGCCGCCGGCCCCCGGCGAGCACCGTGAGCCGCCACCCTGGCAGTGAAGAGCCGCACGTGACCACCGATCGCACCGTCGACACCGAGCCGCGCACCGACGCCTCCGTCGACTCCCCCGCCCCCGACGCGTCCCCGGCCGCCGAGATCCGCACGGCCGCCGACGCCGTCCCCACCGAGTCGCCCACCGGCTCGCGCCGCGCCGCGTCGGTGCAGGCCGTCGACGCGTCGTTCGCCGACTTCGACGTCCGCCCCGAGATCGTCGCCGCGCTCGCGGCGGCCGGCATCACGCAGCCGTTCCCCATCCAGGCCATGACCCTGCCGGTCGCGCTGTCGGGCCACGACATCATCGGCCAGGCCAAGACCGGCACGGGCAAGACCCTCGGCTTCGGCGTCCCGCTGCTGCACCGGGTCATCGCCCCGGACGAGGAGGGCTACGACCGCCTCGCCGCACCCGGTGACCCGCAGGCGCTGGTCGTCGTCCCGACGCGCGAGCTCGCCGTGCAGGTCGCGGGCGACCTCGCGATGGCGTCGACCGGCCGCAAGGTCCGCATCGTGCAGGTCTACGGCGGACGCGCGTACGAGCCCCAGGTCGAGGCGCTGAACCGCGGTGCGGACGTCGTCGTCGGCACGCCCGGCCGCATGATCGACCTGCTCAACCAGCGCCACCTGCGGCTCAAGCACGCGGGCGAGGTCGTCCTGGACGAGGCCGACGAGATGCTCGACCTGGGCTTCCTGCCCGACGTCGAGAAGCTGCTCGCGGCCACGCCGGCCAACCGCCACACCATGCTGTTCTCCGCAACCATGCCGGGCGCCGTCGTCGCGATGGCGCGCCGCTACATGTCGCAGCCCACGCACATCCGCGCCTCCGCGCCGGACGACGAGGGCCAGACGGTCAAGAACATCAAGCAGGTCGCCTACCGCGCGCACGCCCTGGACAAGGTCGAGCTGCTCGCGCGCATCCTGCAGGCCCGGGGCCGCGGCCTGACGATCGTCTTCGCCCGCACCAAGCGCACCGCCGCCAAGGTGGCCGACGACCTCGTCGAGCGCGGGTTCGCCGCCGGGGCCATCCACGGCGACCTGGGCCAGGGCGCACGTGAGCAGGCGCTGCGCGCCTTCCGGCACGGCAAGGTCGACGTGCTCGTCGCCACCGACGTCGCCGCCCGCGGCATCGACGTCGAGGACGTCACGCACGTCATCAACTACCAGTGCCCCGAGGACGAGAAGACGTACCTGCACCGCACCGGTCGCACCGGTCGCGCGGGCAACAAGGGCACGGCCGTGACGTTCGTCGACTGGGACGACCTGCCGCGCTGGGGCCTCATCGACAAGGCGCTCGGCCTGGGCATCCCGGCCCCCGTCGAGACCTACTCCTCCTCGGCGCACGCGTACGAGGACCTCGACATCCCGCAGGGCACCACGGGTCGGCTGCCCAAGTCGCAGCAGACGCGTGCCGGCCTCGGCGCCGAGGTGCTCGAGGACCTGGGCGAGACCGGCAAGCGCGGCGGCGGCGCACGCCCCGCGCGGTCCGACGAGCGTCCGGCGGGACGCGGCGACGGCGGGCGCGACGGCTCCCGCGGCGGCGACCGTCCGCGCGGCGACCGTCCGGCCGGCGACCGTCCGGCCGGCGACCGTCCCGCCGGTGACCGCCCCGCCGGCGACCGTCCGGCCGGCGCGGGCGAGCAGCCCGACGGCGACGGGCGGCGGCGGCGCCGCGGCGGCCGGGGCTCCTCGGACACCGCGGATGCACCCCGCACCGACCAGCCCGCGGACCAGCGCACCGAGCAGCGCACCGAGCACACTCCCCCGCAGGACGCCTCCGACGCGAGCCCCTCGGGTGACGCGTCGGGCGCGCACGACACCGGCCCGGCAGCGTCCGGCGAGTCGGCCGGCGCCCCGCGCCGTCGCCGTCGTCGCCGCGGGCGTGGCGGCGCCCCCGGTGCCTCGACGGACGCTCCGGCCCCCGCGGACGCCTGACCGGCGCGTCGAGGAGGCACGTCGACCAGCACGTCACCGCCCTCCCACCCCCCGGGGTGGGAGGGCGGTCGTGCGTCCGGGCTCAGATCTCCCGGGCGAACGCCAGGACGGCGTCGGCGAGCAGCTGGACCGCGATCGCTGCGAGCAGCAGGCCGGCGATGCGGCTGACGAGCATCGTGCCCGAGTCCTTGAGCACGCGGTGGATGGCACCGGCGAACCGCATGGACAGCCACAGGCACACGTGGACCAGCACGACCCCCAGGCCGAGCGCCACCCAGTCGGTCGGCTCACTCGCCTGCTGCACGAAGACCATGGTCGCGACGATGGCACCGGGCCCGGCCAGCAGCGGCGTGCCGAGCGGGACGAGCGCGACGTTGCCCTGCGTCCCCTCCACGCCGCCGTTGCCGTCCAGCTTGCCGGTCAGCAGCTCCATCGCGACGAGCAGCAGCAGCAGCCCACCGGCGCCCTGCAGCGCCTGCACCGACACGTGCAGGTAGTCGAGCAGCGACTGACCGAACAGCGCGAAGCCGACGATGACGCCGAACGCCACGAGGATCGCCTGCCGCGCGGCCCGTGCGCGCTGCTGCCGGGTCATCGACCCGGTCAGCGCCAGGAAGATCGGGACCGTCCCCGGCGGGTCCATGATGACGAACAGCGTGACGAACACCGAGATGAACAGCTGCACGTCGAGCACGCTGCTCACGCGCCCACCACCTCCGTCGTCCCCTGCCGGACGATCTCGGCCAGCACCTGCGGGTCGGTGAGGTTCTCCCCCAGCCGGTTGGCCTTGCCGGTCCCGTGGTAGTCGCTCGAGCCCGTGACCAGCAGCCCGAGGCGCTCGGCGATCACGAGCAGCCGCTCGCGCTGGGCGGCCGAGTGGTCCCGGTGGCCCACCTCGAGGCCGGCGAGCCCGGCGTCGGCGAGCTCGTCGAACACGCGGTCCGGCACGACCCGGCCGCGCCCGTCGGCGGCGGGGTGCGCGAACACGGGCACCCCGCCCGACGCCCGGATTGCGGCGACCGCGGCCGGCGCCTCGGGTGCGTAGTGATCGACGTGGTACGGCCCGTCGGACGCGAGCAGGTGCGCGAAGGCCGCGTCCCGGTCCGGGACCACGCCGCGCGCCACGAGGGCGTCGGCGATGTGCGGCCGGCCGACGACGACGGCGTCGCGCGCCTGGTCCAGCACGTCCTGCCAGGTGATCGGGACGTCGCGCGCGAGCCGCTCGACGATGGACCGGGCCCGGTCCACGCGGGACGCGCGGGCACGCGCGAGCTCGTCGGCCAGGGTGGCGTGGTCCGGGTCCTGCAGGTAGCTCAGCAGGTGCACGCTGACGCCCCGGGCGCGCGCGGACACCTCGGTGCCGCGCACGAGCGCGATGCCGGCGTCGCGCGCGGTCGTCGCCGCCTCGTCCCAGCCGGCGGTCGTGTCGTGGTCGGTGAGGGCGACGACGTCGAGGCCGGCGGCCCGGGCCGCCAGGACGAGGTCCGCGGGGCTCTGCGTGCCGTCCGACGCGCGCGAGTGCGTGTGGAGGTCGATGCGCACCTGCTCACGCTAGCCGCTCGCGCGCGCAGGGCCCGACACCGCGTCGGTGGTTGGTGGTCGATGCCAGACTGGCCCGGTGAGCACCGACGAGCGCCCCGAGAACCTCACGTCCGAGACCGTCACCCCGGCCGACACCGGGCAGTCCGAGCCGTCCGGGCAGTCCGACGACCGCAGCACCCAGCGGTCCCACCGCCCGCAGTCGCGGCGCTTCGTCGAGTTCGTCACGTCCGGCTGGGGCGAGCGCCCCGCGTCGACGGCGGTGCGTGCGCCCGTCGCGGACCGCACGGCCGCGCGACGCAGCGCGCTCTCGGCGCAGTTCCCGGGGGCCAGGCTCGTCGTCCCCGCCGGCGCGTTCCGGGTCCGCTCGAACGACACCGACTTCCGCTTCCGCCCGCACGCCGCGTTCGCTCACCTCACGGGCCTGGGCACCGAGCAGGAGCCGGACGCCGTCCTCGTGCTGCACCCCGTCGAGGACGGCACCGGCGACGACGGCAGCGCCCACCGCGCCGTGCTCTACATGAACCCGCTGGCGGGACGCGACACCCCGGAGTTCTTCTCCGACACCCGCTACGGCGAGTTCTGGGTGGGGGCGCGGCCGACGCTCGACGAGATCGCCACGACCACGGGCATCACGACGGCCCACGTGGACGACCTGCACGACGCGCTCGCGAAGGACGTCGGCGACGGCGGGGCGCGGCTGCTCGTCGTGCCGGACGCGGACCGGTCGGTCGAGGAGGTCGTCGCGCAGATCCGCGGCGAGGAGGAGTCGGGCGAGGCCGACGCGCGCCTGGCCGAGGCGCTGTCGGAGCTGCGCCTGCTGAAGGACGCGTACGAGGTCGAGCAGATGCGGCTCGCGGTGGACGCGACGATCGACGGCTTCGCGAAGGTGGTGCGCGAGCTCCCGCGGGCGGTCGGGCACCGACGCGGCGAGCGCGTCATCGAGGGCACGTTCCTCGGGCACGCGCGCGAGGAGGGCAACGACGTCGGGTACACGACGATCGCCGCCGCGGGCGAGCACGCGACGACGCTGCACTGGACCGACAACGACGGCCAGGTCCGACCGGGCGAGCTCGTGCTGCTCGACGCGGGCGTCGAGGTCGACTCGCTCTACACGGCGGACGTCACCCGGACGCTGCCGGTCGACGGCACGTTCACCGAGGTGCAGCGGCGCGTCTACCAGGCGGTGCTCGACGCGGCCGACGCGGGCTTCGCGGCGGCCGTGCCCGGTGCCCGGTTCCGCGACGTCCACGACGCCGCGATGCGCGTCCTGGCCGCACGCCTCGAGGAGTGGGGGCTGCTGCCCGTCACCGCCGAGGAGTCGCTGCACCCGGAGAACCAGCACCACCGACGGTGGATGGTCCACGGCACGTCGCACCACCTGGGCCTGGACGTGCACGACTGCGCGCAGGCCCGCGCGGAGCTGTACCTCGACGGCGTGCTGCAGCCGGGCATGGTGTTCACGATCGAGCCCGGCCTGTACTTCAAGTCCGACGACCTGCTGGTGCCGGCCGAGTACCGCGGCATCGGCGTGCGCATCGAGGACGACGTGGTGGTGACGACCGACGGCAACGAGAACCTGTCGGCCGCGCTGCCGCGGGACCCCGACGCCGTCGAGGCGTGGATGGCGGCGCTGCGCGCGGGCTGACCCTCACACCGCGGGCGGCGGTCCCGGCGGGCCTGCGGGCGGCATCTGCTGCGGCGGGGTCTGCTGCGGCGGGGTCTGCTGCGGCGGGCCCGCGGGCGAGGTCTGCTGCGGAGGAGCCGGCGGCTGCGGCGGGGTCTGCTGCGGGGCCGCAGGCTGCGGCGCGCGGTCGGGCCAGCCCGACACGACGCCCCCGGTCTCGGCGAGCAGGTTCCGCGCCTTGTGGGCGTGCTCCTCCTGGCAGAGCACGGCGTACGACGCGGCGACGATCTGGCTGGACGACGCGAAGTCCCGCCGCCCGCGGGTGAACGAGTACCCGATGACGGAGAACAGCAGGCCGAACGCCCCGCCGAAGAGCACGGCGGGCAGCATCACGCCCGCCCCGCCGGACGAGAAGAACGTGAGCAGCAGGCCGACGAACAGGCCGAACCACGCACCGGACAGGAACCCCCCGAGGGCCGCGCTCGGGTACGACAGCCGGCGCAGGACGCGCTCGACCATGCGCAGGTCGGTACCCACGATCGTCACCGCCCGCACGGGGAACTCGCGCTCGGCGAGCAGCTCGACCGCCTTCTGCGCCTGCAGGTACGTGCCGTACGTCGCGACGGTCTCGCCCGTCGGCAGCGTGGGGGTCGTGGGGATCCGCTCGGACTGCGTGAACGACATGGCCTGATCCTCCCCCACGCGACCGGGCACCGCCAGGGTGCGACCCGCTCGCCCGGCGGTTCGCGCCGGGCCGCGCGCGCACCCGGCGTCTAGGCTGACCGGCGTGAGCAGTGTCGGGACCCGGGTGTTCGTCGCGCGCCTCGCCGGCACCGTCGTGTTCGACCCCATCGGCGACGAGGTCGGCAAGGTGCGGGACGTCGTCGTGCTGGTGCGCCTCAAGGGCGCGCCCCGCGCGGTCGGCCTCGTGGTCGAGGTGCCCGGCCGGCGCCGGGTGTTCCTGCCCCTGACGCGCGTGACGGCCATCGACGCCGGTCAGGTGATCTCGACGGGTCTGGTCAACATGCGCCGCTTCGAGCAGCGCACCTCGGAGACCGTGGTCGTGGGCGAGCTGCTGGACCGCACGGTCGATCTGGCCGACGGCTCCGGTACGGCCCGCGTCGAGGACGTCGCGATGGAGCTGCAGCGCACCGGCGACTGGCTCGTCACCAAGGTCTTCGTGCGGCGTACCGACAACCGCGGCGGCCTGCTGCGTCGCCGCGGCGAGACGCTGCTGGTGGCGGTGGACGACGTCGTGGGCCTCGGTCGTCCGTCCGCCGCGCAGGGCGCGCAGCTGCTGCTCGCGCAGTACGAGGACCTCAAGGCCGCGGACCTGGCCGACGTCCTGCACGACATGGGCGTGACGCGCCGCCTCGAGGTCGCGTCCGCGCTGAACGACGAGCGGCTGGCCGACGTCCTGGAGGAGCTGCCGGAGGACGACCAGGTGGCGATCCTCGGCGGGCTGGAGCGGGGCCGTGCGGCCGACGTCCTGGAGGCGATGCAGCCCGACGACGCCGCCGACCTGCTGGGCGAGCTGCCGGACGACCAGGCGGCCGAGCTCCTGGCGCTCATGGAGCCCGAGGAGGCCCGGGACGTCCGACGCCTGCTGGCGTACGAGGACAACACGGCGGGCGGTCTGATGACGACCGAGCCGGTGATCCTGGGACCGGAGACGTCGATCGCGGCCGCGCTCGCGCACGTCCGCCGCCAGGACCTCAACCCCGCGCTCGCGTCGGTGGTGTTCGTCACGCGGCCGCCGCTGGAGACCCCGACCGGGCGGTTCATCGGCATCGTGCACCTGCAGCGGATGCTCCGTGAGCCTCCGCACGAGGCGATCGGGCAGATCGTCGACACGGACCTCGAGCCCGTCGCGGTCGACGCCCCGCTGATGACGGTGACGCGCCAGCTCGCGACGTACAACCTGCTCGCCCTGCCCGTCGTCGACGAGCAGCGTCGCCTGCTGGGCGCGGTGTCCGTCGACGACGTGCTGGACCACCTGCTGCCGGAGGACTGGCGGGAGACCGACGACGTGCACGTCGGCCCGCCGACCCGTCCGACGCCGACCGTCCACGCCCCGGACGGGGTGTCCCGTGGCTGACCGCCTGGACCAGCCCCGGGTCCGCAGCCGCTCGTTGCTGCCGCGGGTGCAGGTCGAGGCCGACGCGTCGGGCCGCATCTCGGAGTCCGTCGCCCGCTTCCTCGGGACTCCGCGCTTCATCCTCTACCTCACGGTGTTCTGCGTCATCTGGCTGCTGTGGAACTCCTGGGGACCTGCCGCCCTGCGCTTCGACAGCGCGGCGAACGGCTTCACGGCGCTCACGCTGATGCTCTCGCTGCAGGCGTCGTACGCCGCACCGCTGATCCTGCTCGCGCAGAACCGGCAGGCGGACCGCGACCGCGTCGCGGCCGAGCAGGACCGCCAGCGTGCGGAGCGCAACCTCGCCGACACCGAGTTCCTGGCGCGGGAGATGGCGTCGCTGCGGATCGCGCTGTCGGAGGTCGCGACCCGCGACTTCGTCCGGTCCGAGCTGCGCAACCTGCTCGAGGACCTGCAGGCCGAGCAGTCGGACGACGACGCCGGGGGCGGTCGACGCACCGAACCGGTCCGCCGGGAGGGTGGCTCCCGCTAGCCTCGCAGGGTGACCCGGCGCCGGAGCCTGTATGTCCTGGCCGTCCTCGTCCTGTGCGGTGCGTGCAGCCCGGCCGGGGCGCCGTCCGACGCTCCCACCGTGGCCGACGAGGCCGGCGACGTCGTGGCCATGTCGCCGCAGAGCCCCCGGAGCGGGCCGCTGGTCGAGCTCATGGGGCTCGCGCGCGACGTGTCCTCCCCCACCTACGTCGAGGACCTGGTCGTGCAGTTCCGCGAGCGGGAGGACCGGACGTCCGCGTGCATGGCGGAGCAGGGGTTCGAGTACGAGCCCGTGGCCCTCGAGCCCGAGGACATCACGCTCGTCGGCGCGGACGTCCCCCTCCCGGGGACGCGCGCGTTCGTCGAGCAGCACGGGTACGGGGTCGCCGACGACACGTCGCCGCCGGGCTCCTACACGTGGACCCTCGAGCCGCCCGGCTGGGAGTCCATGTCGGGGGCGGCCAGGGAGGCGTACATGATCGCGCTCGACGGCATGACCGCCGACGGCACCCCCGTGGGCGACACCCTGGGCCCGGACGGGCTCCCGGTACCGGACGGCTGCCAGCACCGGGCGATGCGCGGCGCCGTCGACGACGCGTCGGCCGCGCTCACCGAGGAGGCGCTGGACCATCTCGACGCGATGCCCGACGACGGCAGCGTCGACGAGCTCGACGGCAGCTGGTCGCGCTGCATGGCGGATCAGGGGTACGCGTACGCCTCCCCGACCGCGGCGCGCGCCGCGCTCGTCGACACCTGGAACGAGCTCCTGGGAGAGACGGGGGCCGACATGGACGACGAGGAGTCCGCGACGGCGCGCGAGCACGAGATGCGGGTGGCTGCCGCCGACCTGGAGTGCCAGCTCGAGACCGACTACCTGGCCCGGTGGACCGACCTGGGCCGCGACTACCAGCAGCAGTTCATCGACACCCACCAGGGCGAGATCGACGCGTGGCTGGAGGCCCGCGGCTGAGGGGTGGGTGACGGCCACGGCCACGGACGGACGGCCCGGGAGGCACGGCGCAACGCACCTACGATGGTCGGGTGCCCCCTGTCGACGCCGCTGCCCCCGACCCGCTCCTCGATGCCGTCCGCACGGCACTGGCCGGCGTGCAGGACCCCGAGATCCGTCGCCCGATCACGGACCTCGGCATGGTGCGGTCGGTCGACGTCGAGCCGCGCGACGGCGGTGCCTTCGTCGTCGTCGGGCTGGACCTGACGACGCAGAAGTGCCCGTTGAAGGACACCCTGGTGCGGGACATCACCGCCGCGGTGACACCGGTCGAGGGGGTCGTCGGCGTGCGCGTCGACCTCGGGGTCATGTCGGCGGAGCAGCGCGCCGGGCTGCGCACGCTGCTGCGCGGCACGGACGCCGAGCCGCAGATCCCGTTCGCCCTGCCGCAGTCGCTGACCAAGGTGATCGCGGTCGCGTCGGGCAAGGGCGGGGTCGGCAAGTCCTCGGTGACCGCGAACCTGGCGGTCGCGATGGCGGCCGACGGCCTGCGTGTCGGCGTGGTCGACGCCGACATCTACGGCTTCTCGATCCCGCGCATGCTGGGGGTGAGCCGAGCGCCGACGAAGGTCGACGACATGCTCCTGCCGCCGGTGGCGCACGACGTCAAGGTCGTGTCGATCGGCATGTTCGTCCCGCCCGGTCAGCCGGTGGTGTGGCGGGGACCGATGCTGCACCGCGCCCTGCAGCAGTTCCTCGCGGACGTGTTCTGGGGCGATCTCGACGTCCTGCTGCTCGACCTGCCGCCGGGGACGGGCGACATCGCCATCTCGGTGGCGCAGCTGCTCCCGGGCTCCGAGATCGTCGTGGTGACGACGCCGCAGATCGCCGCCGCGGAGGTCGCGGAGCGTGCCGGTGCGGTCGCGGTGCAGACCCGGCAGCGGGTCGTCGGCGTCATCGAGAACATGGCGTGGCTGGAGCAGCCGGACGGGTCGCGCCTCGAGCTGTTCGGGTCGGGCGGCGGGCGGCGCGTGGCGGACAACCTCTCGCGCCTGACGGGGGCGGACGTCCCGCTGCTCGGTCAGGTGCCGCTCGACGTCCGGCTGCGTGAGGCGGGTGACGGCGGCACGCCCGTGGTCCTGTCGGCACCGGACTCGCCCGGGGCGGTCGCCCTGCGCGCCGTGGCGCAGACCCTCGCCGCGCGTCCCCGCAACCTGGCCGGCCGCGCCCTGGACCTCTCCCCCGTCACACGCTGATCAGGCTCCGATATTTTCGGACACAAGCGACAGCGGCGCGCCATGGGCCGGCAAGGCTGCTGTGACGCAGGTCACGTCCGCCACCCTGTTTAACGTTACATATCGCCCACTCGACACCACCCGAGAGTGGTTAAACGATTATGAATCGATCGAAACCCCCCGGATGCCGCATCTCGCATTGACGTTAAACCTCGTGGTGCACGACCGTGTGCTGCCGGTTGTTCTCCGGCGAACCACCTCGAGGAGGATCGATGACGATCACACGTCACAGGCGCGGACGCGCCAGCGCAGTCAGCGCCGTCGCCGTGGCCGCTCTGGCCGTCGCGCTGGCCGTACCGGCCGCCGCGGCCGGGAGCACGCTGCAGGCAGCCGCCGCCGAGTCCGGGCGCTACTTCGGCACCGCGATCGCCGCCAACAAGCTGAGCGACAGCGCGTACACCACCATCGCCAACCGTGAGTTCAACATGATCACGGCTGAGAACGAGATGAAGATGGACGCCCTGGAGCCCAACCAGAACCAGTTCAACTACACCAACGGCGACCAGATCGTGAACTGGGCGCGGCAGAACGGCAAGCAGGTCCGTGGGCACGCCCTGGCGTGGCACTCGCAGCAGCCCGGCTGGATGCAGAACATGTCCGGCACCTCGCTGCGCAACGCGATGCTCAACCACGTGACCAAGGTCGCGACGTACTACAAGGGCAAGATCCACAGCTGGGACGTCGTCAACGAGGCCTACGCCGACGGCAACTCCGGCGGACGTCGTGACTCCAACCTGCAGCGCACGGGCAACGACTGGATCGAGGCCGCGTTCCGCGCCGCCCGCGCCGCCGACCCGGGCGCCAAGCTCTGCTACAACGACTACAACACCGACAACTGGTCCCACGCCAAGACGCAGGGCGTCTACAACATGGTCAAGGACTTCAAGGCGCGCGGCGTCCCGATCGACTGCGTCGGCTTCCAGGCGCACTTCAACTCGGGCAACCCGGTGCCGTCGAACTACGACGTGACGCTGCGGAACTTCGCCGACCTCGGCGTCGACGTGCAGATCACCGAGCTCGACATCGAGGGCTCCGGCAACTCGCAGGGCGAGCAGTACCGCGGCGTCGTCCAGGCCTGCCTCTCGGTCGCCCGCTGCACCGGCATCACGGTGTGGGGCGTGCGTGACCAGGACTCGTGGCGTTCCTCGGGCACCCCGCTGCTCTTCAGCGGCTCGAGCAAGAAGGCGGCGTACAACTACACGCTGGACGCCCTGAACGCCGGCGGCGTCCGCGCCACCCCGGGCGGGACGACGACGAACCCGACGACGAACCCGACGTCGAACCCGACGTCGAACCCGACGTCCAACCCGACGTCGAACCCCACCTCGAACCCGACGACGCCGCCGCCCACCGGCAACGGCACCTGCACGGCGACGTACTCCGAGGGCCAGAAGTGGAACGACCGGTTCAACGGGACCGTCACGATCCGCGCCAACGGGAACATCAGCACCTGGCGGTCCACCGTGACCGTCCGCTCCCCGCAGAAGATCGTCGCGACCTGGAGCGGTACGCCGTCCTGGGACTCCTCGGGCAACGTCATGACGATGCGGCCCAGCGGCTCCGGCGCACTGTCCAACGGCCAGACGGCGACGTTCGGCTTCACGGTCCAGCACGGCGGCAACTGGACGTGGCCGTCGGTCTCCTGCTCGACCTCCTGACGATCTGATCGTCTGCTCCTCACAGGGCGGGCACGGCGCCTCGGCGCCGTGCCCGCCCTGTGGGGTTCGGCGCCGGATGCCACAGGGCCGGATGCGCCACGATGTGCGTTCCTGTTCGCCCCTGGTGGATGCTGTCCAGATGCTCGCGACGCAGCGGCAGGACCGCATCCTCACCGAGATCCGCACGCACGGCGCCGTGCGCGTCGCCGACCTCGTCGCGGCGCTCGGCGTCTCCGACATGACCGTGCGCCGCGACATCGCCGAGCTCGCGCGCGACGGCCTGGTGCGGCGGGTGCACGGCGGCGCCGTCGCGCCGGACACCCCCGCCCGCTCGACCGACGAGCCCGGCTTCGAGGCCAAGCGCACCCGGTCGTCGGCCGAGAAGGCCGCGATCGCACGTGCCGCGCTCGCCGACGTCGAGCCCGGGCAGGCCCTCGCGCTGTCCGCCGGCACGACGACGTGGCTGCTCGCCACGCTCCTCGCGGCGGACCTCACGCGCCGCCCGCTGACGGTCGTCACCAACGGCCTGCGGGTCGCCGACGCCCTGCACGGCACCCCGGACGTCGACGTCGTGCTCACCGGCGGCGTGCGCACGCCGTCGGACGCCCTCGTGGGCCCGGTCGCCGACGCGACCCTCCTCGACCTGCGCGTCGACCGCACGTTCCTCGGGGTGCACGGGCTCGACGCCGACGGGCCGACCACGCCGAACCTCGCCGAGGCCGCCACCGACCGCGCGCTCGTCCGGTGCGCGGCCGCGACGACCGTGCTCGCCGACCACACCAAGTGGGGCACCGTGGGCCTCGCGCGCATCTGCGGCTTCGACGAGATCGACACCCTCGTCGTCGACACGGGCCTGGGGGCCGAGGCGCGCGCGTACCTCGCCGACGCCGTCGACCGCCTCGTCCTGGCCACCCCCACACCCCGGGACGCACGATGAGCGCCGCGCTGCGCTCGGTGCGCGCGCCCGCGTTCACGCTCGCCGTCCCGGGCCCGCCCGCCGCCTGACGGGGGTACCGGGGGCCCGCTCCGCAGGCCGCGGGACCAGACCTGGGTACCCCAACCCTGCCCCTCGGGTCATCCCGAAGTCGGACCCGGTGGCCGGTCCAGGTCGGCTATCGTCGCGGTGGCGCTCGTCGAAAGGCGCCCTGACTCCCGTCACCGCTTCCCTCGAAAGGCCTGCTGATGCGCCGTCATCCCGTCCTGCCCGCCATTGTCGCCGCTGTCGCGGCGCTGGTCCTCGCGGGGTGCACCGACGGTGGCTCGGCCGCCCCCTCGGACGACGAGACCGGGCCCATGACCGCCTTCTTCGAGGACATGGGTGGCTCGATGAACGAGGAGGACATCGAGGAGCAGCAGCGCCGGGTCGAGGAGATCGTCGCCACCTGCATGGCCGAGGAGGGCTTCGAGTACACCCCGGCCGAACCCATGACCGGTGCCGTCAACAGCGACGACATGCCCGAGTGGGACTCCAAGGAGTACGCGGTGCAGTACGGGTACGGCGCGACCACGAGCGACGAGCTGTACGGCGGCGGCGAGGACTACGTCGACCCGAACGCCGACTACATCGCCTCGATGTCGGAGGGCGAGCAGACGGCGTTCTACGAGGCGCTCTACGGCATCTCGCCCGAGGTCGACCCCGAGGCGGACCCCGAGGCCGAGGTCGAGTACAACTGGGAGGAGGCCGGCTGCCAGGGCCGCGCGTCGCACGAGGTCTACGAGCAGGACCAGATCTGGGAGGACCCGGCGGTCCAGGACCTCATGGACGAGATGAACACCGAGTACGAGAACCTGGCCGACGACCCGGCCCTGCGCGAGGCGCAGGAGGAGTGGGCCGCGTGCATCGCCGAGGCCGGCTTCGACTTCGCCACCCCGGACGAGGCCCAGCAGAGCATCTACGACGAGGTCAACGTGCTCTGGGAGGCCGTCGCGCCCACCGACCCGGAGGCCGAGGTCGACCCGGAGGCCCCCATGGCCGAGCCGGACCCGGCCGCCATGGCCGAGCTGAAGGAGAAGGAGCTCGCGCTCGCCGCCGCGGACTACGAGTGCAAGGAGTCGTCCGGCTACCTCGAGGCGCAGAAGGCCGCGAACCTCGAGCTCGAGACGCGGCTGTGGGAGAAGTACGGCGAGCAGCTCGAGGCCGTCGCCGCGAAGTCGACGCCGTCCGAGTAGCGCAGCGCCCTACCCCCCGAAGGACGACACCGTGAGCACGATCTCGACCCACGTCAGCGGCGGACGCCGCACCATCGCCGTCATGGCCGTCGTCGCGGTCGTCTGCCTGGCCCTCGGGCTGCTGCTGTCCCGGCTGATCATCTCCCCCGGGCAGGCCGCCGCGAACGCAGCACCGCCCACGGCCGGGCCGATCACGGTCCCGGTCGAGAGCCGGGTCATCGGCAACGAGGTCGTGCTCCGCGGCGACGTCGGCTACGACGACGCCGTGGACCTCTCGATGGAGACGGGCGACCTCGGTGGACCCGCGGTCGTCACCGGCCAGGTCAAGGAGGTCGGGGCGACTGTCGACGCCGCGGCCGTCGTGCTCGAGGTCGTCGGGCGGCCCGTCATCGCGCTGCCCGGCGACCTGCCCACCTACCGGACCCTGCGCGCCGGGGTCTCCGGCCCCGACGTGCAGCAGCTCAAGGCCGCCCTGCGCGCCGTGGGGCTGGACGGCGGCGACCCGGGCGGCGCGACCTACGACGCCACCGCGGCGGCCGGCGTCGTCGCGCTGTACCAGGCGGTGGGGTACGAGCCCCCGACGGCCGGCGAGGAGATCCAGAGCACGGTCGACGCCGCCAAGGAGGGCGTCACCGCGGCCCAGACCGAGGTCCGGGCGGCGGAGTCCGCACTCGGAGCGGCCGCACGGGCGTCCGGTGGGGCGTCGGTCACGGAGCTCGACGGGCAGGTGCGGGTCGCCGAGTCGCAGCTCGCCTACCTCCACGAGCAGTGCGCACTGCCGTTCAACGCGGACAACCCGTCCGCTGTCGACTGCACTCCGCCGGCCCTGGTCCAGGCCGAGACGGCACTCGCCACCGCGCGTGCGGCGCGGGCTGCCGCGGACGCCGCACCCGACACCAGTGCCGAGCGCGAGAACGTCAACGCTGCCAAGGACCGGCTCACCGCCGCCCGGCAGGCCCTCTCCGAGGCGCAGGTCGGCGCCCTGACGCCCCTGCCTGCCACGGAGATCGTGTACCTGCCGTCGCTGCCACGTCGCGTCGACGCCGTGTCGGTCGAACGCGGGGGCATCGTGCAGGGCAAGTTCATGAGCGTCTCCGGCGCGACGATCCAGGTCACCGCGTCGGCGTCGCGGGCCGATGCCGAGCTGATGGCACCGGGCACCGTCGGCAGCATCAGCGT